>NZ_JBQCGQ010000228.1:0-32189 GCF_051955515.1 Sinomonas sp.
GCCCTCGCGGTAGCGCTGGTACGTCTCCTTGCCGAGCTCGTCGATGAGCCCGAGGAGCTCGGTCTGGTCCGGGCTGATCCACTGGCCGCCGATCTCAAGCCACGCGCCGTCAACCGTGTCGCTCCACGTGCGGCCGCCCACGCGGTCGCGCGCCTCGAGGACCACGACTTTCTCGCCCGCCTGAGTGAGCGTGCGCGCCGCCCGGAGTCCCGCGGGTCCCGCTCCGACGACGACGACGTCGGCCTGGAGCTGCCGCTTCTGCTCTGACATGGTGTTCCCTTCGTGAAAGTGGCGTGGGTCTCTAAATGAATATAGTTCATTTAGTGCGGAATGCAACAGGCCGCCTCCCACCCAACCCGTGGCCACCTCCCACCCAACCCGTGGCCACCTCCCGCCCCACGCGCGGCCACCTCCCTACGGACCCGTGGCCAGATCTGGTCAGCTGCGCGTCGCGAGGGTCGCGGCGAGAGTGCCTCGAAGGCCGGCGATGAGGGCATTGAGACCGAGGGCGAAGGCGTCGTCGGCAGCGGAGCGGCCGCGCCCCCTCCTGGCAGCGACCGAATCGGCAAAGGTGGGTGCGAGATCCCGACGATCGCCGACATCGAAGATCCAATCCGGCGCGGAGACATCCATCGCGGAACCGAGGATGAACGATTCGACTGCCACGATCGTGTCAACGATCATGTCCTCCGGCCAGCCTCCGTCACGCAAGCCCTCGGCCACGCGCTCGTACATCGCGAGTGAGTGCGGCGCGCCGGTGATGGGCAACACCGCGATCACGGGAATGAGCGGAGAATGCTTCGCGAACGCCTCCCGGTAGGAATATGCCCATCGGCCTATGGCGATATCCCACGGGTCCCGCCCGAATCCGGAGGTGTCGATCGTTTCGTTGACGTCGTCCTGAACCCAGTTGAGGACCTGATCCTTCGATGCCACATGGTTGTAGAGGGCGGACGGCGCCGTCTTGAGCTCCCTCGCGAGAGCTGCCATGGTCAACCCGTCGTAGCCCGCGCGCGCGATGACGGCGAGGGCCGCCGTCGTAATCTTTGCCCGGGAAAGCACGGGCCGCGATGGTCGCCCGCGCCTTCGTGGCGCGGGGGAACCGCCAGCCGGGCTGGCGCTTGGCAGGGGGGACTCCATTCCACGGAGTCTAGGGGACTGGATTCACCGACGAGACGTGGCCACGGGCCGCGCGAGAGGTGGCCACGGGCCGCGCGAGAGGTGGCCAGGCGTCGGGTGGAAGGTGGCCAGGCGTCGGGTGGGAGGTGGCCACGGGCCGCGCGAGAGGTGGCCAGGCGTCGGGTGGGAGGTGGCCAGAGGTTCGAGGACTCCTCTTGACCGTGGCCTGCGTCACTGCTCTAATAAACGAACGTCATTCATTTACGGGCCGCATCCGAGCCCGTCCTCAATCCCCACCAGAAGGACCCCCATGCACGAGATCCTTGCCCTGCAGCCCCCGGTGTCGTGGGCCCGCACGAGCGAAGAAGAGCCAGCACGCGAACCGCTTCGCGTCGCCCTCGTCCAGCACCGCTGGCACGAGGATCCGGCGGAGACCGAGGACGAACTCGAGGAGGGCATCCGCCGGGCGGCAGCCCGAGGCGCGAAGGTCGTCTTCCTCCCCGAGCTCACGCTCTCGCGCTACCCCGCCGACACGCTCCCCGAGTACACGCCCAGCAGCATCGCCGAGGACCTTGAGACCGGCCCGACCCTCGCCTTCGCCCGCCACGCCGCGCGGGAGCACAGCATCTGTGTCCACGCGAGCCTCTACCGCAAGGGCGAGGCGGGCGACGACCGCGGCTTCAACACCGCGATCCTCGTATCCCCGGACGGCACGCTCTTAGCCGCGACGGACAAGCTCCACATCCCCGTCACCGAGGGCTACTACGAAGACAAGTTCTTCCATCAGGGCCCCCAGCCTGGGCAGCCGCAGGCCGACAACCACGGCTACCCGGTCCACGCCCCGACCGAGCTCGACGGTGCAAGGATCGGCCTGCCGACCTGCTGGGACGAATGGTTCCCGGAGCTCGCCCGCGTCTACTCGCTCAACGGCGCCGAGATCCTCGCCTACCCGACCGCCATCGGTTCCGAGCCCGGCCACCCCGACTTCGACACCGAGCCGCTCTGGCGCCAGGTGATCGTGGGCAACGGCATCGCGAATGGCCTGTTCATGGTCGTCCCGAACCGATGGGGCAGCGAGGGGCTCGTGACGTTCTACGGCTCGTCCTTCATCTCAGACCCCTACGGCCGCATCCTGGCCCGCGCGCCCAGGGAGGGCTCCGCCGTCGTCATCGCGGACCTCGATCTGGACCAGCGACGCGACTGGCTCACCCTCTTCCCCTTCCTCACCACCCGTCGCCCGGAAACCTACGCCGCTCTGACCGCTCCCGTCGATCCGGCCGCGCCGTTCGGCACACTCGACGCTTCCCTCGCTCACCGCTGAGCCAGCGACTCCAAGGACCCCCCATGATCCCGCTCTCTCCCCGCCAGAATGTGGCGCGACCCCCCACCGCATCGGGGCACGCACCCGAGAAGGGCCTGAAGCGCGTCCTCGGCGTTCCGTCGCTCGTGCTGCTGGGCCTCGTCTACATGGTGCCGCTCACGATCTTCAGCACCTACGGCATCGTCGTCGAGCTGACCAACGGCCGGCTCACCGACGCGTACGCGGTCACGCTCGTCGTCATGCTTTTCACCGCGCGCTCCTACGGCCGGATGGCGCGCGTCTTCCCGGCCGCAGGCTCGGCCTACACCTACGGCGCCAGATCGTTCGGCGCAGGCCTCGGCTTCCTCACCGGGTGGTCGCTCATGCTCGACTACCTCCTGCTGCCGATGATCAACTATCTGCTGATCGGCATCTACCTCAACGCTGCTTTTCCGGCTATTCCGGCATGGGTCTTCATTGTCGCCTCGATCGCTGTGGTCACGCTGCTGAATATCCTCGGAATTACCACCGTGGCCAGGGCGAATATCGCGGTCGTCGGGCTTCAGGGCATTTTCATCGTGCTCTTCGTCGCCTTCGCGGCCACGTCGCTTTCCGGCGGCCCCTCGGTTGACTTCCTCGCGCCTTTCGCTGGCGTGGGCAAGGATCTGGGAATTTCGCCGATCTTCGCCGGTTCCGCGATTCTCTGCCTCTCCTATCTGGGCTTCGACGCCGTTTCCACGTTCGCCGAAGAGGCCAAGGATCCGCGCCGCACGATTCCCCGCGCCATCATGCTCACCACCCTCGTGGCCGGGCTGCTCTTCCTCGGCCTCGCGTACGTGAGCCAGCTGGTGCTGCCCGTGGCGACGTTCGAGAACGTCGATTCGGCGGCCCTCGAAGTGGTGGGCCGCGTGGGCGGCGACCTGTTCGTTGCCCTGTTCATCGCCGGCTACATCGCCGGAAGCCTCGGCTCGGCGCTGACCTCGCAGGCTTCGGTTTCGCGCATCATCTTCTCCATGGGACGCGACGGCGTCCTCCCGACGCGCGTCTTCGGCAGGCTTCACGCGCGCCTCGGGACGCCGGTGATCCCCATCCTCCTGACCTCGGCCGTCTCGCTTCTCGCTCTGGTGCTCGATCTCGCAACCGTCTCATCGCTGATCAGCTTCGGCGCGCTCGTGGCGTTCTCCGTGGTGAACCTCTCGGTCATCAAGCACTTCTTCATCGACCGCAAGGAGCGCGGGGCCGCGGCCACCCTGAACAGTCTCATCCTGCCGGGCGTGGGCTTCGCGCTCACGCTGTGGCTCTGGACCAGTCTCACGGGCCAGGCCCTCATCCTCGGTGTCTCGTGGGCCGCCGTCGGCCTCGCGTACCTCGCCGTCCTCACCCGCGGCTTCCGCCGCCCCACCCCCCAACTCGACTTGGAAGGAGCAGGCGCATGACCTGGCGCATGCCCGCTGAGACCGACGCTCACGAGCGCCTCTGGATGGCCTGGCCCTCCGGCGGCTACACCCTCGGGGCGACCGACGCGGACGCCCACGAGGCCCGCTCGGCCTGGGCCGCCGTCGCCCATGCGGCGCTCCGCTACGAGCCGGTGACCCTGGTGGTCCGCCCGGAGGATCGCGCGATTGCAAAGGCGTACCTCGACCGGCGGATCGGGGTTGTCGAGGCAGAGCTCGACGACGCTTGGATGCGCGACATCGGCCCGAGCTTCCTGACGGACGACGACGGGCGGCTGGGGGCGGTCGACTGGGTCTTCAACGGCTGGGGGCAGCAGAGCTGGGCCTCGTGGGAGCACGACTCGAAGATCGGCCGGACGGTCGCGGACGCGGCAGGCGCCCAGCTCGTCAGCAGCGCCCTCGTCAACGAGGGCGGCGGGTTCCAGACCGACGGCCTCGGCACTGTGCTCCTCACCGAGACCGTCCAGCTCGACCCCTTCCGCAATCCAGGCCTCACGAGGGCCGAAGTGGAGGCCGAGTTCGCCCGGACCATCGGGGCACGCCACGCCGTGTGGCTCCCGCGAGGGCTCACGCGGGACTCGAAGGAGTTCGGCACGCGCGGCCACGTGGATCTCGTCGCAGCGATCCCGTCGCCGGGCACCCTTCTGGTCCACGTCCAATACAACCCCGAGCACCCCGACTACGAGGTGAGCGGCGAGCTGCTGGAAATCCTGCGCAGCTCCCGCACAGCGGACGGCACGCCGTGGGACATCATCGAAGTTCCCGCACCGCAGCAGCTCCATGACGGCGAGGACTGGGTGGACTGGAGCTACATCAACCACGTAGCCCTCAACGGCGGCCTCGTGGCCTGTTCGTTCAACGACCCGCATGACGAGAAGGCGCTCCGCATCCTCGCCGACGCCTACCGGGGACGGCACGTCACCGCCGTCGACGCCCGCCCGCTCTACGCCCGCGGAGGCGGGATCCACTGCATCACTCAGCAGCAGCCAAAGGCTGGCCCCGCGCGGGCCTGACGAAAGAGAATCTTTCCAATGCCTCAGAATCACACTGTGCTCAAACGATCGCTCGGCCTCTGGGCGATCGTCGGCCTCGGCCTGGGCTACATGACCCCGACCACCGTCTTCGACACGTTCGGCATTGTCTCCGGCGAGACGAATGGCGTCGTCCCCTTGGCGTATCTGGTGGCGCTTGTGGCGATGGTCTTCACCGCCATCAGCTACGGCCGCATGACGCGCATCTACCCGTCCGCGGGCTCCGCCTACACCTATACGTCGCAGACCATCCACCCGAACATCGGCTTCCTGGTCGGCTGGACGTCACTCCTCGATTACCTTCTGCTTCCCCTTGTCAATGCGCTCCTCATTCGGATCTACATGGAGTCGTTCTTCCCGGACGTTCCTGCCTGGATCTGGGTGGTGGGTTACGTTCTCGCAATCACGGCGCTGAACCTGTGGAGCATGAATTCGACGTCGAAGATCAATGGAATCCTTGTGGTCTTCGAAGTGGTCCTCATCGGCGTTTTCATCGTGCTCGCCTGGAATGCCCTCACCCACGGTGACGGGAACGGCTCCGCTTTCACCACGACCCCGCTCTTCCACGATGGCGTGGACGCTTCAGCGGTCATCAGCGGTGCGACCGTGGTCTGCTTCTCCTTCATCGGGTTCGACGCGATCACCATGTACACGGAAGAGGCCAAGGATACGAACACCGTGCCGAAGGCCATTGTCCTGGCCCTCGTCATCGGCGGCGCGATCTTCTTCGCCGCCGCGTGGTTCGGCCAGTCGGTCTTCCCGACCCTCGACGGTTTCCAGAACACGGACGACACCCTCCCCGAAATGGCGCTCAAGGTCGGCGGGGAATTCTTCAAGATCCTCTTCACCTCGGCAGCATTTGCGGCAACGGTCGCCTCGAGCCTGTCGTCGCACGCCTCGGTGTCCCGCATGATCTACGTCATGGGTCGCAACGGCACCGGGCCCGTCTCGCGTTTCTTCTCGTTTGTGCACCCGAAGTATCGGACGCCGTCATTCGCCGTGGTGTTCGTCGGTGCCGTCTCGATGCTCGCCATCCCGTTCACGCTCGAATTCATTTCCTCGATGATCAATTTCGGGGCACTCATTGCCTTCACGTTCGTGAATCTCACGGTGGTCATCCTGTTCGTGTTCCGGCGCAAGGAATTCCGCACTCCGAGGCAGATCTTCACGAACATCGCGCTTCCGGTGGTGGGCATGGCGTTCACCGGCATTCTCTGGGCGAACCTCAACATCGACGCCCTGACGTATGGCGTGATCTGGCTGGGCATCGGCATCGTGTGCCTGCTCGTCATGACCCGCGGCTTCCGCCGCAAGATCAACGTCAGCATGCGGGAGGAGGACGCCGTCGAGTTCGACGGCGAAACGCTCCCCGCCTGAGCTGCTCACCTCTCCAGCGAACGACGGCGGCACTCCCCGTCTACTTGGAGGGGGACTGCCGCCGTCGGCCGCGCTTATGGGAAAGTGAAGCATGCCTGAGATCCTGCCGTTCCGCTACCTCTTCGGCCCGGGGCCGGGCAACGCGTATCCCGAGGTCATGGCAGCACTGTCCAACCCCGTGATCGGGCACCTCGACCCTGCGTTCATCGATCGGCTGGATAGAGTCTCCGAGGGACTCCGCCGAGTGTGGGGCACGCGGAATCCGCGCACGTGGCCGGTCAGCGCGACGGGATCGGGCGGCATGGAGGCAGCCTTCCTGAACATGGTGTCCGACGGCGACGTCGCGGTCATCGCCGTCAACGGTCTCTTCGGCGAGCGCATGTGCGAGGTCGCCCGGCGCTGCGGGGCCGAGGTAGTTCGGGTGGATCACGAGTGGGGTCAGCCGGTTGACGTCGAACGCGTCCTCGGCGCCCATCCACATCCCAAGGTCATCGCGGCCGTCCACGCGGAGACCTCGACGGGCGTCCGCTCCGATATCGCCGCGCTCGGTGCAGGCAAAGGCGATGCCCTCCTGCTCGTCGACGCCGTGACCTCGATCGGAGGGCTCGAGCTCCGCGCCGACGACTGGGGAATCGACATCGGCTACGCCGGAACGCAGAAGTGCCTGGGCGTGCCGCCCGGCCTCTCGCCTTTCACGGTCTCTGAGCAGGCGTTCGAGCGGCGTGTCAAGGATCCGCGGTCGTGGTACTTCGACATCGGGCTCCTGGGCGGCTACGTCGGCGCCGCCGAGGGTCACAACCGCACGTACCACCACACCGCGCCGGTCACGATGATCGCTGGGCTCGAGGCTGGCCTGGACCGCATCCTCGCTGAAGGTCTCGACGCCGTCTGGGCTCGGCATGAGGCCGCAGGCGCCGCACTTCGCGATGGGCTCGAGGCCATGGGCCTCGAGCTCTTCGCCGCCGACGGTCACCGGCTCCCGAGCCTCACCACCGTCAACGTGCCCGACGGCGTCAACTCCGCCCGCGTGCGGCAGCACCTCCTCGAGCGGTACAGCATCGAAATCGGGGCGGGCGTCCGGGCGTATCGCGACAAGATCTGGCGGATCGGCCTCATGGGTCCCAACGCGAGTCCGGCCTCTGTGACGCTTGTCCTCGGGGCGCTCGAGGCGACCCTCGCCGCCGTCGGCTGATCCCCTCGCGCCCCCTCTCCCGTTGCGCCGTCAGATCCGCAGGGTCTCTCCGTCGCATCGCCGCAGGATTCTCACCAGCTTTCGGCGCCCGAATCGGGCTGCCAACGGCGTGTCGGTGCCGACACGCCGACGGCCAGTCTGAATGAAGGTGGAAAGCCCCCGTCGTCACCCACGAACCCTGCAAAGGTGACGGCGCAACGGGAAGCGCCGGCCCCGTCGGCGGGAAGCGCAGACGAAGGCGAGAAAGCGGACCTATCCTGTCCGCAGCCGGGGGCTAGATTGTGGGCCATGGCTATCGCACGTTTTCCCAGTGTCGTCATCGACTGCCCCGACCCGCAGCAACTCGCGGACTTCTACGGCGCCTTGCTCGATTGGAAGGCCGAGCCGTCCGAGGATTGGATCGACCTTCGCGCCGACTATGGGCAGGTCATCTCGTTCCAGAAGGTCGAGGACTACAACCCGCCCCGTTGGCCGAGCCAGGACGTGCCCCAGCAGATGCACCTCGATGTGTCGGTCGACGACCTCGACGAAGCCGAGGCCGCAGTCCTGTCACTCGGCGCAACGAAGGCGGACCACCAGCCGGGGGAGACGTTCCGCGTCTTCCTCGACCCGGCGGGCCACCCGTTCTGCCTCTGCCGCGACTAGCCCCTCAGCCTAGCCTCTAGGCGAAGTCGAGGGTGTGCGCGGTGTGGTCGCGCTTCGCGGCCAGATAGCGGGCGTTCGCGGAGGACAAATGCACCGCGGTGGGCACCTGCTCTGTGACCGTGATGCCATAGGCCTCGAGCTGCACAGCCTTGTCGGGATTGTTGCTCAACAGCCTGATCGTGCTCACGCCGAGGGCGCGCAGCATCTGGGCCGCCACGAGGTAGTCGCGCTCGTCCTCGCCGCGACCGAGCGCGACATTAGCGGCATAGGTATCGAGGCCGTTGTCCTGCAGCGCGTAGGCGTCGAGCTTCGCGTAGAGGCCGATTCCGCGTCCCTCCTGGCGCAGGTACAGCAGGAACCCGCCGGCCTTCGAGATCCGCTCGACTGCCTCCCGCAGCTGGGGACCGCAGTCGCAGCGTTCGGAGCCGAGGACATCGCCGGTGAGGCACTCGCTGTGGGCGCGGACGAGGGGCGCTTCGAAGCCTTCGCGGGCGCGGTCGAGGCTTTCCTGCCAGTCGCCGAGGCCGAGGAGGAGGTGCT
Organism: Sinomonas sp.; assembly: GCF_051955515.1. Classification (GTDB taxonomy): domain Bacteria; phylum Actinomycetota; class Actinomycetes; order Actinomycetales; family Micrococcaceae; genus Sinomonas. The sequence continues at coordinate 8,659 of NZ_JBQCGQ010000228.1, forward strand.
CCTTGCGATCGGCCAGATCGCGGAACGTGAACACGTCGGCGGTGGCCGTGAAGCCGTCGGCGAAGCGGAGCGGGACCTGAACCCGCGTCCGGACCTGCGCTTCCAGCGGCTGGGGCGACGAGTCGTCTGGCATGCGGGGCTCCTTTGCGCTGGATGCGGGAACACTGGTTTCCCTCGGCGATCCTCTCTAAAATAACGTATCACGGTTTTGGAGTTCGGAGGCAGCCATGTCGCACACCGCTCAGCCCGAATCACTCTGGCTCGCCACCTCGCCGGCGACCAGCTACCCGGGCCTCACCCACGATGTCGAGGTGGATGTCGCCGTCGTCGGCGCGGGCGTCGCCGGCCTCACCGCCGCACTGGAACTCAAGCGCCGGGGGTTGAAAGTAGCGGTCCTTGAGGGCGCCCGCGTCGCCACTGGCGTCACGGGCAACACGACCGGGAAGGTCACCTCGCTGCACCGCCTCGCCTATTCCCAGCTGGCGGAGGAGCACGGCCGGGCGAAAGCCCGCGCCTACGGCCAAGCGAATCAAGCCGCAATCGGACACATCGCCCGAACGGTGGCCGCCGAAGGGATCGAGTGCGGCTTCCGGCGCGTCGCGAACTACACCTACGCCGAGACCGACGGCGCCCTGGCCAAGGTCCGCGCCGAGGCCGACCTCACGGCATCACTCGGCCTCCCCGCGAGCTTCACCTCAGACGTCCCGCTCCCCTTTGCGGTCAAGGGCGCCGTCCGCTTCGACGACCAGGCGCAGATCCACGCGGTGAACTACCTCCAGGGGCTCGCGCGAGCGGTCGACGGCGAGGGCAGCTTCGTTATCGAGGGCACCCGGGCGCGGAGCATCAAGGATGGCTCGCCGGCCGAGGTCACGGTCGGCGACGGCCCCAACCGCACGACGGTCCGAGCCCGTGACGTCATCGTCGCGACGAACGTCCCCCTCGACGACGGCGGACACTTCGCCGAGCGCCTGTACCTGCACCGCTCGTATATCGTCGCGAGCCCGGTCCCCGAGTTCCCGCGCGGCGCCACGTTCATCAGCGTCGACGAGCCCATGCGCTCTCTGCTCGCGGTGAGCCTGGGCGGCACGGACTACGTCCTGGTGGGCGGCGAAGGGCACCGAGTTCCGGGCGGCGGGGATTCCTCCGCGCGCTTCGATCACCTCGCGGCCTACGCGCAGGAGCGTCTCGGCGCGGAGGAGCCGGCGTACCGCTGGTCGACCCAGGACGCCATGCCGGTCGACGGACTGCCCTTCGCCGGGCCGATGCGGCCGGACTCCCGGCACGTCTACACGATCACGGGGCTGCGGAAGTGGGGGCTCACGAACGGCACCGCAGGGGCGCTCGTCGTCGCCGATCTGATCACCGGAGGCGACAACCCGTGGATCGAGCTGTTCAACACCAACCGTGAGGTGACAGCGAAAGCCGCGGCGCCGTCATCGGACGCGCCGGCGCCCGCCCCGACCGCCGAAACGGAGGACCGCGAGCCCGCCAACACCCTTGGGCCGGCCCAAGGGACGGTCATCGAGATCGGGGGCGAGCCCACGGCCGTCTACAAGGACGACGACGGCTCGCTCCGCGCGCTCACGGCCGTCTGCACGCACCTCGGCTGCACCGTCGAGTTCAATGGCCAAGCCCGCACCTGGGACTGCCCGTGTCACGGATCGAGGTTCGCCCTGGACGGCAGAGTGATCCACGGACCGGCCGAGAAGGACCTAGCGCCGAGGGAGATTTCTGTTCAGCCCACGTCAAACCCGCTCTGGTAGCATCGGCGGACATCGGGCGGTCCGCACCGCCGGTCAAGGAGCATGCGCATGAGCCTGCACGTTGGTCCGGGCCTTCTCACGGAGGCAGAGCCGGTCTCGGAGGAGGACGCCGAGGCCTACGTTGCCTCTGTCTGCTTCAAGACGGGGCCACCGAACGCGGTCGGCGTCGAAGTCGAGCGCATCGTCCATCGGCGCGAAGACCCCACCGCTCCCGTCACCGTCCCCGAGCTCCACCGTGTGCTGGCCCCTCTGGGGGACCGCCTTCCGGGCGGCGGAATCCTCACCCTTGAACCCGGCGGCCAAGTCGAGATCAGCAGCGCCTGCGCGCCCCATCTCGGCGAGCTCCTCCCCCGCGCCCGAGGCGACCTCGCCGCCGTCGACCGCCTCCTCGACGCTGCTGGCCTGGCCAGCAGCCCCGTGGCCCTCGACGCGCACCGCCCGCCGCGACGTACCCTCGACCATCCGCGCTACGCGGCGATGCAGCGGCACTTCGACGCCGCCGGCGAGGCGGGTCGGACCATGATGTGCTCTACGGCCTCCCTCCAAGTCTGCCTACAATCCGGCGCGAGCGAGCGCGAGGCCCGCGAGCGCTGGGAGCGCGCGCACCGCCTCCTGCCCGTCCTGGTCGCGATGTTCGCGAACTCGCCTTTCGAATACAGCCGGCGCGCTCCCCGGAAGAGCAGGTGGAAGAGCACCCGGCAACGCGTGTGGTCGGCGATCGAGCCCGAGCGCACCCAGGCGGTCCCCCACCGCGTTCCCGGGGTCGCACCGGCCGAAGCCTGGGCCCGCTACGCCCTCGACGCCCCCGTTCTGTGCATCCCCACCGACGCCGGCCCCTGGGACGCGCCCGCCGGACTCACCCTGCGCGGCTGGCTCCGCTCCCGCTCGCCGCGGCCGGCGACCCTGGACGACGTCGACTATCACCTGACCACGCTTTTCCCGCCTATCCGCCCCCGCGGCTTCCTGGAGCTGCGCGCTCTCGACGCGCAGGCGGGCGACGAGTGGGAGGCCGCCGCCGTCATCACTGCCGCCCTCATGGACGACGACGGCGCAGCCGCCGCAGCGGACCACGCCTGCGAGCGCTTCTCCTCCTCTCCGGCAACGATCGACGGCGCAGCCCGCCGCGGGCTCGAGGATCCGCATCTCGCCCGTGCGGCCTCCCACTGCGCCGGGGCAGCGCTCGCCGCACTGCCGCGGCTCGGCCTCGAGGATGCGGCAAGGCGCCGCGTCGAGCGGTTCGTCGAGGCCTACCCCCTCAGCCGCCGCTGCCCGGCGGACGACAGGAACTTTCACCGTCTCCCCGAGGACACCCCATGAGCCCCGACCCGCTGCCCATCGAGCAGCTCCGCTCGGCGCTCGCGCACCGTTTCGAGCGCTCGCGGCACCGCACGCTCGCCCTGACCTCCTGCGACGACCGCGAGCTCATGGCCCAGCACTCGCCCCTCATGTCCCCGCTCGTGTGGGACCTCGCGCATGTGGGGAGCCAGGAGGAGATCTGGCTCGTGCGGGACGTGGGCCAGCGGGTCCCGCTGCGCTGCGATCTCGACGAACTGTACGACGCGTTCCAGCACCCCCGCGCCGAGCGGCCCACCCTGCCGCTGCTCGGCCCGGACGAGGCGCGGAAGTACATCGCCGAGGTGCGGGACAAGGCGCTCGACGTCCTCGAGAAGTCGCCCCTCGAGGGTTCGGCCCTGATCGACCAGGGCTTCGCGTTCGCCATGATCATCCAGCACGAGCAACAGCACTCCGAGACCATGCTCGCGACCCATCAGCTGCGCAAGGGCGAGCCGGTCCTGTTTCCGGAGCCGCTGCCCGCCGGAGTCGTCGGAACCCGCCGGGGGCTGCCCTCGGAGGTCTTCGTCCCGGGCGGCGAGTACGCGATGGGCACGTCGATCGAGCCGTGGGCCCTCGACAACGAACGGCCGTCGCATACCGTCGACGTCGGGCCGTTCTGGATCGACACCGTGCCCGTGGCGAACGCAGACTTCGCGGGCTTCATCGACGCCGGCGGGTACGACGACCCGCGCTGGTGGAGCGCCGAGGGGTGGGCGTACCGGCAGAAGGCGGGCCTCGAGTCGCCGCTCTTCTGGATCCGCGACGGCGGCGGCTGGCTCCGGCGCCGGTTCGGCGTCGTCGAGCCGGTGCCCGCGGACGAGCCGGTGCAGCACGTGTGCTGGTACGAGGCGGACGCCTTCGCACGGTGGGCAGGGCGCCGCTTGCCGACCGAGGCCGAGTGGGAGAAGGCGGCCCGCTTCGACCCCGCCACCGGAAGGTCACGCCGCTACCCGTGGGGCGACGACGACCCCACCCCCGCCCGCGCCAACCTCGGCGGCGGCGCGCTCCGCCCTGCGCCGGCTGGCTCGTACCCCGAGGGAGCCTCGGCGCTCGGCGTCCGACAGCTCATCGGCGACGTGTGGGAGTGGACCTCGAGCGACTTCCAGCCCTACCCCGGCTTCCGCGCGTTCCCCTACCGGGAGTACAGCGAGGTCTTCTACGGCACCGACTACAAGGTGCTCCGGGGCGGCTCGTGGGCCGCGGACCAGATCGCCTGCCGCGGCACGTTCCGCAACTGGGACTATCCCGTCCGCCGCCAGATCTTCGCCGGGTTCCGCACCGCCCGGGATGCGACGACGGCTGAGGTCGCCTGATGTGCCGCCACCTCGCCTACCTCGGCGAGAGGGCCACCCTCGCGTCGGTGGTCGTGGAGCCCGAGCACAGCCTCTTCCAGCAGGCATGGGCGCCGCGGCTTCAACGCTACGGGACCGTCAACGCGGACGGCTTCGGCGTCGGCTGGTACGCGGACGACGACGAGCTGCCCGCCCGCTATCGGCGCGCCGTTCCGATGTGGGCCGACAGCTCGTTCGCCGACGTCGCGCGGGTCACTAGGACCCGCTGCCTCCTCGCCGCCGTGCGCTCGGCGACGCCGGGCATGACGGGTGACGAGTCTGCGGCCGCACCGTTCTCCTCCGGCCGGTGGCTGTTCAGCCACAATGGCGCCGTCTCAGGGTGGCCGGAAAGCCTCGCCCACCTCGCCGCGACGCTTCCACCGGAACGGCTCCTGGCGCGCGAGTCCACGGTCGACTCGGCTCTGCTCTGGGCACTCGCCCTGGCCCGCCTCGACGGAGGCGAGGATCCCGCGGAGGCGCTCTCCGCCGTCGTCCTCGACGCCTCCGCCGCCGCACCCGGCCGCTACAACTTCCTCCTCACCGACGGAGACCGAATCTGGGCCACCGCCTACGGCGACACGCTGTTCTGGCGGTCTGGCGAACACGGCACCGTGGTGGCGAGCGAGCCGTACGATGAGCGTCCCGAGTGGAGGGAGGCGCCGGACCGGAGCGTGCTCATCGCGAGCCGCGACGGCGTCGACGTCGAACCCCTTCGCCCCGCCCGGAAGGAGACCGCAGCACCGTGAGCACCGCGTTCACCCCCGCCGACATCACCCATTACCTCCCGCCGGACTTCCTCGCGAAGAGCCTGCGCCACGACGTCCTCGCCGGGCTCCAGTCCACGCCGAAGACCCTCCCGCCCAAGTGGTTCTACGACCAGCGCGGCAGCGGCCTCTTCGAGCAGATCACCGAGCTCCCCGAGTACTACCCCACCCGGGCCGAGCGCGAGGCGCTCGAGCTCCACGCGGCGGAGATCGCGGCCGCGGGTCCCGCCGAGACGCTCATGGAACTCGGGTCCGGCTCGTCCCGGAAGACCCCGCTCCTCCTCGACGCCCTCGCCGAAGCCGGGCCGCTGCGGCGATACGTCGCCGTCGACGTCAGCGACAGCGCACTCATCTCCGCCCGCGAGGGCCTCGCGGCGCTCTACCCTGAGCTCGACCTTCAGGCCGTCGCTGCCGACTTCGAGCACCAGCTGCACCTCCTCCCGCACGAGGGCCGCCGGATGGTCGCGTTCCTCGGCGGGACGATCGGCAACTTCGAGCCGGACGCCCGGATCGCCTTCCTTCGCGAGCTCCGGACCTTCCTCGGCCCCGGCGAGGGGACGTTCCTTGTGGGCACCGATCTCGTCAAGTCACCGTCCGCCCTCGTCCCCGCGTACGACGACGGCCAAGGCGTCACCGCCGACTTCAACCGGAACGTCCTGCGCGTGCTCAACGCCGAGCTCGGGGCGGACTTCGACGTCGACGCGTTCGAGCATATCGCTGTGTGGAACGAGCGCGAGGAGTGGATCGAAATGCGGCTGCGCGCCACGCGCGCGATGCACGTGCGGCTGCCCGCCGTCGACCTCGAGATCGACTTCGCCCCCGGCGAGGACCTGCGAACCGAGATCTCCGCAAAGTTCCGGCGCGAAGGCTTCGGCGAGGAGCTCGGCGAGGCGGGGTTCGCCGTCGTCGGCCAGTGGACGGATGCCGCGGGGAGATTCGCGCTCACGCTCGCGGAGCCGCGGTAGGCGTTCCCTGAAACTCACACACCCGTAACTGGGCGGAAACGGCAGGCGCCTACCGTTTGAAGGCATACCCTTTCGAGCAAGGAGGCGGCATGCAGACCCATCCGAAGCTGACCATCCGGCGGACGTCCTGGGCGAACCCCGTGGGCCGTGACCTCCGCGCAGCCCAGCAGGCCGAGCTCGACGCCCGCTTCGGACGCGGCGACCACGAGGCCGGCGAACCGCCCAGTGCGACCGACATCGCCGTGTTCCTCATCGCCTACGAGCGCGCGACCGGCCAGCCCCTCGGCTGCGGCGGCCTCCGCTGGGTCGACCGGACGACGGCGGAGGTCAAGCGCGTCTACGTCCTCCCCTATGCGCGGGGGGCGGGAGTCGCGAGCTCGATCCTGCTCGCGCTCGAGGCCGAGGCGCACGAGGCCGGGATCACGCTCATCATGGCCGAGGCCGGGTCGGCCCAGCCCGACGGGAAGATGTTCTACGAGGCCGCCGGGTATCGGCCGGTCCCGAACTTCGGGCCGTATCAGGAGGTCGAGGACTCGGTCTGCTACGCGAAGCCCATCATGGCGCCGGTGAGGGTCCACGCGATCGCGGGGTGAGGTGTACCCGCGGAGCGCATCCCCGGGTGCACCCTTCCCGTTGCTCCGTCACGTCCGCAGGGTCCACGACGGGCCGAGACGCAACGCAGTCACCTCCTCGCACACAAGTCCACGCGCAGCGAACTTCCCCGCAACACCTGACTTCCGCTCGCCACCCCAAGTCACCTCCTCGCACACAAGCTCCCTCGAGGGTGACTCGTCCGCGACAAGGTGACTTGCCCCACGGAGCCCCGGGCCCACACCCGTTGCCCCGTCACCTTTACCGTGTAAACGTGACGGCGCAACGAGAGGGGACCCTGCAAACCTGACGGCGCAACGGGTGGGGAACCGACCTCAGGGGACCCGCGCCGGGAGCTTCACCACGGGCACGAGGGAGCTCCACCGAGACGCCGCCTCGTAAGCACGGGCGATTCCGAGGACCCGGGCGTCGTGGAACTCGCGCCCCATGATGTGCAGCCCGACGGGCTGGCCCGAGGCCAGCCCACAGGGGACGCTCACGGCCGGAAGCCCCAAGAGGTTCGCGGGCGAGAGCATCCGGAGGGCGGAGGCGAGCGAGTCTGTGTCGGTCGAGCCTGTCAGCTCGTGCGACATCTGTGCTTCGAGCGGCGCGACCGCGGGCAGAGTCGGCGCGAGCAGGGCGCACGTCCCCGTGCGGTCGAAGGCGCGCCCGAGCAGGTCCCGGAGGTACGCGCGAACCTCCCCCGCGAGCCGCAGATCCTCCCGAGTCACAAGTGCACCGGTCTCGATCATCACGCGGGTCCCGGGAAGGTAGTCGCGCGCCGCCTGCCGGAGCAGCGCCCGGTGGTGCTCGGCGGCCTCCGAGAGCGAGACGGCGAGACTCGCGGGCAGGGCGAAGTCGAGTTCGGGCAGCCCGATCTCGACGATCTCGAATCCCAGCCCTTAGAGGCAGGCGAGAGCGGCCTCGACGAGACCCCGGACCTCGCTGTGCACGCCGCACGAATCCCACGCCGCAGGGTCGACGGCGAGGCGAGCCGGCGCCGTCGACCACTCCACACGCTCGGCAAAGGGCCCGCCGATCCGCGCCAGCGCTGCTTCGGACAGCATCCCCTCGAGCAGCAGGGCGCAGTCGGCGACACTGCGCGCAATCGGTCCGATGTGGTCGAGCGAGTGGCTCACGGTGAGGACGCCCGAGCCGTCCACGAGGCCGGTGCTGGGCTTGAGCCCCACGAGGCCATTAACCGCGGCCGGGTTACGCACCGAGCCGCCCGTGTCGGTGCCGAGCGCGCCGGGCACGCTGCCCACCGCGACGGCCACCCCGGAGCCGACGCTCGAGCCGCCCGCGTAGCGCTCCGGGTCCCACGGGTTGCGGGTGGGCGGCGTGCCCTGGCCGAAGGCGAATTCGTGCGTCTGCAGCTTCCCGAGGATCACGGCGCCGCTCGTGCGCAGCCGGGCGACGGCGCTGGCGTCCGCCTGCGCGATGTGGCCGCGCAGCGCCTCGGACCCGCCCTCCGTGGGCAGGCCCCGGACGTCGATCACGTCCTTGACGGCGACGGGGACCCCGAGGAGCGGGCCGGTTCCCGGCTCGCGGTCCGCGGCGCGCGCCGCAGCCATCGCGCCCTCGGCATCGACGTGGACCCAGGCCTGTGCGTACTCCTCGGTCTCCTCGATGCGGCCCAGGACGGAGGTGAGGAGTTCGACGGCGGAGAGCTCCCCTTCTCGGATGAGCGCGGCGGCGTCCGCGATGCCGAGCTCCCAGGGTTCACTGGCGCCCATGGAAGGCCTCCTTCAGGGTGTCCATTCCGGCCCGGAAGTCGGCGTAGGCCTGGTCGACGGCGGCCTCATCCTCACGCGCGACGTCCTCGCCCACGAGCCCGGCCAGCACGGCGCGCTGCTCCGCCGTCAGCCCGCTCATCGCCGCGCCCCCGCTGTCAGCCCGCCGTCGCGCACCACCTGCTCGCCCTCGACGAAGACGTCCCGCACCACCCGGAAGTCGCTCGCCTCCGCCACGACCACGTCCGCCACGAGGCCCTTGCGCAGTTCCCCGCGCTGCGGCGCGATCCCTGGGATCAAGCGGACGACGGCGGCGGTCGCCATGGAGACGGCGTCGCCCAGGCTGCGGTGCCCCTGCGCGACGAGATCCTGCACGGCGGAGATCAGTTCATCGTGCTCCCCGCCGTGGCCATAGTCTGTGCCGAGGACCTCCACGAGGCCGGGCTCGGCGAGGAGCCGGTCCCAGTGTTCGCGGGTCGTGACCGTGTGGCGTCGGTGCAGGAGATCGAAGACCGACGCCTCGCCGGACCACCCTCGGTCGCGGCCGAGGGCCGCGAGGTCCAACGCCTCGTCGGGCGTGTGCGAGGGGTGGTTGACGTGGGCCGCGATGACGCTCGCCCCGCGAACGTCCGGGTCCTCCATGAGCTCGCGCAGGACCGCGGCGGTGGCGGATGCGCTGTGCACGAGGGCGGGCACCCCGAACCGCTTCGCGGCCCTCACTCCCTCGCGGATCCCCTCGATCGCCGGGGCCACGGAAGGCATGACCGTGTCGAAGACCAGCGTTGCGAGCTCGGCGGTGCCCAAGTGACCGGTGAGACCGGCATCGGCGGCAGCGCGTGTGAGTTCTTCGATGTCGGTCCCGGCCGCGTCGACGAACCGCCCGAGGACGGCCTCCTTGAGCCTGCGCGCCTGCGCCTGTGAGATCCGCACCCCGGTTCGACGCTCGATCGCCGCCGGGAGGTAGACGAGGTCCTGCCCTCCCCCGCCGAGCGTCTGGCCGCCCCCGAGCTCGCCGATGGCGACAGCCCCGTCGTCGAGCATCTTCTCGACGCTCAGGTGGGCCTCCCGCCCGGTGAGGCCACCGCCGTCGGCCTTCTGTGCGGCGAGCAGAGCGGAGGGAAGGTGGGTCGTCGCGCCGGCGATGCGGACTGCGTGGCGCTTGTTCGCCTCGCGGACCTCATCCATCGTCGCGAAGCCGCAGAGGTTCAGGACGGTGGTGGTCCCGGCGAGCAGGTGACGGTCGAGGTTGGCGAGCCAGGCGTGGTCGGGCAGGGCGGGGGCAGCGCTCGGGAACAGCGGGCCGGGCGTCACGCCGTGGGCGTGGCAGTTGATCAGGCCCGGCATCACGATGCAGCCCGACGCGTCGATGATCTCGCCCTCGAACCCCAGCCGGGGATCCCATCGGTCGAACACGTCGGCGATGCGGCCGCTCTTCAGAACGATCGCTCCGCGGTCGAGCGTCCGCCCGTCGCCGGTGACGAGGGTGCCTCCGTGGATGAGCGTGGACATCGTCCTCCCTGTGCACTAGTTTCATGATATCGAAGTTGCTTCACTATAGCGTTCCCCGTTCCGCGTCGGAATCCCCCTTGGAGGATGCTCACATGGCCCAGCAGCCCCTCGCCCGCGACTATGTCGGCCATGGCGCCGAGATGCCCGGATTCCTGTGGCCGGGAGACGCTCGCGTGGCGGTGTCTCTGGTGATCAACGTCGAGGAAGGCGCCGAGACGGGCCTCTCCCCCGGGCAGGAGACGACGTTCGACTACGGGGCGAGAGCCGGGATCTGGCGCATCCTCCGGATCCTCGACCGTCATGGCATTCAAGCCACCGCCTTCTGCTGCGCCGTGGCCCTTCAGCGGAATCCGGTCCTCGCCGCGGCACTCGTGCAGCGCGGGTATGAGATCGCTGACCACGGATACCACTGGGACAAGCACGCCGGACTCAGCGTCGAGGACGAACGCTCGTTGATCGTCGAGTCACGCGACGCCATCGCCGAGGCGACGGGCATGCGGCCCACGAGCTGGTACTCGAAAGACGGGCTCAATCCCGAGACGCGCCGGACGCTGGTCGAGGAGGGGTTCCGGTACGAGTCGAACAGCTTCAACGACGACCTCCCGCATTGGGGCACGGACGGCGTCCGGCTACCCGTGCTGCCCTACGCCGGTGACACGAACGACTCGAGCCTGATGGGCCCCTACCCGACTGGCCGGGCCTTCGCAGACCACCTCATCGGCTCCCTCGACCTGCAGCTCGAGGACCCGCGCGGGGGCCCGTCGCTCATGAGCGTGGGCCTTCATCCGCGGATCATCGGCCGCCCCACGTATGCCGGCGCTCTGGACCGGTTCCTCAGTCACGCGCTCGGGAAGGGCGCCTGGATCGCGACGCGCCTCGAGATCGTCGAGTGGTGGCTCGATCGACAGGCAGCCCCACCGCCCGCCAAGTAGCCACGAGTGGCGCCGGCTTGCCAGTATGGCTGACGTGCTCACTTCCCTCTGCGCGTTCCCGCTGACCCCGCTGGCCGACGACACGCTCGACGAGTCCGCTCTCGCCGCCCTCGTGTCCCGCGCGGTGGCAGGCGGCGCCGATTCACTCGGGGTGCTCGGCTCGACCGGCGTGTATCCGTACCTGAACCGGGACGAACGGCGCGCAGCCCTGGACGCGGCTGTGGGAGCAGCAGGCGGCGTCCCCGTCGTGGCGGGAGTGGGCGCACTGCGCACCCGCGACGTCCTGCGCTATGCGGAGGACGCCCAGGCGGCCGGCGCGGCCGGGCTGCTGGTGGCACCCGTCTCGTACCAGCGTCTCGGGGAGGAAGAGGTCTACCGCCTCTTCGCCGACCTCCACTCGGCAGCCTCCGTGCCGATCGTCGTGTACGACAACCCCACCACCACCGGCTTCACCTTCAGCGACGCCCTCTACGCGAGGGTCGCGGAATTGCCCCGCGTCGCCTCCGTGAAGATCCCGCCTCCTCCGGCGGGAACGGTCGCCGACCGTGTCGCGGCCGTGCGGCGTGTTCTCCCGGCCGGAGTGTCGCTGGGCATCAGCGGGGACTGGGTCGCCGCCGAGGCCCTCGTGTCCGGGGCCGACGTCTGGTACTCGGTCCTCGGAGGCCTCTTCCCGGAGAAGGCCAAGGCCATCACAGGCGCGGTAGCAGCAGGTGATCGTGGCAAGGCCCTCGCCCTTTCGGAGGCCCTCGAGCCAATGTGGGCGCTCTTCCGCAGGCACGGCAGCCTCCGGACCGTGGCGGCCGCGGCCGAGGTCCTCGGCCTCGTCACGCAGTCCCCGCTGCCGCGGCCACTCCTCGGCCTCGACGAGACCTCGCGGGCTGATGTTGAGGCCGCCCTTCGAGAGTGCGGCCTCGAAGGGTAGGGGAACCCCTACACCGTCTCCATGAGCCGGCCCCAGCCGGTCACCGGCTTGGCGGAGCCCGCCAGTCGCAGGAGTTCCCACAGAGTCGCCACAGCGCTGTCCACCACGGGCAGGCCGAACTCCCGCTCGAACGCCGCAGCGAGATAGGCCGAGCGCAGGTTTGTCCCGATGCACACCACGGCTTCGGCGTCGGAGACGAAGGCCGGACGCATGAGCGCCCCGATCTCGTCCGCGCCCAGGCGGGCGATCTCGGGGTTGGCCAGCACGGCCTCCGGGCTGGACGTCGCGACGACATCGAGTCCGTGGCGCGAATACTCCTCGGCGATGAGCGGCAGGATCGACGCCGGCCCCGGGAAGACCACGGACACGCGGGACACCGCGCGCGCGGCGCGCGCCTCGACGACGGCGTGGGACGCCGTCGTCGCCGGCGCGCCTGTGGACTCGGCGAGCTCGGCGCAGAGCTGCCGGTCGCCGTCGAGCCCCACCCAGGTCCCGGAGGTTCCGTGGAAGGCGACCGCGTCCGGCTCGACGTCGGCCAAGAGGCTCGGCGCCTCCCCGAGGACCCGCGCGTCGATCGCGTCGCCGAGGTCGGGCGGCAGGCGGAAGCGGCTGTAGTGGACGCCGACGTCGCTCCTGTCGGCGAGCAGCGCGGCGGTGAGGGTCTCGGCGTTGGAGTTCGACGACGGCACGAGGACCCCGAGCCGCACCGCCGGCCCGGGGGCGGGCATCAGTGCGCCCGCCCGAGCGAGGGTGGGGTCGAGACCGCGAGCATGACGGCGGCCGAGTCGGTCCGGTTGTGCCACCAGTGCGGGAGGGAGGCGTCGTAGGTGAGGCTGTCGCCTGCTTCGAGGTGGAACTCCTGCCCACCGACCGTGGCGACAAGGGACCCCGACTGCACGATGACGCACTCCTCCCCTTCGTGGGAATCGGAGGAGTTGGCGCCGTCGAAATGGGCGGGAATGGTCATGCTGACCACGCCAAGCTTGCGCTCCGTGTCCGGGACGATGAGCTCCATGACCACGCCTTGCGAGGGAATCTCGATCCGACGCCGATCGGCTCGCCGCACCAGCATGTTGTGCCGGCCTTCGCTGGGGTCGTTGAACATGGTGGCCAACGGAAGATCCAGGGAGCTCGCGAGCCGCAGGAGCGTGGCGAACGAGGGATTCCCAATGCCGCGCTCGATCTGGCTGATGAGCCCAGCGCTGACGCCCGCGCGCTCGGCAAGCTCCTCGACCGTGAAGCGCCCAACCCGCTGCTCGCGGATCGTGGCGCCGATGCGCGAGATCCAGAAATCGCGGTCACCGCTGCCATTGACGGCACCGCCGTTGACAGCACCGCCGTTGGCGGCCCCGCCGTTGATGACACCGTTCGGAGAGTCTCCCACCAAGGACACCGTCATTATTTCAGGGTTCTCGGAATTATATAAGTGTGACTCGGCGGTGGTGAGCTTCTTCATGACATGCGTCCTATCTCGGCAAATCCCGTCATCAGCGCCGCGAGCTCCCGTTCCCAATAGACCGCGGCTCGGTCGGCTCCCCGCGCGAACACCTCGTCGGCCCGGGACATCGACGGCGCGGGCAGGCCCACGCTGTGCCCGGAGGCGCGGAGGGCATCGACGACGGATTGCACGGCCTTATCCAGCTGCTGCGGCTCCCCGCGGCCTGCGCGCTGCAAGTCCGCGGAGAGGTCCGTGGGTCCCAGCCAGCCGCCGTCGAACGTCTCCGACGCGACGAACTCGTCGACGCGCTCGACCGCCTCGGCGGTCTCGAAGAGCACGCTCAGGCGGGGTCCGCGCGAGTAGTCCGTCCCGAAGGCCGAGGCTGGGGAGACTTGGCGCGACCGCAGCCCCTGCGGGGCATAGCGGACGACGGCGGCAGCCTCCTCGAGCTCGTCGGGTCGCCGAAGGTGCGGGAGCACCAGCTCGTGGGCGCCGGTGTTGGCGAAGGAGACAAGGGTGTTCGGGGCGAGGTCCGGAACGCGGACCGACACCTCGACCCCACTCCCGCGCAGCCGTTGGACGGCGTCCGCGCAGTCGCGGGCCGTGAGCCCCGTCTGCTCGGCATCGAGGACTACGAAGCCCACACGTGCCTGGGCACAGACGGCAAGGAGGGTTGGGCTCGGGTCGGCCGTGATGAGCCCCACGGCGCGGCCGGCTTCTGGCTCACTCATCGTGCACGAATTCCCAGTCCGCGGGCTTGCTGACCCCGACCACGAGCTCGACCGACTCGTCCGTGTCGTTCCACGCTCCGTGCTTGAGGCCGCGGGGGATGTAGATGCCGTCCCCCGGTTTCGCGCGATACTCCTCGTCCCCGAGGAACACCAACGGGGTTCCCGCGATCACCACATAGAACTCTGAGGCGTCTGGGTGGTGGTGGCACAGGTGCCGCTGGCCGGGAAGGATGCGCCCCCAGCTCACGCAGAGGTCGTCCGACCCGCTCAGGTCGCGGGAGATGAGCGTCGACACCAGGCCCTGGTCCCGCTGCCCGTTGAGGCCGAGGCGGTCGAGCTCCTGGAAGCCCTGCTCGTGGACGTTGTGGACGAGGCGGGTCAGATTCGAGGTCTTCACGAGGCGACCTCCTCGAAGACTTCGCGCGGGAGTTCGGCGGGAGCGTGGGCGAGCCACCACCGGGCGATCTCCTCGCGCGTCGCGAACCATACGCCGTCGACACTCTGTGCGTAGTCGAGGAATCGCCGGACCCCGTTCGCGACGCTCGGCCGGCCCCCGATCCTGAGGTGAATCCCCACGGACATCATCTTCGGCACGGTCTCGCCCTCCGCGACGAGGCAATCGAGGCTGTCCTTCAGCACGGTGAAGAAGTCCTCGCCGGTGCCGAGGCTGCCGGGACCCCAGAAGCGGCCGTCGTTCGTGTCCCCGGAATACGGGAGCACGAGGTGCTTGGCGCCCTCGACGGAGACGAAGTAGGGGAGATCGTCGGCATACGAATTCGAGTCGTACAGGAAGCCCTCCTCGACGAGGATCGACCTGGTCTTCTCGGTGATGTCCTCGCGCACGTACCAGCCCACGGGAGTGACCCCCGCGGTCGCCTCGATGGCCGCCTTGCAGGCGCGGATCTCGGCCCGTTCCTCCTCGGGCGTCATTCCAGCCATGCCCCGCCACCGGTAGCCGTGCCCGCAGATCTCGTGGCCGTCGCGGGCGATCGCGCGCGCCGCCTCGGGATTCTTCTCGAGGGCTTCGCCGCATGCCATGAACGTGGCCTTGAGCCCACGCTCCCGGAACATCGCGAGGTAGCGCCAGATCCCGGCGCGGCTGCCGTACTCGAAGAACGATTCCTTCATGAGGTTCCGCCGGGCGGGATCGGAGGACCAGCCGCCGAAGATGACGATGTCCTCGTCACGCTCGTCGCCCGCCGCGATGGATCGCTCGGCGCCCTCTTCGTAATTGACCACGAGGGACACGGCGACTTTGGCGCCGCCCGGCCACCCGACGACGGGCGGGTTCTCCCCGTATCCGATGAGGTCTCGCATCAGCTCTCTCCTCGCAGTTCGCAAAGCTTCATTTTCTTGATAAGTCTTCAATATCTCTAAGGTTTCTACCCGCCTGGGCCTTCGTAAACCCGGCGATGTGCCGCGAGCGAGGTTCTCAGCATCCCGTCGACATCGTCGATCACGTTGCCGTGCGCTGGGCCGATGAACGACGTCGGCAGCTCCTCGAGCGTGCGCTCGATGGCTTCGAAGGCAGTGCTGACATCGACGAACTTGGTCCAGTACAGGGCTCGTCCCGTCCCGTAGGCCGCCTGCTCGACGGTCGGGGGCAGGGGCATCTCGCCCGAGGTCAGGCGACACTGCCCGGGTCGGTGAACAGGCTCGTCGTCGTCCAGCGACTCGTCGTCGTCCAGTGATCCGGCGTCCAATGCCGGAACGTCGTGGATGAACGAGAAGCCGTCGGAGACGAAAAGGGTTCCCGATCCGCTGTCGTAGCCCCAGAGCGTGTTCTCGAGGTCCCGGATGTAGGCGGGGACGAACCGGAAGGGGCGGCTGTCCGCGTCGGTGCAGAGCTCGATCGCGTCGCCGGGTCGGCGCACCTCGAACCTTCCCTCGAATTCAGGAAAGTGAAGGGCGTAGTCCCGCACGTCCCCCACGACGCGCGCCTCCGGATACCGCGTCAAGAGCAACGGCAGGTTGCCTGCGTGCGGGATCTCGGGGTGGGTGGGGAAGACGTAGTCGAGGGTACGGCCGTCGAGCGCCCGCTCGAGCTGTTCGAGGACCAGCGGGGCGTGCGCGGGGTCGCCGGTGTCCACCAGAATCGTGGCCCTCGAGCCCACGACCAAGTACGAGGAGACGTGGTAGTGCACTTCCTCGCCCGCCGAGTAGGCCGAGAGGCATCCGCCGAGCCAGAAGACGCCGTCGGCGACGCGCCGCGCCGGGGTGGTGACGTCGTCGTTCATTGCTGCCCCACCTCCTCGAGGTGGGCGGCGAGCTCCTCGCCGGCCCGCAGGCACTCGTCGCGGCCCACGAACGGCAGCCCGTAGCCGGGACCGATGGCCGTGACCTCCCGGCTTTCGACGATCCGGCGGACGTCGGCAGCGATCGGCGCGGTGTCCGCGTGGGCGAACCACTGGAACTTGACGAGGCCCTCGGCCGGATCCGCCTCCTCAAGGCTCGCGCGATGGGTGAAGGCGTCCGAGGTCAGGAGGACCCCCGAGGCGGGCTCGAAGACCCACAGCGTGGGAAGCAGCCGCAGCAGCGGCGAGACGAGTTCGAGGACCAGGCCGTCGGCAACCTCGACCTCGCGAGAGGTGCCGGGGTCCACCGAGATGCGGCGCACGGGCGCGCTCGAACGCGGCACCGTGATGCCGCCGGTGTACCAGACGGAGGCCACCTGGAATCGTTCCTCGATCGCGGGGATGTTGAGGCAGCACTCCATCTCGGTACGCGTCAGAAGGATCGAGAGCGGCTCGGCGGGCTCGAGGAGTTCACCGACCTGGGCGAGCAGTTCCGCCTCGTGGAGCCGGACCCCGGTGTCCACGAGAACCGACCCCCCGTCGCCTCGAATGAGGTACGCGTTGACCGGCTGGTTCCGGCGGACCCCCGGAGGGCACCAGCTCACGCGCTCGTCCAGAAGGATCTCGCCGCCGAGGCGGTACACCCTCCCTCTGGCCAAGGGCTCAGGCCGGGCGACCGCCGGAACCGTGGCGCTCATGGCCGGGCCGCGCCCTGTGCCCGATCCCAGACCGCGACGGCCTGGTCCACCGTGCAGAGGTCGTGCCTGGCGCGCATGACCGTCAGCGCTGCGTCGTGGACCGCCGTGTCGTAGGCGCCCACGGCATCTTCGAGCAGAACGGCGTAGAAGTCGTTGTGCACGGCGTCGCGGAGCGTCGCCTCCACGCAGCCGCCGGTCGAGACGCCCACGAGGGCCACTGACTCGATGCCCTGGCTCCGGAGCAGGAGCCCCAGCTCGGTCGCGACGAAGGCGCTGGGACGGCGCTTGGTGATGACCACTTCGCCGTCGAGCGGGAGGCACTCGTCGCAGAAATCGGTGGCCGGGTCGCCCTTGAGGCTCAGCTTGCCGAGGTCGATTGGCCGCCCGTCCGCCGCCGTGTAGAGGGCCCGGAGCCACGCGGCCGGCGAGCTCGCCCCGTCTGGCAGGTTCTCCACGCGGATGTGGAAGACGGGGACGTTGTTGCGCCGGGCCCCCTCGATAGCGGCCTGGCACCGCTCGCGCACTCGCGGCATCATGCTCAGATCGTGGCCGGAGTCGCCGATCGCAGCGCCCGGGAACACCGCGCCCTTCTGCATGTCGATGACTACGAGGGCCGTTGACGCGGGGTCGAGCAGCTCGTCGAGGGTGTCGCGGACCTGTTTTCCGCAGAGTTCAATCATGATGGGTGTCCTTGTCTGGCTGCACTCAGCTGCCGAGGGCGTTGAAGTAGATCTGGCCGTTCGAGAGCGGCGTGGCCCCGGTCAGCCCCTTCTTCGTGGCGATGATGCCGCGGGTCTCGACGAGGGACAGGATCGGTGCGCCGGCGTCGACGACGGCGGTCATCTGCTTGATGAGGTCATTCCGCTGGGCGGTCTTGTCCTGCGGTGTTGCCGCGAGCTGTGTGCGGAGCTGATCGAACTTGGCGTCCTTCCAGCCCGTGGTATTGCTCGGGGCGTCACCGGCGTAGTACGCGTAGCTGTAGAACGCCGGGTCGGCGATCACAATGGGCTCCGAGTACAGCACTGCCTGGAAGCGGCCCTGGATCAGGGCGCTCGAGAAGTCCGTGGAGCTCGCGACGTTCTGGAGCTGCACGTCGATCCCGATCTGCTTGAGCATCGACTGGATGAGGACCGCCGACTTCGCGGCGACGGGTCCGGGGCGGGTCGCGCTATAGCTGAGGTCGAGCTTGAAGCCGTTCGCGTACCCGGCGTCCGCCATGAGCTTCTTCGCGTCATCGAGGTTGAACGAGTAGAACGACGACGGATCCCCGCCGGGGAAGGTGGCCTGCGCGGCCTTGCCGTACCCGGCGTAGGCGCCCTTCACGAGCGCGGCGCGGTCAATTGCCTCGGAGATCGCGTGGCGCACGCGGACATCCGCGAGCGGTCCCGACTTGGTGCTGAACATGAGGGTGTCACGGGTGGCGCTCGGGCAGTTGAGGACGCTCACGTTGGGCGAATCGCCGAGCGAGGCGTACTGGTCGTACTCGAAGCCGTTCGCCACCTGGGCCTCGCCCGTCTGCACGAGCTGGCTCCGGGTCGAGGTGTTGGGGACGGCCTTGACGACCACCCGCTTGACGGCGCCGCGCTGTCCTTCCCACTTCGGGTCGGCGGTCACCGTGAGGGACGTGCCGGGTGTGAACTCCTCGAGGTCCCAGCCGCTGTAGTCGGCGAGGTTCTTGGAGAGCCAGTTGTTGGCCGTCGGATCATCCGGCGTCACGTGCTTCTTCGCCTCGACGCTGTCGTGGATGTAGAAGAGGTTGTTCTGGAGGGACTCGACGCTGAACGAAGTGAGCGAGGTCGTGTTGAGCTCGACCGTGCTGTCGTCGATGACCTTGACGAGGTTGTTGACGTCGAAGCCGCTGCTCGAGAGCGTGCCCTTCATGACTGGCTGGCGCTGCATGCCGATCTGGAGGCTCCAGCGCACGTCCTCGGCCGAGAGGGTGTGGCCGAACTGGCTGGTGAGCTTCCTGAGCTTGACGATCACGCCCTTGCCGTCTGGGGCCGGCGTCGCACTCTCGGCGAGGCGGCCCGAGACCTCGGTGGTCGGCTGGCCGCAGGGGTCGCTCGCCGTCGCCGTCGTCTTGTACTGCAGGAGCTGGGAGCCCAGGCCGCTCAGGACGACGTGCGAGGCGCTGCCGCCCCACGGTGCTGGGGTGAGGCTGTCTGGGAGGGCCCCGACGGCCACGACAACATTGTCGGGCTGCTGGGTCGAGGACGCGTCCGAGCTGCCTCCACAGCCCGTGACCGAGAGCGCGAGAGCGGCGGCGACACCGCCGGAGAGCAGACGCAAGCGATTCATGGTCCTAACACCTTTTTCTTTGGGGGATGGGTGGGACGGGTTCAGTACCGGTACGCGCGCTGGTGGCCGGCGCGGATGATGGGTTCGACGTCGCGGACGTTGGTGATGACGTTCCCGTGGGTGGGGGCGACGGTCCGGACATCGAGATCGTCGATGAGCCGCAGCACGCGGTCGTACACCTGGTCCGCGTCGTTGCAGAACCGCGCCCAGTAGAGGGCGCTTCCCGTGAAGAAGGCCGCGTTCTCGACGGCGATGGGCCCCGAGAGCTCGGTCGTCACGAGGCCGCATTCGCCGGGAAGGTGGACCGGGTCCTCGTCGTCGAGCTCGGGTCGGTGCATGTAGCAGAACCCGTCCGCGGTGAAGAGAACGCCGGCCTCGGGCACGAAGCCCCACTGCGTATTCGGCAGGTCGCGGATGAGCGCCTCGACGACCACGAATTCGTAGCCGCCGCCCAGATCGATCCGATCGCCGGGGACGCGAGCATGCAGGTTCGGCTCGATCTGCGGATAGAACAGGTGGTAGTCGCGGACGTCGCCCACGATCTGGATCTCCGGGTACTTCTGCACGAGCCGGGGCAGGTTTCCGGTGTGCGGGAGCTCGGGGTGGGTGGGGAACACGTAGGTGAGGGGCTCGCCGTCGAGCAGTTCGTCGAGCTTCTGCGAGATGATCGGCCAGCTCGAGGGGTTGCCGGTGTCCACGAGCAGCGACGACGACGCGCCCCGGACCAGGAAGGTCGAGTTGTGCCCGTGGATCACCCGGTCGGCGAGATGGAACGGGAGGCAGGAGCTCATCCAGGTGACGCCGTCGGCCACGCTGCGCGGAAGGTCGCTGCTCATCGTTTCAACAAGCTGTTCGGTCGTGGGAAGTTCCATCGTTCTCTCCTATGCGCCTTGGCGGACGAGGCCCGCGTGCTGCGGCGTGAGCGCGGTGAGCATGTAGTCGAGGTGACGCCGGACCACGTCGCGTCCGCGCAGCACGCAGCCTCGCGAGGGGGCGATGATCTCGGGGTCGAGTTCGTCGAACTTCGCAGCCAGCCATTCGCGCAGGGGCTCGCACGTGGCCCGCGGGAGCCATTCGTACTTCGCGAACAGGTGTCCGGCCACCTGCTCCGGCGTCGTCGTGTCCTCGACGGTCGAGTCGATGATCCGCGAGTCGTCCGGACGCTGCATGGTGCCGTGCGTGAACGTGTCCGAGGTGAAGAGCGTGCCAGTCTCGGCGTCCCAGCCCCAGAACGTCATGAGGAGGCGCAGGAGCGGGGCCTCGATCTCGAGCACTCGGCTAGGCCCGATGTCGATGGAGGCCGCGCGGGCCAGCGAATCACCCTCCCCCGACCGCATGGCGTCGATCTGGTGCCGGCGACCTCGGAGGGCCATGAGGTTCAGGTCCTCGAAGGCGTCGAACGGATTGATGACGCCGCCGGTGAAGAGGCGCTGGATGTCGAAGCTGCGGGCGATCGGCTCGAGGTTCGAGACGCAGTCCATCTCCGCCCGGGTGAAGAAGACCGAGAGGGCGCCGCCTTCGCCGATGAGGGCGGCGAGATCGTCCAGGATCTGCTGCGCGTGGAGCGCGACTCCCGAGTCGATGAGGAGGTGGGAGTCACCTGCTGCGCTCCCCAACGCCAGGGCGGCGGCGCCGCACTCCGAGAGCAGGTAGCAGTTCGAGGGCTGGAACCCGGTCGAGCCGGCGGGGACCCAGCTCACGCGGCCGTCAAGGGGAATGAGCCCACCCAGGACGACCAGTTTGTCGTTCTTTAATTTAGTGAACATATCTTCAACCTATTGATGGAGGGCAGGAGTGTCAAGGGATTTACGGGTACTTCGCCCGCGAAGTGCAACGGCTCGGGCGCGCGGATCCAGCAGCGTGATGAGTGTGTCCAGGAGCACGTAGCCGAGGAGGCTGGTAGCGCCCATGACGAACACAAAGCCTTGGATCACGGGCATATCGCCCTTCAGCACGCCGTCCAGGGACCACCCGCCGATGCCGGGCCACGAGAAGACGCTTTCGACGATCGCGGCCCCGCTCAAGGCAGCGGCGAAGAGCAGCACCATGTACGTCATGAGCGCGGCCCGCACGTCGCTCAGCGCATAGCGGTAGACCTGGGATGGACGCAGCCCGCACGCCCGCGCGAATTCGATCTGCGGCGAATGAAGAATCTGCAGCAGGCCCGTGCGCACTGTTTTTCCAAAAGGTGCCGCGAAGAAGAGGCCCATCGTGACAATCGGAAGCACGGCCCGGCTGAAAATCGAGCCGAAGACCTTCCATTTGCCGGCGATGACCGCGTCCAAGACCACCGAACCGGTGACTTTCGGCGGTGGGATATCCGAGCTCGAGAGCATTCCCAACGGTGCGGGGGCTAGATGCAGCTGCTGATAGAAGACAAAAAGGAGCAGGAGCGCGAGGACGAATTCGGGCATGGCCATGAGCACCGAGACGCCGGCCGTGAAGGTCTTGTCCGGGAGCCGCCCGCTCCGGTAGGCCGCGAAGGTTCCCATCGCCAGCCCCAGCAGGAGCGCCAGGATGAGTCCCGGGACCAGATAGACGAGCGTATTCGGCAGGCGAGTCCACAATTCCTGGGAAACGGAGCTTCCGGTGAAGAATGAATGCCCGAGGTCGCCGGTGAGCGTGCGGCCGATGTATTCGATGTAGCGCTCCCACAGCGGCTTGTCTAGCCCGAGCTCGGCGTGGATGCGCGCAATGTCTGCAGGGGTGGCATATTCGCCGAGCAGGGCGACGGCGGGATCCCCGGGGAGCAGGGAGACGAGCCCGAAGCTGAGCGTCATGAGGCCGAGGAGGAGGCCGACGGCGATGGCCAGTCGGGAGGCGATGTACCGGATCATGAGTTCCCCGCTTCCGTCGACATGGGTCCGACAGCCGCGAAGGGCAGCGGCGGCATCGCCGCCGCCATGAGCCGCTGCGTGTAGGGCTGCTGCGGATCCTCGAGCACGTCCCGAGCCGTGCCGACTTCCACGAAGCGGCCGCGATGCATGACGGCCACGCGCGAGCAGAAGTGCCGCACGGTCTCGATGTCGTGGGAGATGAAGAGGTACGTGAGGCCGCGGGCCCTCTGGAGGTCGCCGAGCATCCGCAGGATCGAGGCACGGATCGTGAGGTCGAGCGAGGCCGTGGGCTCGTCGAGGACCACGATGCTCGGATCGGTGACGAGCGACCGGGCAATGCCGACGCGCTGCTGCTGGCCGCCGCTGAGGTTGGCGGGGCGGCGGTCGAGGAACTCGGCAGACAGCCCGACTTCCTCGAGGGTCCGAGCCACCCGCTCGCGCCGTTCGGTCCGCGAACCGTAGGCGCCGGCCACGATCAGCGGCTCCTCGACGATCTGCCGGATCGACAGCCGCGGATTGAGCGAGGCGAACGGTTCCTGGAAGACGATCTGCCAGTGCCGCCGCTGCTTGCGGAGCGCTCGCGAGGGGAGGGCGCGCACGTCCTGTCCGTCCAAGAAGATGCTGCCCGAATCCGCTTCGTGCAGCCTCAGCAGCAGGCGGCCGAGCGTCGATTTGCCCGAGCCGCTCTCGCCGATGATCCCGAGGCACTCTCCGGCCTCGACCGAGAAGGAGACGCCGTCGACGGCGAGGACCTTCCGGCCCTGCGGCGTGTGGAACGTCTTCCGCAGATCATTCACTTCGATGATGGCCACGTTGCCACCTCCAAGGGTTGTGGGGGGAGGACTTCGGCTTCTTCCGGCTCGACCTGAGGCGAGGCCGAGCTCAACAGGGAGGCGGTGTACGGGTGCTGGGGCGCCGTGAAGACCTCGGCGACCGGGCCCTGCTCGACGATGCTGCCCTTGTACATCACCAGCACGCGCTGGCAGTACGCGTTGACGACCCCAAGGTCGTGCGTGACGATCAGCATCGATCGCCCGCTCTCCACCGTCAGCCGGCGCAGGGTGTCGAGGACCTGGCGCTGGACGGTGAGGTCGAGCGCCGTCGTCGGCTCGTCGGCGATGACCAGCCGCGGGTTGAGGTAGAGCGCCATGGCGATCACGACGCGCTGCGCCATGCCGCCGCTCAGTTCGTGGGCGTAGCCGCGGATCACGCGTTCGGGATCGCTCACGCCCGTCGCCGCGAGGAGGTCGACGGCGCGACGCCGAGCGCCGTCGTCGGCCTTCACTCCATGCGCCTTGGCGATGTTGGCGAACTGCTTCTCGAGGCGGAGCACCGGGTTGAGCGCGCTGAAGGGGTTCTGCGCGATGAAGCCGATGTCCTTGCCGCGGAT
>NZ_JBQCGQ010000229.1:0-35059 GCF_051955515.1 Sinomonas sp.
GGGGGGGGGGGCGGGGGGGGCCCCGGGGCGGGGGGGGGGGCCCCCCCCGCCGGCGCGGCGGGGGCCGGGCGCGCCGGCGGCTGGGTCGGCGCGGCGGCCGCGGCCGCCGCGCGCCCCGCCCCCCCCCCCCGCAACCGGAAGACCCTGCGGACGTGACGGCGCAAGCGGGAGGGGACGACGAACGACGGCGGCGCCGCACCCGGAGGTGCAGCGCCGCCGTCGTTCGTTCGGGGAAAGCGATCAGCCCGTGTAAGGGGTCGCCGAGATGATCTCGACCTTGATCTCCTTGCCGTTCGGCGCAACGTAGGAAAGCTTCTCGCCCTGCTTGTGGCCGATGATCGCGGCGCCGAGGGGCGACTTCTCGCTGAACACGTCGAGCTCTGCGTCACCCGCAATCTCGCGCGAGCCGAGCAGGAACCGCTCTTCGTCTCCGGCGATCTTCGCCACGACGAGCATGCCCGGCTCGACCACGCCGTCGTCTGCGGGCTTCTCGCCTACCTGGGCATTGCGCAGCAGCTCCTGAAGTTGGCGGATACGGGCCTCGATCTTGCCCTGCTCCTCCTTGGCCGCGTGGTAGCCGCCGTTCTCCTTGAGGTCGCCTTCCTGGCGGGCAGCTTCGATCTTCTCGACGATCTCGTGACGGCCGGCACCGGAAAGGTGGTCCAGCTCTGCCTTCAGGCGGTCGTACGCCTCCTGTGTGAGCCAGGCGCCGCCATGGTGGGTGGTGGTCATCTCGTCTCCCTCATCAATCCGTGCCCATGCCGGCACGGCCTACCATGCAAAGACCCCGCCGGGGTGCGGCGCGAGTCCGGGCCTGAGCCCGGTCCGCCTGCTCCGACGGGGCATTGAGTATTTATCCATTGTAGTGACCGCGGCAGTGGATCCCAAGCTGGCGTGCGGCGCGTGTCACACCGCGTGGGCGCCAACAGGCCGTTGGTCGGGGGCTAAGTCCCCGCAACCCAGCACGAGTCGACGACGACCGAGACGGCCTGGCTCTCGGTCCGCAGATCGACGTGCGCGTTCTGCGTCGTCTCCCCGGAAGCCCCGGCTACAGGCCCGAATTCAAGCTGTTTCCACCCGACAACCGCGAACGAATCGTCCAAGGCCTTCACCGCGCAATAGGCGGTCGCCGAGGCCTCCTTCGTCACCTGGAAGTCCTCCGACGCGTGCCAGGCGTCCGGCGTCGCGTACCCAACGTCCTTGAACGTCACCGTCGCCTGATTTCCGCTCCACGCGAACACGGCGACGCCAATGACGACGACGACGAGCACGGCTGCCACGAGCAGCCCGGCGGAGCGCCGAGTGAGGCCTCGGCGCGGAGCCGTGCCATAACGCTGGGCATACCGGGAGGCGGCTGCTCCGGGGGATTGGGTCACGTGTCTATTCTAGGAGGCGTGTCTGAGAACCTGCGTCTGCTCGCGGTCCACGCCCACCCCGACGACGAATCCAGCAAGGGTGCCCCCATGATGGCGAAGTATCTCGACGAGGGCCACGAGGTCATGGTGGTGAGCTGCACTGATGGGTCCCGCGGGGACATCCAGAACCCGGCGCTCGTGGGCCACGCTCACGCCGCAAGGGACATGGCGGGCGTGCGTCGACTGGAGATGGCGGAGGCGCAGCGGATCATCGGGATGCAGCACCGGTGGCTCGGGTTCACCGACTCCGGGCTTCCCGAGGGCGACCCCCTGCCGCCGCTGCCCTGGGGTGCATTCGCGACCTTGCCGCTCAAGCAGGCGGCTGCCCCGCTCGTCCGACTGGTCCGCGAGTTCCGGCCGCACGTCGTGGTGGCGTACGACGAGAACGGCGGCTACCCCCACCCCGACCACATCATGGCCCACCGGGTGGCGGTCGAGGCCTTCCGCGCAGCGCCCCTCGAAGAGGAATATCCCGACGCCGGCGAACCATGGGCCCCCGCGAAGCTGTACTACGACGTCCCCTTCAACGTCACCAAGTACCAGGCGTTCCATCGCGCGCTCCTTGAGGCGGGGCTCGAATCGCCTTACGCGCGCTGGGTCGCCTCAGAGGTAGAGGACGACGCCGAAGGGCACCACCCGTGGGCTGCTCGCCACCCCGTCACGACCAAGGTGGAGTGCGCCAAGTACTTCAAGATCCGCGACCGGGCGCTCGCCGCCCACGCCTCCCAGGTGGACCCGAACGGCTCGTTCTTCGCTGTGTCGCTCGAGATGCGTCAGCGCATCTGGCCGTGGGAGGACTACTCCCTCATCTCCTCGAGCGTGGGAACTCCAGAAGCCGAAGAGATCGAGACCGACCTGTTCGCCGGACTCAGGTGACCGCCGAAGGGTGGTGACGGCGGGCAATAGTTCGCGCGGCTAAGATAGATGGGTGCATTCCCTCCTTCTGGCCCTGTCTGCCACGCCCGCGCCCAGCCCCTCGGGGACGCTCCGTCCGGGCCTGACAGACGACCAGGTTTCGCCCGGCATCTGGGGATTCCTCGCGACGGCGTTCGTCGTCCTCATCACGATCCTCCTGATCGTGGACATGGTGCGCCGTCTGCGCCGCGTCCGGTACCGGAGCCAAGTCGCCGAGGAGCGGGAGGGTCAGACGGCTGAGGTGGACTCCGACGGCACCGAGGGCGCTGACGGCGAGAAGTCGGCGCGCTAGCCCACTTCTGGCCGTGGGCGCATCAATGCTTACCTAGGGGTTCGTCCCGCAAGGCAAGGTCGCTTCCTCATACGCGGACGCCGTTCCGCTGGTTCCCTGGGGAAATACTCCGGTGCTTCGCACAATCATTCGGAAAGTTGTGCTTCGCAGGTCTTGGCAGACTACCTCCGGACTCGTTTGAGTCAAGGACGCCTGACCTTGGTTGAAGCTATTGAATGGACCTGCGACTCGCTGCAGGCCCCACCAGACGGTCTTGTAGAGCGTCGTGCTTTGGTTGATGCTCACCATCGGGATAGTGCACCGGGTCGCTGGATGCCCACCCACGCTTCCATTGGGGTAGATCCAACCGGAGCTCCTCTTGTAGATGGACCCCGTGTCGATCGTGCACCTCACGCCGGCCGGACCGCTGATGACAGCAGAGGGTGCGCGGGTTCTGGCGTCGCGCACGGGACCCATCTGGGTGTCCTCGAAGTGATCAGGCTGCTTTTCAAGCTCTGCGAGATCCTTCCAGACGAGGTCACCCGGCCCTGGAGGACGGACAGCTGGGTCATAGGAAGGCGCGCCTGGAGGCGCGCTGATTCCTGCTGGTGTAGCCGGAGCGGCGAACGCAGGCTCGGCCGTCATCAGTGCTGCGCCGGCAAGGAGCGCGGATGAGAACTGTGCAATCAGCTTTCGCATCTTTTCCTACTTCCATGGTCCGATGGGGTGGGGTTCGATTAGGTGGCGCGAAATGCAGGAAAATTTGTTGCAGCGTGAAGTGATTTTTCAGGTATGCTTGAATCATGTCGCTGGTTTGGATCGTCATGCAGGAGGATTCGCCCTTCAACCCTGTTATTGGAGTATTCGCCACCGTCGAGGAGGCGGAGTCATTCTCGCAGGAGATTAAAGGGCAATTCTCAAGGGGCGTCGTTTATTCCAGCTTTCAGATTGGATATAGATTCGACAGCGGCCCTGGCCATGTCGGGTACGGGCCAGACTCCTAGGGTTGGCTTCTGGGGGTGGATCAGGCGGGGGGCTGACGGCTGTGTCGTCGTCAGCGCGACTAGACGTTGTCCGAAGTGCATTCGAAATTCACTCGGAATCGATGTTGCTCGACCTGTACCCCCTGAATCGAAGTTCCTTTTTCAGGAATTTATCCCTGGCTGAGCTTCATTTTCAAGAACGCGAGGCGCGGTCTCCAATCACGTCGCTTTGACCATCGACGTCGGATCTCAGTGTTGGTCGGCGCCAACACTGAGATTTGATGGGGACGCCACTTAGATTGAGTCCTTTTCTGCGAAATCTCGTCTTCTCGGGGAAGTGCGAATGTACTGGTGTGGTATAGAGGCGAGTCGATGCAGGTCCTCGATGGTGAACATTCTTTGGTAATTCATCTAGCCAGCTCTTGCGAGAGAAGTCGCTTGATGCCAGTATGTCCGGCGTCGTGCGTGTACCGCTGCGTACCGCTGCCAGGTGTAGCAGCCCCGCGACTCGGGCAGACTCAGGGGTATGACGAACCGACTCGCGGGACAGGCCTCCGCCTACCTCCGCCAGCACGCCGGCAACCCGGTCGATTGGCAGCCCTACGGCGACGAGGCCTTCGCCGAGGCAACGCGGCGCGACGTCCCGGTTTTCATCTCCATCGGCTACGCGGCGTGCCACTGGTGCCACGTGATGGCCCATGAATCCTTCGAGGACCAGACCACCGCCGACGAGCTCAACAGCCGATTCGTGAGCATCAAGGTGGACCGCGAGGAACGCCCTGACGTCGACTCGGTCTACATGGCCGCGTGCCAGGCGATGGGGGAGCAGGGCGGCTGGCCGCTGAGCATCTTCGCGCTGCCCGATGGGCGGGCCTTCTACGCCGGGACTTATTACCCGCCGCGTCCCGTTCCGGGGCGGCCGAGCTTCCGGCAAGTGCTCGATGCGGTCTGGGAAGCATGGACGGAACGCCGCGAGGCCGTGGAGCGCCAAGGCGCTGCGCTCGCCGAGGGGCTCGGCGGCGTGTTCTCGGCCCACCTCCTTGACATTGACGCGCCAGCAGAAGTGATCGAGCCCGACCTCCTGGCCGGAGCGGTGACGGATCTCATCAGCAAGGAAGACCCCGAGCACGGCGGCTTCGGCGGCGCCCCCAAGTTCCCGCCGTCGCCCGTGCTCGAATTCCTCGTGCGGCACGCAGGTGCGGCGAAGGCCGACGGCGACTCGGCGGTCGCCGCCCGCGCACTCGCCGGCCGCACCCTCGCCGCGATGTGCCGCTCGGCGCTGTTCGACGCGCTCGGCGGGGGCTTCGCCCGCTACTCGGTGACGGCGGACTGGTCGCTCCCGCACTACGAGAAGATGCTGTACGACAATGTGCAGCTCCTCCGCGTGCTCGCCCATTGGATCCGGCTGGGCGGCTCGGAGGAGTTCCCGCTCGACGAAGCAAGAGCGGCCGCCGGGCTCACGGCTGACTGGATGCTCCGCGAACTCGGCCTTCCCGAGGGCGGCTTCGCCTCTTCCCTCGACGCCGATTCCGAGCGTGATGGCCGGAGCGTGGAGGGCGGGTACTACGTCTGGACGCGGAACGAAATCGCCGCGGCTCTCGGTCCAGAGGCAGCCGACGACGCCGCGCGGCTCGCCGGCATCTTCGGCCTACCGGGCGGCCCCCATGCCGGGAGGGCGGCGCCGCTTCATGCGGGCCGCGCACTCGAAGCGCGAGAGCGCGAGCTGTTCGAACGCCACCGCGCGGCGCTCCTCGCCGACCGCTCTCGCCGGAGGCTGCCGGGGCGCGACGACAAGGTGGTGGCCGAATGGAATGGCCTCGCCGTCGCTGCGCTCGCGGACGCCGCCTGGGCTCTGGGCCGCCCGGAGCTGCTCGAGGAGGCCCGGCGTGCCGCCGGACTCCTTCAGACGGTCCACTGGGACGGCTCGCGCTTCCTGCGCGTCTCGCACGCGGGAACTGCCGCGGGCATCGAAGGTCTGCTGGGCGACTACGCCGCGTGTGCTGAGGGGGCCTTCGCACTCTATGCCGCCACGGGGGAGGAGCGCTGGTACGCGTGGGCCGAGGAACTCCTTGCCGCAGCCACGCGAAGGTTCGTTGCTGATGGCCTCCTCTCCGATGAGGCCGTGGACCGAACCGGGGCGACGGCGGTGCAGACGGCGCTCGCCGGCGCACGCACCCTTGACCCTCATGACACCGAGACTCCGAGTGGCGCGTCCCTGCTGGCAGGAGCCCTCCTCACCCACGCCGCGTACAGCGGCTCGCCCGACCACCGCACGCTCGCGTCGTCGATCCTCGGCGGCCTGCCCCGGATGCTCGCGCAGGGCGCCCGAGTGGCTGGCTGGCTGCTGGCCGTCGCTCAGGCGTCGCTCGCCGGACCGCTCGAGGTGGCGGTCGTCGGGAACCGCGGTGAGCAGCGCCGTCGTCTGCAGGCCGAGGCGCTCGCGGCGACGAGTCCGGGGGTCGTGGTCGCAGTGGGGGAGCCGGCGGGGGAGGACGCCCTGGTGCCGCTCCTTGCGCACCGCGAGGCGGCGAACGACGGCGGTCCCCTCGCCTACGTCTGCCGGGAGTTCGCCTGCCGTCTTCCGGTGGCCAGCGCCGAGGCCCTGCGCGAACAGCTCGCCGGGGGCAGCTGAGCCCGGCTAGGCGACGGGCGCGTTGAGGACCGCCACGATGATCGCCGCGAAATGCACCGCGAAACCGGCCACGGTGAAGGCGTGGAAGAACTCGTGGAAGCCGAAGTGCTTCCAGCTGAAGTTCGGGCGCCGGATCCCGTAGAAGACGGCGCCGGCAATGTAGAAGGCGCCGCCGATGCAGATGAGGATCGCCGCGGGCACGCTTGCGGCGAAGAACTGGGGGAGGAACAGGAATGCCGCGCAACCGAGCACCACGTAGATGGGCACGTAGAGCCACCGCGGGGCGCCGACCCAGAGGACTCGGAAGAGCACCCCGAGGATGGCGCCCGGCCAGACGAGGTACAGCAGCAGGACGCCGGTGTCGCGGGGCAGGAGCACCCACGAGAGCGGCGTGTAGGTCCCGGCGATGACGAACATGATGTTCGTGTGGTCGATCCGCTTCAGCACGGCCTTGGTCCGCGCAGACCAGTTCCCGCGGTGGTACACGGCGGAGACGGAGAAGAGGGTGAGACCTGTGAGCGCGTAGATGGCACACACGATCTTCCGGTCCGCCCCGGGCGCGATGGTGACCAGGACGATGCCGGCCACGAGGGCAAGCGGCGCAGCGACGGTGTGGATCCACCCGCGCCAGGACGGCTTGAGGGCGAGGAGCTCGGCGCGGCTCAGGCCGAGGTCAGGCATGCAGCAATTCTAACTTACGCAAGGGTAAGTTACTCACGGGTAACAAGTAATTCCCCTGGGGTAGCCTTAGGAAGGCACAGGCCCCTCGCGGGCTCGGAACAGCATGCGCGCGGGAGGGTCGATGGAACTGCCCGGATTCCTCTATGGCTACTACGAGCGGCGCCTCCAGAGGGCGCTGACGCCCGAGGGGATGCCGCGGCACATCGGCGTCATGGTGGACGGCAATCGGCGCTGGGCGCGCCAGTTCAACGCGCCCACGAGCCAGGGCCACCGCGCGGGGGCCGACAAGATCCACGAGTTCCTCGGCTGGTGCCGCGAGCTCGGCGTGCGGGTCGTGACGCTCTACATGCTCTCGACCGACAACATGAGCCGCTCGAGCGAAGAGCTGAACGAGCTCACGGAGATCATCGCCGAGACACTTGACCGCCTCGACGACGACCCCAACGTCTCCGTGCACGCCATGGGCGCACCCGAGCTCCTTCCGGACCACCTCGCCGAACGCCTCGAGCGGCTCACGGCGAAGCCGAGCCCGTCGGAACCCCTGCACGTCAACGTCGCAGTGGGCTACGGCGGCCGGCGCGAGATTGTGGACGCCGTGCGCGACCTCCTCCGCGACGCGCTCGCCCGCGGGGAAGACATCAGCGCCCTGGCCGAGCGACTCGACGTCGAGGACATCTCACGGTTCCTCTACACCGCGGGGCAGCCGGATCCCGACCTCGTGATCCGCACATCCGGGGAGCAGCGCCTTTCGGGCTTCCTCATGTGGCAGAGCGCCTACAGCGAGTTCTACTTCTGCGAGGCGCTGTGGCCGGACTTCCGCAAGGTCGACTTCCTCCGGGCCCTTCGCGACTACGAAGGCCGCCAGCGCCGGTTCGGGACGTGACTAGGCCGCCGTCGTCCTGAGTCCCCGCGCCACGGCCACGAGGCAGACGAGGCACACCACGGCAACGCCCAGGAGGAGCACGCCGTACGGGGCGAAGCCAGCGAGTCCGGCGAGCACGATCGGGAGCAGGAAGCCGATGTAGCTGAGGCTGTAGTAGACGCCGGTGAGGCCTGCGAGGTCCTCCGGGCCGGCGATCGACTGAACCTCACCCAGGCCCGAAACGAGGCACGTTCCATAGGCGGCGCCGAGCACCGCCGCGGCGAGGGCGCCGAGCCACGGCGAGAGCGCGACGGCGTTTTCCGCGGCCGCGAGGAGGCCGAGGAGCATCGCCCCGAGTCCCACAAGACCGGCGCGTCCCCGGGTGAGCGCGTTGAGGCGCGGCACGAGCGGCTGCACGAGCGCGCCGATTCCGAGTGTCAGGACGGTCAGGCCCGTGGCATAGGCGAGGGCCCATTGGCCCATGACGGGCGCCTCCAGCAGCGGGATCACCGCGTAGCCGATCCCGGCTGTCGCGAAGATCCACGGCGCCGCGGGCAGCACCACACGGACGAAGCGGCGATGTCCTGCGAGGGGAACCCGAAGGTCCTCCCACAGGCTGGCCGGCCGCGACGACACGTCTACTGTAGATTCCGGGACCCGCACCACGAGTGCGAGGGAAGCCAGCGCGAGCAGCACGTGCACGGCGTACGGCAGCAGCGAGGGCAAGGGGCCCCACTGGGCCAGCGAACCGGCGACTCCGGCGCCCAGACCGAAGCCGAGCGTGAGGGCGAGGGCCGGACGGCGCGCGCCGGCTGAGGTTCGGCGTTCCGGCGAGAGGGCCGGATCGAAGCGCGGTCCCGAGAGCTCCTTGACCCAGCTCGTGCCCACGGACATGGCGATGCCCACCGAGGTGCCCGCGAGGCACCGCCCCACGCACAGTGCGAATCCGGACGCAGCTCCCGCGGCCAAGACCACGCTCGCCGCGGCCGAGAGCAGGACGCCGGCCATCACGATCGGGCGGCGACCATGCCGGTCGGACAGTGCGCCGCCGACCAGGAGACCGGGAACGAGGCCCGCCACGTACGTGCCGAGGAAGACGTCCACCGCGACCGCGGAGTAATGGAACATCACCTCGTAGAGGTGCAGAAGCGGAGTGAAGTGGTTTCCACCCCACGCGATGGCGAACAGGGCGGAGCAGGCACGGAGCCAGGGGCGGCGCATGAAGGGGCTTTCTGGGTCGGACGGGCGTGTGGCGGCGGCTCGAGGAGCGTGGTTTCAGGAGCCGGAGGCTCCTGGGCCGTCGAGGCCCACGTGGGAGCGGAGGAGGCTTGCGTAGCCCGCGGCATCGCCGCGCGCGAACAGCTCGGCGAGCTCGCGGTGCTGGGCGAGGAAGCGGGCGACATCGGAGCGTCCGCTGCGGACGACGGCGTGCGTGAGGCGGGCGAGCCTAGGGCGGAGCTGGGAGTAGAAGGCGTCCACCAGCGGGTTCAGCGAGGCGCTGGCGACGGCCGCATGGAAGGCGTGGTCAGCGCGCGCGAAGGCGAGGGCGTCCCCGCTCGCCTGGGCGTCAGCCTGCTCGGCGAGGAAGCCCTCGAGGGTGCGCCACGTCGTCGTCCGTTCGTCCTTGCCTGCGGCCCGCACGGACTCTGCTTCGAGCATGACGCGGGCTTCGAGCAGGTGGCGGGCGGCGGCGTCGTCCTCTGCAGTGACCACGGCGCCTTTCTTCGGATAGAGCCTCAACAGGCCCTCCGAGGCGAGGCGCAGGAACGCCTCGCGGATCGGGGTCCGGCTCATGCCGAGCGCTTCGGCCCGCTCTCCCTCGGTGATGAGGGAGCCCGGCTGGAGCCTTCCGGCCACGATGTCCTCTGCGAGCGAGAGGTAGGCGCGGTTGGCCGCGGTGGAGGTTCCGGAGGGCTGCGGCGGGAGCGGCATGCTCTCATCATAGTCTCTTGTCCACATTGATAGATGCAACAACGTATCCCTTGTGATTCAAACAACATGCCCACCGCGTTCATCTGCTCGACACCCCGCCCGGCGTAGTGTTGCGGCATCGGGCAGCATCCGTTGCCCGATGCGGGGAGGCCGAGGATGGGCGTTGCGTTTCAGCAGCTCCAGGAGGCCGGACCGGCCTCACGGCCGAACCGGACGGAACTGGAGAATGCCGGGGGAATCCCGGGGGCTGGAGTCGACGTGACGACCGCTGGAATGCTGTCCCAAGAGTCCGCCGCACAAGCTGGAGCTCGGCGGACCTACGTGTTGGACACCTCAGTGCTGCTCTCCGACCCGAGGGCCGTGCTTCGTTTCGCGGAGCACGAAGTCGTGATCCCCGTCGTCGTGATCACGGAGCTGGAAGCAAAACGGCACGATCCCGAGCTGGGCTACTTCGCGCGCAAGGCGCTGCGGCTCCTGGACGACTTGCGCGTTGAGCACGGCAGCCTCGGGACTGCGGTCCCGCTGGGCTCGGCCGGGGGAACCCTCGTGGTGGAGCTCAACCACATCTCGGCGGACGTCCTGCCGGCCGGATTCCGCAGCGGGGAGAACGACGCGCGGATCCTCGCGGTAGCGAAGAACCTCGCGAACGAGGGCAAGCTCGTGACCGTCGTGTCGAAGGACCTCCCCATGCGGGTCAAGGCCTCTGCGATGCAGCTGGAAGCCGACGAGTACCGCAACGAGCAGATTGTCGACTCGGGCTGGACCGGCGTTGCGGAGATCGAGACCGGCGAGGCCGAGGTAGCCGCGCTCTACGGGCACGAGCCGGTGTTCCTGCCCGAGGCAGCGGAGATGCCCGTCAATACGGGCCTGGTGATCATGTCGCCCCGCGGCTCGGCCCTGGGCAGGGTCGGCGCGGACAAGCAGGTGCGGCTCGTGCGCGGGGACAGGGAGGTGTTCGGCCTCCACGGCCGTTCGGCCGAGCAGCGTCTCGCCATCGACCTGCTCCTGGATCCCGGCGTCGGGATCGTCTCGCTTGGCGGCAAGGCCGGCACCGGCAAGTCCGCGCTTGCTCTCTGTGCGGGCCTCGAGGCGGTCATGGAGCGCCGGGAGCACAAGAAGGTCGTGGTCTTCCGGCCGCTGTTCGCCGTCGGCGGGCAGGAGCTCGGCTACCTCCCCGGGACCGAAGCCGAGAAGATGAACCCGTGGGGCCAGGCCGTCTTCGACACGCTCGGGGCGCTCGCCGGCCCTGACGTGATCGACGAGGTCATGGACCGCGGCATGCTCGAAGTCCTCCCGCTCACGCACATTCGCGGGCGCTCCCTGCACGATTCGTTCGTGATCGTGGACGAGGCGCAATCCCTCGAGAAGAACGTGCTGCTCACCGTCATGAGCCGGATCGGCCAGAACTCGAAGATCGTCCTCACGCACGATGTGGCCCAGCGCGACAACCTCCGCGTCGGCCGCCACGACGGGATCGCCGCCGTCGTCGAGACGCTCAAGGGCCACCCGCTCTTCGGACACGTGACGCTCACGCGTTCCGAGCGTTCGCCGATCGCCGCGCTCGTCACGGAACTCCTCGAGCGAGCCGAGATCTAGGCGCCTGGGCTCGCAAGGTGAGCGGCCGTCGTCGTCCTCGGGAACCTCAGGAGGCTGGAACCCCCAGGAAGGCGGCGGCCGCTTCCGCCACCTAGGACTCGCCGTCCTATAGGGTCCAAGGGTGACCCACCGACTCCCGGAGCTGTGGCAGGAAAGCCCTCTCGCGTTCTGGCTCGTCGTCGCGTGCCTCGCCTACTACGCCTGGATGGCTGCGCGGCTGACCGCCATCGACATCCGCAGCCACCTGCTGCCCAACCGCATCGTCCTGCCCAGCTATTGGGCCGCCGTTCCCCTGAGCCTCGCGGCCGCGCTTGGCAGCGGGGCGTTCGACGGCGCTGCAGTCCTCCGCGTCCTGGGCGGCGGTGCGGTGCTGTGGGCCGTGTACTTTGTGCTCCGCGTTGTCTACCCGGCCGGCATGGGCTTTGGGGACGTCAAGCTCGCCGGCGTGCTCGGCCTCTATCTCGGCTACCTCAGCTGGGAGCACCTCCTGTGGGGCACCGCGGCGGCGTTCCTGCTGGGCGGGCTCTATGGCGTCGTGCTCATCGTCCTGCGGCGGGGCACAGGGAAGACCGCCATCCCGTTCGGGCCGTTCATGCTCGTGGGCGCGGCGTTGGCGCTCCTGCTTCCGGCCTAGCCCTGCACGAAATGGGCCCGCTGCTGCGGGTCGAGGGCCCACTCGATGGCCTGGCGGTGCAGGGGCGGAAGGTCGGGGAGTGCGTCGGGGCGGAACCACTCGACCTCGAGGTTCTCGTCGTCGCTCACGCGGGCCTCTCCAGCCAGATACGCGCAGGCCATGATGACGTCGAGATACTGGGCGTTGTCGCCATTCGGGTAGACGACCGGTGCCGTCGTGGCCACACCGGCCAGATGGCTGATCCGCACGTGGACCCCCGTCTCCTCGAGGACCTCCCGCACCGCCGTCGCCGCGGGTTCCTCGCCCGGCTCCACGATGCCCGCCGGCACGGTCCACCGGCCGTTGTCGGCGCGGCGCACGAGGAGCAGCCGCCCGTCATCGTCCGTCACCACCGCCTTGACGCCGGGAAGCCAGAGGGGGTGAACGCCGATCATGTCGCGGAGGGCCAGGATGAAGTCAGGGGTGGGCACGGATCCCAGCGTACTCAGTCGTGCCTTGGGCCTTGCCGGATTCCCCAGCTTCCGATCCGGATTCCCCAGTTCTTGAGCTTGCAGACTCACTTCGACGCGACGGATCCGCGGATAGATCCGGACCGGCTTCCTCGAGCCACCGAGGAGACCTCGAGAGCAGGGGAAAGGAGGGG
This sequence comes from Sinomonas sp., assembly GCF_051955515.1. Lineage (GTDB taxonomy): Bacteria > Actinomycetota > Actinomycetes > Actinomycetales > Micrococcaceae > Sinomonas. The sequence continues at coordinate 12,565 of NZ_JBQCGQ010000229.1, forward strand.
AAGTTGGCGGAGAAGATGGGGAGATTGACGAAATGCAGCGAGGGGGCCTCGGACGAGACCCCCTCGCTTTCACACCCGGCGTCAGGCCTTGCGCCCCGTCATGGTCGTGACATCAAGCGCCTTGTCGAGCTGCTCCTCGGTGAGCTCCCCACGCTCCACGAAGCCGAGAGCGAGCGTGGCCTCCCGGATCGTGAGGCCCTCCTTGACGGCCTTCTTGGCGATCGCGGCGGCGTTCTCGTACCCGATGTACTTGTTGAGCGGGGTCACGATCGAGGGAGATGCCTCGGCGAGGAACCGCGCACGCTCGACGTTCGCCGTAATGCCGTCCACCATCTTGTCCGCCATGACCCGGGCCGTGTTGGCCAGCAGGCGGATCGACTCGAGCAGGTTCGCGGCCATGACCGGAATGCCGACGTTGAGCTCGAAGGCGCCGTTCGTCGAGGAGAGCGCGATCGTCGTGTCGTTGCCGATCACCTGTGCGGCCACCATGATCGCCGCCTCGCAGATGACGGGGTTGACCTTGCCCGGCATGATCGACGAGCCCGGCTGGAGGTCCGGGATGGCGATCTCGCCCAGGCCGGTGTTCGGGCCGGAGCCCATCCAGCGGAGGTCGTTCGAGATCTTCATGATCGAGTAGGCGATCGTCCGCAGCTGCCCGGACGCTTCGATGAGCCCGTCGCGGTTCGCCTGCGCCTCGAAGTGGTTGCGGGCCTCGGTGATCGGCAGCGAGGTGTCCTCGGCGAGGAGGGCGATCACACGCTGCGGGAAGCCCTCCGGCGTGTTGATGCCCGTGCCCACGGCGGTGCCGCCGAGCGGGACCTCGGCGACGCGGGGGAGTGAGGCCTCGATGCGCTCGATGCCGTAGCGGATCTGTGCCTCGTACCCGGAGAATTCCTGGCCGAGCGTGACGGGGGTCGCGTCCATGAGGTGCGTGCGGCCGGACTTGACGACGTCCTTGAACTCCTCGGCCTTGCGGCTGAACGAGGCCGCGAGGTAGGTCAGGGCGGGGACGAGGTCGTTGAGCAGGGCGTTCGTAGCGGCGACGTGGACGGACGTCGGGAAGACGTCGTTCGAGGACTGCGACGCGTTGACGTGGTCGTTGGGGTGCACCACCTTGTCCACGCCCTTGTCCTTGAGGGCGCGGCTGGCGAGCTCGGCCAGGACCTCGTTCATGTTCATGTTCGAGGACGTCCCCGAGCCGGTCTGGAAGACGTCGATCGGGAAGTGCTGGTCGAACTCGCCGGTCGCGACGCGGTCAGCCGCATCGGCGATGGCGTCGGCGAGATCCCCATCGATCACGCCGAGCTCCTCGTTCGCCCGTGCGGCGGCCTTCTTCACGCGCGCGAGCGCCTCAATGTGCTTGCGCTCGAGGGTCTTGCCCGAGATCGGGAAGTTCTCGACGGCACGCTGCGTCTGCGCACGGTACAGGGCGGCAGCGGGCACGCGCACCTCGCCCATCGTGTCGTGTTCGATCCGGAATTCGGCAGTTTCCTGCACGGCAGAGTCAGTCATGGCACCCAGATTAGACCCCCGGGAGTGGCCGCTCCGAACCGGTCGTGAACTGGCGAAGCCGGTGCTACACGTTGCCGAGACCGGAGACGAGCTCCGCCTTCCCCTCGCCGAGGTGGTAGCAGACGCCGAGGACGGCGGTGCGCCCCTCCTCGACCGCCGTGGCGATCACCTTGGAGGTTTCGAGGAGCCGTTTGCCGGTCTGCTTGACGTGCTCGACGACGGTCTCGTTGACCGTCGTGACACCGTTGCGCTGCGCGGTGAGCACCGAGGGCATGATGCGCTCGACGAGGTCGCGGACAAAGCCCTGCGGCATCTCTCCGGTCTCGTACGCGTTGACCGTGGCCGTGACCGCGCCGCACGAGTCATGGCCGAGGACAACGATGAGCGGCACCCCGAGCGGGTCGATCGCGTACTCGAGGGACCCGAGGACGGCCTCGTCGATCACCTGGCCGGCGGAGCGCACCACGAAGGCGTCGCCCAGGCCCAGATCGAAGATGATCTCTGCCGCGAGGCGCGAGTCAGAGCAGCCGAAGACGACGCAGAACGGGTTCTGGGTCGCCACGAGCTCGCTGCGGCGCGAAGAATCCTGGTTCGGGTGGATGGACGTTCCGGAGACGAAGCGCTCGTTGCCTTCACGAAGGGTGCGCCAGGCTTCCGCGGGAGTGAGGGTTTCAGACACGGCCTCTACTCTAGACCCACCTGTCTACCTGTATCGGGCGGCGCCCGTCACAGACGCGCGATCAGCGCCCAGTGGCTGTCGAGGCGGCTACCGCGGCCGCGACGACGTCGAATTCCGAGAAGTCTGCCGATCCGGAGACGATGACGGTGGTTCCCCCCACGGTGCCGACGTAGCTCTTCTCGACCCCCGGCTTGTCGTAGAGCGTCCACTCCACGCCTCCCGCGCTCCGCGTCCCGGTCTTCGGGGCATCCTTGACCTGCTGCGTGATCCACGTCGGGTTCGCGGTGGCCGTCTGGACCACGGACACGAACTGCTGCTTGGGGGTGACGTACCCCACGTCCCACTGGCTCACGCCGTCCGACCCGCCTGCCACCCATCGGGCGTAATTCGCCGAGTAGCCGTCGGGCAGAGCCGGAGCAGCCGGGGAGAAGCCCGCGGTGTCCTTCGCATTGGCCGCGACGGCGCTCACGTCAACAGTCGGACGGTGGACCTGGCTCTGCGAGTTGGCGCTCAGCAGCATGATCGGCACCAGCACGAGCAGCGACACGGAAAGTGCCATGATCATGCCGATGACGGACGCGTTCGCGCGCTTCGCCGCCCCGGGTGTGAGAACGGGCTTGGCCACCGGCTGGTCGGCTGTGGAATGGGCTTCGGGGGTGCTGCTCACCCCTCCATTGTCCCTGATCGCCCCGGCGCCCTCCGACCGTCCGCGAGTCACACAACGACCCATGTGATCGCCGTCATCGCAGGCCCAGGGGGCGCGCCCGCAGACTATGATCGAAACAAATCCGACTCGAAGAAGAGGTCACCGTGTCACCTGCGCCGATCGACAGCCAATACTCGACCCTCTCCAGCTCCCTCACCCTCGGGGCCGACGAGCCGGACCGCAACCTCGCCCTCGAGCTCGTCCGCGTCACCGAGGCCGCCGCCATCGCTGGCGGCCACTGGGTGGGCTTCGGCGACAAGAACCGGGCTGACGGCGCGGCCGTCGACGCGATGCGTTCGTTCCTCCACACCGTGCACTTCAACGGCGTCGTGGTCATCGGCGAGGGGGAGAAGGACGAGGCCCCCATGCTGTACAACGGCGAGCGCGTGGGCGACGGCACGGGCCCTGAGGTCGACGTGGCCGTCGACCCGATCGATGGGACGCGCCTCACCGCACTCGGCATCAACAACGCCCTCGCGGTCCTCGCCGTCGCCGAGCGTGGCACCATGTTCGATCCCTCGGCGGTCTTCTACATGGAGAAGCTCGTGACGGGCCCCGAGGCAGCCGACCTCGTGGACCTCCGCCTCCCGGTCAAGCAGAACCTGCACCTCATCGCGAAGGCGAAGGGCGTCAAGGTCAACCAGATCAACGTGTGCATTCTGGACCGCGACCGCCACAAGCCGCTGGTCGAGGAGATCCGTGCGGCGGGCGCGCGCACCAAGTTCATCATGGACGGCGACGTGGCGGGCGCAATCGCCGCCGCGCGCTCGGGCACGGGGGTCGACGCCCTCATGGGCATCGGCGGGACGCCCGAGGGGATTGTGGCCGCGTGCGCGATCAAGTCCCTCGGCGGCGTGATTCAGGGCCGGCTGTGGCCCACGAGCGACGAGGAGAAGCAGAAGGCCCTCGACGCCGGCCACGACCTCGAGCGCGTCCTGACCACCAACGACCTGGTGAGCAGCGACAACTGCTACTTCGCCGCGACCGGCATCACCGACGGCGACCTCCTCAAGGGCGTCCGGTACGAGAAGGATCGGGTCAAGACCCAGTCGATCGTCATGCGGTCCAAGTCGGGGACCGTGCGATTCGTGGACGCCGAGCACCACGCGAGCAAGTGGGAGAACTGGGCCCGCCGGTCCTGACGGCTGCGGTTCGCGGCTAGACTGGCCCGCGGCCCACAGCGTTGCCCCACCACAGGAGGATCATGACCCCCGAGAGCCAGTTGCGCGCCGGCGAAGCGACCGCCCGCCCCTGCACCGACCGCAGCGAATGGGACGGCCTGGTCAACGAACTGGGCGGCCATCCGCTCCAGCTGTGGGGATGGGGCGAGGTCAAGGCGGCGCATCACTGGCGGGTCGAGCGGCTGATTGTCGACGACGACGGCACTCCCCTGGGCGGGGCCCAGATCCTATACCGGGGGTTGCCGTGGCCGCTCAAGTCGTTGGCCTACATCTCCCGCGGGCCCGTCTGCGCGCCAGAGGATGCGGCCCGGGTGCTGGACGCCGTCGCCCGCCACCTCCGCTCGACGCAAGGTTCGGTGGCCCTTGTGGCCGAACCGGACTGGGATGCGGGATCGGCGGGGGAGCGAGGGCTCGAAGCGGCTGGGTTCCGACGCACGGAGAGCACGATCCTCATCCCGCGCACGCTCATCCTGGACCTGCAGCAGGGCGAGGACGAGCTCATGGCGGCCATGTCGCGGACCACGCGGGCCAACGTGCGCAAGAACCTCAAGAGCCGGCTCGAGTTCCGCAAGGTGGCCTCCGAGGCGGAACTCGAGCAGGTCCTCGCGATCTACCGCGAGACGGCGCGCCGCGCGGGCTTCGGCATTCACTCCGACGCCTACTACCGCGACATCTGGCGCTTCCTCGGCGGCGATTCGCCGGTCGTGGCCGCGTTCGACGGCGACCAGGCGGTCGCCTTCGTGTGGATCGCCAAGAGCGCGGGGACCGCGTTCGAGCTGTATGGAGGCGTCACGGAGGCCGGACAGAAGGCGCGCGCGAACTACGGCGTCAAGTGGGCTGCATTCACGGCCATGAAGGCCGAGGGCTGCGCCCGCTACGACCTGAACGGCCTGCTCAACGACGGCATCTCTGACTTCAAGAAGCAGTTCGCACAGCACGAGAATCTACTCTCCGGCACCTGGGAGCTTCCGCTCTCGCCCCTCTACCCCGTCTACTCGACCGGAATGCCGATCGCCCGGCGCGCACTGCAGCGGGGTCGATCCCTCGCAAAGACCGGCGCCCGCCAGGCAAAGGGCGCCCTGAGGCGCCTCAGGCCGGGAGCCTAGCCGAGGTCCCCGCCAAGGTTCGTCGTCACGGCGAAGGCGACGACGCCGTCGTCGCCCGCGTGTGCAAGGGCTGGTGCCTCGACAGCTGGGATGAAGGCTGATTCGCCGCGCCCGAGGAGCAGATCGCCCTTCGGCGTGTCCAGCGTGAGCGAGCCTTCCACCACAAGGACGACGGCGGCGCCCGCCTGGGCGACTGGCACGGGCTCGCGGCTGTCCTCACCCGTCTGTGGCGCGACGCGGATGCGCTGGAGTTGGAACTCGTCGAACGGAGGGCGGTAGATCTCCTGGCCGAGCCCCGACTCGACCGCCGTCAGGAACGGGACCGGCAGCGACGCGAAGCGCACGGTCTTGAGCAGTTCGGCCACGTCCACGTGCTTGGTGGTCAGACCGCCCCGCAGCACGTTGTCCGAGGACGCCATGACCTCGATCCCGAGGCCCGAAAGGTAGGCGTGGACGTTGCCCGCTCCGAGGGCCAGGGCCTGGCCCGGTTCGAGGGTCACGCGGTTCAGCAGAAGCGAGACGAGGACCCCCGGATCGTCGGCGTAGTCCTGCGCGAGGGCGGCGACTGTTCGCAGTCCCGGATCGTCCGCGCGGGCAGCGATGATCGCGGCAGCGGCGGCCCCCACCGCGGCGCGCACCTGCCCCCCGCCCGCGATCAGGCGGGCGAACGCTCCGCGCAGCGCCTCTTCCTCGTCCGGATCCCGGAGGAGTTCGGCAACCTGCTCGGTGACCTCAGCCGCGCCCTGCCCCACAAGGAGCGCCGTGAGTTCCTCGAAGCGCGCCGCTGCGTCGGCCGCGCTGCGGAACCCGCAGAGCGCCTCGAAGCGGCTGAGGGCGAAGATCATCTCGGGTTTGTGATTGTCGTCCTTGTAGTTCCGGTCGGGCGCGCTGCGGCTCACCCCGGCGGCGTCCTCCGCGGCGAAGCCGGCTCGCGCCTGCTCCAGCGTCGGATGAACCTGTAGGGACAGAGGGCGGTCCGCCGCCAGAACCTTGAGCAGGAAGGGAAGCCGTGCGCCGAAGGCCTCGATGCTGGCCTCGCCCAGAGCGGCCTCCGGGTAGCCGTCGATCACACTGTCCAGCCCGGTCCCCTGCGTCTGATCGCCGGCGTGGACCTGGGAGGGGGAATCAGGGTGCGCGCCGATCCACAGCTCAGCCTCCGGACCTCCCGACGGCTCGCGACCGAGGAGCTCCGCGATGGCGGTGGTCGAGCCCCAGGCGTACGGGCGCAGGGTGTTCAGCAGTCGATGCATTCGGTGGTCCGGGGGCCTCTCAGTCGGGTGAACGGGTACTGCTCGAGGTGTTGAGGGATCTCACAGGGGTTTGCATTGGCCGTTGTCGGCCATGATGGCGTCCAGGATCTGGCTCTGGCCCGTCTTCACGAGGTAGTCGAGCCGTGCAGCGTTGACGGGCACTCCATCTGGACCCGTCTGGTTGTATTGGTTCGCTGGCGCCTGCCCAGAAAGGACTGTCGGCGCAAGGACGGCCGGTGCCGCGAGAGCCGGGCCGCCGGCAGAGCCGCGCCCTGCCCCGGCAGCCTTCGGCGACGGCGAGGCCGACGACGCAGAGAGTGCGCTCTGGACCTTCGCGTGGATCTGGTCGAAATCCGGGTACGTGGGGAAGTCCGCGGGGAAGTCTGGCGGCCCGATCACCAGGCGGCTGACCGGCTGTCCCTTGCCCTTCATGGCGAGGTCGACGAAGCTGCCGAGCTGGGACGAGGAGATGTTGGACTCGACCACCTTGGTCCCGGCGTTCGCGATCGATTCGAACTTGGACAGGACGGTGGCCGGGTTCAGCTGATTGATCATTGCCTGCTGGATGCACTGCTGGCGCGCAATCCGGTCATAGTCGCTCGCGTATTCGCGCGAGCGCCCGTACCAGAGGGCGTGGTACCCGTCGAGGGTCTGCGGGCCGGGCGCGATCCAGCCGAGCGGGGGCTCATGATCGCCGCTGTCGTCGGTTGCCGCGCCGCTGATCGGCACCCAGCCGCCGGCATCGATGCGGATTCCGCCCAATGCGTCGATGAGCTGGGCGAACCCGTCCATGTCCACCAGGACGTAGGCCTGCACCTTGATGCCAAGGGTCCCCGACACCGCCTCCATGGTGGCCTGGGCGCCGGGATCGGCGACGCCCGGGTAGAGGTTCTTGTACTTCTCCGTGACCTCGGTGTTGATCGCGTTGATCAGGCAGTCATTGCCGCAGTTGTAGCCGTCGGGGTAGACGGACCGCATGGGGGAGCCCTCGGCGAACTGGGCGTTCTGCAGGTTGCGGGGAACGGAGATGATGGCCGTACGGCCCGTGGAAGCATCCACGCTCAGCACCGACAGGCTGTCCGGGCGACGGCCAGTGCGGTCCGCCCCCGCGTCGCCGCCCATCAGGAGGAAGTTGTAGCGGCCGTTGACGGGAGCGATGGCGGGGCCGCCGGAGAAGATGCTCCCGACGGCGCCGCGGGCGACGTTAGTGAGGTACGCGGCATAGGCGAGGCTTCCGCTCGTGGCCACGAGGCACAGGACGAGAGCGGCGATGACGGCGGGACGCAGGCGCCGCACCAGCAGTGGGACGCGGATGATCCGGAGGGTGTTGATCCAGATGAGGGCCCAGCCGACCGCGAGGACGAGCAGCACCACGATGACGACGAGGGACGCGACCGGATCGGTGACGAGCGTGAGCAGCAGCCCACGATTGATGAGCCCGACGACGACGGCGAGCAGCACGGCGATCCATGCCGCCGCGGTCACGGTGAGCGCCCGCCGCGCAAGGACCCGGCTCCCTGCGATGAGCTGGGCGCTGCCGGGCAGCACAAGCGTCAGGGCGAGGAGCACCAAGGCCCGCCTCGTGCGGACGCCAGAGGGCGCCTGCTCCGGATGCCTCAGCGGCTCGGTCAGCCGGCTCCGGGAAGACATGCCGCCGGGCGCTGCCTGCTGGGCGTGGATCACCATGCGCGCTCTCCTTACCCAGGCTCTCCCTGGCTGCTGTCCGCCGCGAACACTTCGGCGACCTTCCGGCGCAAGGATTCGCCCTTGCGCGATGCCGTCGCATTGAGATCGTCCGCGAAACGGGACAGATCTTCCGAGAGGCGCGCGGCGAGTTCGTCAGTTCCGGAGGCAAGAAGTCGCACGGCGAGGAGCCCGGCGTTGCGTGCACCCCCGATCGAGACCGTGGCGACGGGCACGCCCGCGGGCATCTGAACGATCGAGAGGAGCGAGTCCATGCCGTCCAGAGTCTTGAGCGGGACGGGCACGCCGATGACGGGCAGCGTGGTCACCGAGGCGAGCATCCCCGGCAGGTGGGCCGCGCCTCCTGCTCCCGCGATGATGGCGCGCAGCCCGCGCTCGCGCGCCTTCGACCCGTACGCGATCATCTCGTGCGGCATACGGTGAGCCGAGACGACATCGGCCTCGAAGGGAACGCCGAACTCGGAGAGTGCATCCGCGGCGGCCTCCATGACGTTCCAGTCGGAGTCCGACCCCATGACGAGGCCGACGAGGGGCTGGCGGCCCGGCGTGCTCATGCGCTCTCCTGTGTGATCGTTTCGACGCGGTCTGCCCCGTCCCGGACTACTGCGGCCACGTGGGCTGCGCGGGCCCGGAGTTCCTTCGGATCCGTTCCCGGTCCGCCGACGAGGTTGACGTGACCGATCTTTCGTCCGGGGCGCACGGATTTGCCGTAGGTGTGGACCTTGGCCTCGGGGTCGGACGCGAGGGCTTCGGGATAGGCGGAGAACAGGTCCTGATTCTGACCGCCCAGGATGTTCTTCATCACGGCCCATCCGCCGAGGACCGCCGTCCCGCCGAGGGGAAGGTCCAGGACTGCGCGCAGATGCTGCTCGAACTGGCTCGTGACACAGCCATCCTGCGTCCAGTGGCCGGTGTTGTGCGGGCGCATGGCGAGCTCGTTGACGAGGAAGCCCGGGCCGCGCCCGGGGGTCTCGAAGAGTTCCGCGGCCATGACGCCGGTGACGCCGAGTTCGTTGGCGATGGCGAGCGCGGCAGCCTGCGCGGCCTCGGCGACGGCGGGGTCGAGGCCGGGCGCGGGCGCGATGACCTCGTCGCACACCCCATCCACTTGGATCGTGTGCACGACCGGCCACGCCTGCGAGGCGCCGCTCGGGGTGCGGGCAATCAGGGCGGAGAGCTCGCGCGTGAAGGGAACCATCTCCTCGGCCAGGAGGGGACTCATGGCGCCGAACCAGTCGATCGAGGCCGAGGCGTCAGCGGAGGATCCGAGGACGCGCACGCCCTTCCCGTCGTAGCCGCCGCGCGGCGTCTTGAGGACGATCGGCCACCCGATCTCGTCCCCGAACGCGATGAGGTCCTCGACGTGATGGACGGCGGCCCAGCGGGGGTTGGGAAGGCCGAGCCGGTCGACCGCGGCGCGCATCCGCAGCTTGTCCTGGGCGTGGACGAGCGCGGCGGGTCCGGGCTGCACGTTGACGCCCTCGGCCATGAGCGCGAGAAGGTGCTCAGTGGGGACGTGCTCATGGTCGAACGTGAGGACGTCCACCTCGCGTGCGAACTCACGCAGGTCCTGGAGGCTGCGGTAGTCCCCAACGGGCGCATTCGGCACGGCGGGGACCGCGGAGACGTCCTCGGCCTCAGCGAGGACGCGCAGCTCGATCCCGAGGGCAGTGGCGGGAGGGGCCATCATGCGGGCCAGTTGGCCGCCGCCGACGACGCCGATCACAGGAAAACTCACCCGCCAAGCCTACCGAACCCGGAACGCGCGACCCTGTGAAGTCTGACAGGACCCTGAGGGCCACTGAGGGCGGCGCGTAGAATAGTCGTCTGAGCGTGCCGCCGCTAGAGCACGCAGCGGGCCCCCGAGGCAGGGGTCGGAAGTGCACGAACAGTCTCGGAGGAACATGATCAACGCCATTTCGGATCGGCTGCGCGGTCTCGTCTCGCTCTTCTGGCGGGAGGTGGCGAAGTTCGGCACGGTCGGTGGCCTCGCGTTCGTCGTCGACTCCGCCGTGTTCATCTGGCTCCTCAACGGCCCACTGCACAGCGGCGAGGTCTGGGCCAAGTCGATCGCGACCATCATCGCCAGCATCTTCTCGTGGGTCGCCAACCGCTACTGGACCTTCCGCCATCGCAAGCAGGCGAACGTGGTGCGGGAAGCGGTGCTCTTCGCCGTCATGAACGGCGTGGGCCTGCTGATCGCCGCGGGCTGTGTCGCGGTCACCAAGTACGTCCTGCTCATGACCGACAAGGTCTCCATCTTCGTGGCAGGCAGCGTGGTGGGCCTTGTTCTCGGCACCATCTTCAGGTTCTTCGCCTACCGGTTCTGGGTCTTCAATGAGGAACTCGACTCCGAGCCCGGCTACGAGGTGGACCACGAGATCTTCGACCACCATCACGAGGATCGGATAGCGGTCACCGGCGAGCAGCCGGTGGTGGGCGAGCAGCCCGAACGCTAGTCAGCCGGCGGTGATCCGTTCGGCCTTGCGCAGGGCTGGTGTGTCCGCCACGTCCTGATGCCGCAGGACGGCCGAGCCGTCTGCCGCCCAGGCCCCGAGGAGCGCTGCGAGCACCTCGGTGAGGGGACGCGACGCGTCCACGAGGATGCGGGCACTGGCCTCGGCAGGCACGGCCCATCGCCCCAGCAGCTCAGACTGGGTCAAGGCGTCGCCGCCGAGGCGAGCAGCGTCGTCGTCCGCGGCCGGCGGATCGAAGGGATCGAAGGAGTCGGCGAATTGCCGCACCAAGGCCGCGTAGTCCACGTCGCCGGGGGAGAGCGTCCCCGAGTAGGCGAGGTCGAGCGCGCCGAGGGCGACGACGACTCTCGTGGCGCCCGCCGGAGGCGCCCCATCCGCTCTGGCCGAGAACAAGAGCTCCGTCTCGCCGTCCACGAGGATCGCGCCTGCCTGCCACGCCGCAAGAGCGAGCACGGCGGTCTTCCAATGCGGCGGAAGGTCGAGCCGGAACCGAGCACCAGGCTCCACATCGAGCTCTTCCACCAGCAGGTTGGAAGTCTTGGCGGCCCAGTTGTCCAGCACTCTCCCCGACAGTTCGACTCGTTCGCCTCCGGACCCGTACCAAGTGAGGCGCGGGGCGGCGGAGTTGCCCGCGCGGAGGCGGTGGAGGAGGTCGGCGACAGTCAGCGGTGCGGTGGGTGCCATGGGTCCATGGTGCCGCACTGCGCGTCGGCTGGAGCAGCCCGCGACACGCGTTCGGGCGTGGCGTGCCCCACCACATGGAATCCTTCTGGCTACAATTCCCGGCTGCCGCTTGACCCGCATGACTTACACACGTGTAATTAGAACCGGATAGTAACTGTGGCGGTAGATGGGGCCGAGGTCGGGAATCCTCCCGCTGCTCGGTGCCTGAACAGGCAGGCAGGCCGCGCGCAGACGACCACCGAGGAGGAGCACCGTGGCACAGGCGGAGCGTTTCCAGATTGACGAGGCGGCAGCTGCAGAGTCGCTGCAGGCCCACCAGTCGCGCGGCATCCCCGCGGATTGGTACGTGGACCCGGCTGATCCGCAGGCCGGCGAGCGCTACAGGGAGATGTCGGCGGCGACCCTCGAGGACGCGGCGACGGCATTCCTTCTGGAGCATGCTGCCCTCGAGAGCGAGGCGCCGCTGGATAATGACGACGATGCCGAGGACGAGGCGGACGGCGAGCACGGCGCTGACGTCGTCTCCCTCCTGGACCGCCAGCCGATGGTGCGCCCGGCCCAGCCGGTGTGGCTCGCGCTGCTGCGTCCGGCAGCACCTGTGGAGGGCGAGCTCGCCTGGCAGGCGGACGCCCTGTGCGCCCAGACCGATCCCGAGGCGTTCTTCCCCGAGAAGGGCGGCTCGACCCGCGACGCCAAGAAGGTCTGCAGCTCCTGCACCGTCCGCGCCGAGTGCCTCGAGTACGCCCTCGAGAACGACGAGCGCTTCGGGATCTGGGGCGGACTGTCCGAGCGCGAGCGCCGCCGCCTGCGGAAGCGGGCGGTCTGATCCTGGACGGCGTGCACGTTACCGCAGTCGTCGTCGCGCACGACGGCGCCCCCTACCTGCCGCGCACCCTCGCCGCGCTGGCGGCGCAGAGCCGTCGCCCGGACGTGGTGATCGGCGCGGACGCGGCCTCCACGGACGGTTCGGGGGATCTCCTTCGGCGTGCTCTCGGCGACGAGGCGGTCGTCGACGCACCCGCGCCTTTCGGCGCGGCGGTGGCCGCGGCATTGCAGGCGTTCTCTCCCGCTCGCGCCGGGGATCGTGACGAGGCATCGGGGGAGGAATGGATCTGGCTCCTCAGGGACGATGCCGCCCCCCACCCCCGCGCCCTCGCGGAGCTGCTCCTCGCGGTCGAGCGCGCCCCCGCCGTGACCGTGGCGGGCTGCAAACAGCTCGACTGGAACGACCCACGGCGACTCGTCGACGTGGGTCTCTTCGCGAGCCGCTCGGCGGAGCGCATGGCCCTCATTGACGAGGACGAGCAGGACCAGGGACAGTACGACGACCGCAGCGACATGTTCGCCGTCAATGCCGCCGGCATGCTGGTACGCCGAGACGTCTGGGACGCGCTCAAGGGCTTCGACCCTGCGCTCCCGGCGACGGGCGACGACGTGGACTTCTGCTGGCGTGCGCGCCTCGCCGGCCACCGCGTCGTGGTGGTGCCCGCGGCCCGGATGAGCCACGCAACGGATCGGCCTGACACCGAACCGAGCACCTTCGCGGCCCGCCGTGCCGAGGTGTACACGCGCCTCAAGCATGCGCCCACGTGGGCCGTTCCGCTGCACTTCGTCGCGGCGTTGCTCTCGGCACTCTGGAGTCTCGCGGGGGGCATCATCGCCAAGGAGCCAGGCCGGGGAGCCTCCCGCTGCGCGGCAACCCTCGCCGCCCTCGCGTCCCTCGGCGCGCTTGCGAAGGGCCGGCGGAACGCAGCGCGCACGCGGCGCGTCGCCCGGGGAACAGTGCGCGGTGTCAGGGCGACGCGGGATGACATCCGCAGCCATCGCCGCGCTTACCTCGAATCGGAATATGCAGAGCGCGTCATCGGCGACGGAGCCGGAGCGGACGACGCGCTGTCCGAGCCCACCGGGGATTCGGACCACGACTTCGCCGCGTTGGCGGTCTCCTCCAAGGGCTGGTCCGGGACCGGAGCCGTCGTCGTGGCTGTCCTTGCCCTCGTCAGCTCCCTTCTGGCCCTCATCCCGCTGCTCGGCGCTCAGGCTGTATCCGGCGGCGGACTCCTCCCCGTGTCCGCCGACCTCGGGATGATCTGGCACCACGCCACGTCCTGGTGGACCGAACTGGGGCCAGGGGAGGCGGGCCACGGCGATCCGTTCGATGCCGTCCTCTGGGCCCTCGGCGTCCTCGGCATCGGCGACCCCAACCGTGCCGTCGTCTGGTCGCTCGTGCTCGCGCCGGCAATTGCCGGCGTCGGTGCATGGTCCTTCGCCGCGGCGCTTACCGAGCACCGCTGGCCCCGGATCGTTGCCGCGCTGGTCTGGGCGGCCTCCCCGGCGCTGCAGGAGGCTGTCGCGCAAGGTCGCCTCGGCTCCGTCGTCGCCCAGGTCTTCCTGCCTTGGGCAGCGCTCGGCGTGGTGCGCGCGGTCGGAGCGGCCAGAGTCCGCGGAACGGTGGGCATCGAACGGGTCCCGCGCCCGGGTTCAGGCGGCGTTCCCTCGTGGACGGCGGCCGCCGCCGGTGGTCTCGCCCTCGCCGTTGTCACCGCCGGCTCGCCGAGCCTGCTTGCCCTCGCCGCGGTCGTGGTGGTGGCGGTGAGCCTCGGCCTGCGCCGGCGCGCCCAGTCCCTCTGGGTCATGCTCGTGCCATCCGCCGTGATGTTCCTCCCAGTGTGGCTTTCCTCGCCCGAGAACCCGCGAGCCTGGCTCGCCGATCCGGGGGCACCGACCGGCTACGCGGCACCGTCGCCGTGGCAGCTCGTGCTCGGCAGCCCGGTCGCGTTCACCCCGACGTCCGGGATCGGCGGCCTTGGCTGGCTCCCCGCCGGCGGCCCGTGGGCCCTCGTCTACGCGATCCTGATCGGTGCCCCCGTCCTCGCGGCCGCCGCCGTCTCGATGATCGCTCTGCCTTCGCGACGCGGAGCCGTGGCCCGCGCCGCGGGCGCCGCCGCCGTCGCCGCCTTCGCCCTCGCGTGGGCGGTGTCGAGGATCCCCACGGCGGTGGCCGGCGATTCTCTCGTTGCCCCGTTCGCCGGGCCTGCCGTTGCCGCAGGCGTCCTGTCGCTCCTCGCCGCCGCGGTGGTGGGAGCGGATCGCGCACTCGAGCCGCGCGAGGGTGCGGCCGGCCGCGAACCAGGGGTCGCGCACGCCCGCCTCGCCGCGACCGCGCGGGTGACGCTCGTCGTCGTGATGGTGATAGCCGTTGCGGGGCCGATCTTCGGACTCGCGCGGTGGGCCGTCGCGGGCCTCGCGCCCAGCGCGGCGCCGGGCGGCAGCTTCGGCAGTCCTCTCGCTGTGGCGCCGAGCCACGTGCGCACGCTGCCCGCCACCGCCAGCGACCTGGGCCTTGGCGCCCAGCAGACCAAGACCCTCGTCCTCCGCAGCACACCGCAGGGCGGATTCACCGCGGCCCTCATGCGCGGTGCCGGCACGGCGTTGGATGCGCTGTCCGCCGTCGCCTCGGCGAGCCGAGTCACCGGCAGCCTCGGATCCGAGACTGTGCGGACGGATGACGACGCCGATGCCGCCGTTCGCCGTGCCGTCGCCGTTGTCTCGAGTTCGTCGGGCGTCGACCCCAGGGCCGACCTCGAGGCGCTCGGCGTCGGATTCGTGGTCCTCCAGCAGCGCGACGGCGGCGACTCCGTGACGGCCTCCCAGATGGACGCGGTGCCCGGCCTGGTCGCCGTGGGCCAGACGGACGTCGGCTGGCTGTGGCGCGTTACGCCGCGGAACCAGCAAGCCGGCAGCCAGTTCGATATCGCCCAGCGCGCGAGCATCGTGGACCCTCAGGGGAAGGTGCTCGGCTACGTCGGCTCGGGACCCGAGACGGTCGACGCGAGCGTTCCGGCAGGGCCCGAGGGGCGTCTGCTGGTGCTCGCCGAGCGGAGCGACCCAGGGTGGTCGGCGTGGCTGGACGGACGCCGCCTGACGGCAACGACCCAGGGCTGGGATCAGGCGTTCACGCTTCCGGCCTCTGGAGGCCATCTGGAGGTCCGCTACGAGCAGCCGGGAGCCGTTCCCCTGGCGGTGCTCGCTGCCGTGGTGCTCGTGATCACCGGGCTCATGGCAATCCCGTCCCGCCTCCGCCCGCAGACCCGCCGCCGCCCGCAGCGAGGCAGCGGGCCGTCGGGCCGCCGTCGTACGCCCACTGAGGGCGGCGGGCCGGAAGGCCCGGGTGCGCCGCAGGAGACCGAGGAGGAGACGGCACGCACCGAGACCGGTGCAGATCCCGGCGCGGCGGAGACGCCGGAGCCTGCCCCCGCCCAGCCCACGACTGCGAGGAACGACAATGACGCGCGTGTCTAAGCTCAAGCCAGCGCGGCCCAAGCTGCGCCGGGCGCTCGGTGCCGCCGCAGGTGCCGCGGTCCGCGCCGGCGGGACCGCGCTCGTGGTGGCCGCTGGCGCGATCCCGGAACCTGCCAGCCTCAAGGCGGCTGCCCCGCCGTCGGTCGACGTGCCGGTGGGCCAGACCGTAGGCGTGTGCCCCGGGCCCGCTGAGCTCCTCGAGGGGACGCCCGTCCAGGGCGACCCGCAATTCAGCCCGGCGAGCACTACCGCCTCGAGCCAGCTGACCGCGGCGGTCCTCGGCGAAGCCTCCGGAGCCATGCCGGCGGGGACGATCTCGGGCGTCGACGGGTCCGTGCTCCAGAAGGTGTCCGACGGACAGCCTGCGCCGGCCGCGCCGCCTGCCGCGGCGCCGGCCGCGGTGGCCACGAGGACGACGACGGCCCCTGCCCTCCTGAGCGCGTCCGCGCTTGAGGGGCGGCCTTCCTCCGCCGCGGCGCTGTTCCGCTACAGCGCGACCGACGGCGATCTTCGCGGGCTCGCGGCCGCGGCCTGCGCGGCACCTGCCAACGACCTCTGGCTCAGCGGAGCGAGCACGCTGGTGGGACGCACCTCAGTCCTGTACCTGACAAACCCGACCACCACCCCGGCCACCGTCAATCTCGACTTCTACGGCGACAAGCCTCTCGGCCAGGCGCCAGCGGGAAGCCGCGGGATCCAGGTCCCGCCGCGCAGCACCAAGTCGTTCGTGGTGGGCGGCTTCGTGCCCGGTCAGCGCAACATTGGAGTGCACGTCCGGAGCGCGGGCGGTCCCGTCGCCGCGGTGATCCAGCAGAGCACACTGCGCGGACTCACGGCGGGCGGAGTCGAGTTCCTCACGCCGGTCGGCGCGCCGTCGACGCGGCAGGTCGCAAGCGCCGTCGAGCTTCAGGACCCCGCCGCGGCGGCCTCGCTGTCGGCGAAGAACGGGTTCGATGATGCCAAGGCGGCCCTCCAGGTGACCGTGCCGGGCGCGGCCGACGCGGTGGTCCAAGTGCAGGTCTTCGGAACGAATGGTCCCGTCACACTGCCCGCCGGCGCCGTGTTCACGGCGAAGGCCGGGACGGTCACCGAGATTCCGCTGACCGGGCTGCCTGCCGGCATGTATTCAGTCTCGGCGTCGTCCGACGTTTCGTTCGCAGCGAGCGTGCGGATGGTCAAGGGACTCAAGGACAGCGAGCCGATCGACTTCGCGGTAGCCGGTGCCCAGCCGCGCCTGGGCGACGGGCACGTCGTCCCGGTCGGCGACGAAGGATCGCGCACCTTGGTCTTTGCAGTGCCGGACGGGCGGGCCAAGGTCACCGCCGTTCCGATCACCGCCGACGGCAAGCGGCACGCCGCGGCGACCCTGGACATCGCGGGCGGCACCACGGCGACGCTCGCCGTCCCGGATCAGGTCGACGGCGCGAAGCCGGTGGCCTATTCGGTCTCCGCTTCGGGTGGTGCCGTCTATGGCGGCCTGGTCCTTGAGGGTGCGGACGGCAACGGGCTCTCGACGCCAGCGATCCTGCCGGCGGCCGGCGGTCGGCAGTCGGTGGCCGTCACGCTCGGCTATTGAGTGAGAAGGCCCGGCTTCAGCGGTAGCCGCGGTAGTACGGGTCGAGCGACTCGGGCTCGACGTTGAGCAGGGCCGCCGTGTACTCGACCACCACATCGTGCACGAGGTCCTGCGCCTCGGCAGCCGACGGGGCCTCCGTCTCGACGACGCGGCGGTAGACCGTGATGCGCGCAGGCTTTCCGTGGGCAGGTCGGATCATGCTCCCCTGAGGCGGACGGCCCCCCTCGCGAAGGATCCGCTCGAGCCCCGGGGGGATCTCCTCGACGGCGTACTCGACGTTGTCGAGCTCGCTCCCGCGCAGCTCCTGGAGCCTGTCGGCGGAGTCGAGCACCCAGTCCTCGAAGCGTTCGCCGCGGGTCCGGCTCCCCGGAAGGATCGCGGGCATGATCTCGCCGCGCAGGCCGCGCCCATGCCTGTTGCGACGGCGGTCCCGGAATCCTCGGTGCCGCCCGGCACCAGGTTCGCCGGCGGGAGGGAGGGGCCGAATGCTGAGTCCCGAGGAGGGACCCCCTGCCACTGGACCCCCTGACGAGGCACGATCCTGCATATATCGACTGTAGACCCGCCCCTCCCGGCGCGCTAACCGAGTCAATGCGCGGCGGGACGCCGGACGCAGAGTAGGGTACTGGCTGTGCGAGAAGTCCGCCATTGTTCCAGATCGGCCTGCCGCGAGCCCGCGGTTGCCACGCTGACCTACGTGTACGCGGACTCGACCGCGGTGCTGGGCCCCCTCGCGACCTTTGCCGAGCCGCACACCTATGATCTCTGTGCGCACCACGCCGACCGCCTCACCGTTCCTCGCGGCTGGGAGGTGCTCCGGCTCGCGCTGCCGGCCCGTCAACCCAGCCCGGACGACCTTCTGGCCCTCGCCGAGGCCGTGCGGGACGCGAAGGACGAGGTCGAGGAGCCGTCCGAGCCGCCACAGCGCAGTGCACGGGAGAGTCAAGCGCTCCTGACACCTCCGCCCGGAGTGGACGTTCCCTCCGGGCGGCATCTGAGGGTCCTTCCCGAGCCGTTCTGAGCGCTATCGGGTCCGGTAGGCTGGTATCCATGCCATACAGCTCCCCCCTCCTGAGCCCCGCCCTGCTGGCTGTGCTGCGGTGCCCCATCACAGGGTCCGCTCTGGTGCAGGAGGGAGACGAGCTCGTCGCGACCGCCCCGACCGCCGACGGTTCGACCCCGCGCTATCCCATCGAGGATGGAATCCCCGTCCTTCTCCCGACCCAGGAGCTTTCGTGACCCTCGACTACCGCGTCGCCGACATCTCCCTCCACGAGGCAGGGCGGCACCAGATCCGCCTCGCCGAGCACGAGATGCCGGGGCTCATGGCGTTGCGCGCCGAATTCGGGGAGACGCAGCCGCTCAAGGGCGCCCGCATCGCGGGGTCCCTGCACATGACGGTGCAGACGGCGGTCCTCATCGAGACGCTCGTGGCGCTCGGCGCCGACGTCCGCTGGGCCTCGTGCAACATCTTCTCGACCCAGGACGAGGCTGCTGCCGCCATCGTGGTCGGGAAGGGAACCGCAGAGGATCCGCAGGGTGTGCCGGTCTTCGCGTGGAAGGGCGAGACGCTCGAGGAGTATTGGTGGACGGCCGAGCAGATCCTCACCTGGCCGGGGGCCGACGAGAACCCCGACCTGGGCCCGAACATGATCCTCGACGACGGCGGGGACGCGACGCTGCTGGTGCACAAGGGCGTTGAGTTCGAGGCAGCGGGCGCCGTTCCGCAACCCACAGAGGACGACCCCGAGGAGTACCGGATCATCCTGGACGTCCTCCGGGCCGACCAGGCGCGGGACCCGCAGAAGTGGACGCGTATCGCCAAGGGGATCCGGGGCGTGACGGAAGAGACGACGACGGGCGTCCACCGCCTCTCCCAGCTCGCCGAGCAGGGGAAGCTTCTCTTCCCCGCGATCAACGTGAACGACTCGGTCACCAAGAGCAAGTTCGACAACAAATACGGCATCCGCCACTCGCTCCCGGACGGGATCAACCGGGCGACCGACGTGCTGATCGGCGGCAAGGTCGTCGTCGTGTGCGGCTACGGCGACGTCGGCAAGGGCGCAGCCGAAGCCCTGCGCGGCCAGGGTGCACGCGTGGTGGTCACCGAGGTCGACCCCATCTGCGCGCTCCAAGCCGCCATGGACGGCTACCAGGTGGTTCGCCTTGAGAGCGTGGTGCGTGAGGGGGACATCTTCATCACGACGACGGGCGGCAAGGACATCATCCGTGCCGAGCACATGGCCGCAATGAAGGACAAGGCGATCGTGGGCAATGTAGGCCACTTCGACAATGAGATCGACATGGCGGGCCTCGCGAAATGGCCCGGCGTCCACAAGATCGAGATCAAGCCCCAGGTCCACGAGTGGGTCTTCCCGGCCGAAAACGGCGGTGAGGCCCGCGAGGAGCACTCGATCATCGTGCTCTCCGAGGGTCGCCTCCTCAACCTCGGCAACGCCACCGGGCACCCGTCGTTCGTCATGAGCAACTCGTTCGCGAACCAGACGATCGCCCAGATCGAGCTGTGGACCAAGCGGGACGACGACGCGTACGAGAAGAAGGTCTACGTCCTGCCGAAGATCCTCGACGAGAAGGTCGCCCGCCTTCACCTCGACGCCCTCGGCGTCGAGCTCACCGAGCTCACCAAGGACCAGGCCGACTACCTGGATCTGGATGTGGCCGGCCCGTACAAGTCCGACCACTACCGCTACTGATCGCCATGGACAGCACGCCCGCCCCCGAAGGTCAGCCCGCCTCCGCGCCGGGACGGCGAGGAAAGCTCGTCAAGATCGCCGTGATCGTCACGGTGGTCCTCACGGCCGCCGTGGGCGGCGCGTTCGCGGTGGTGGGCCCGCTGCAGGCCTCTCCGGTCGGATCTGAGGCAGGAAGTGCCGTGCGAAGCCAGCCCGGCACCGCGTTCCCCGTGGTCCAGCCGGCCGCGGCGGTCACCGTCCCTGCCGCTGGCGCGAAGGAAGTGAACCCTGCCGCACCCGTCACGGTCTCGGTCAAGAACGGGACCGTGGACAACGTGAGCCTGCGCTCGGCCACAGGCGATGACGTCGAGGGCGCGCTCGATGCCCAGAAGGCCGTGTGGACCTCGTCCGGCCAGCTCAAGTTCAACACGACCTACACGCTCAGCTACACCAGCCTGGACGCAGCCGGACGCACCGCTACGGCCACCTCGACCTTCACGACCGTCTCCACCGCCAACGAAGCCGACGCCGCGATGTACCCGCTGGATGGGATGAGCGTGGGCGTCGCCCAGCCGATCCAGCTCACGTTCAGCGAACCAGTCAAGAACAAGAAGGCCGTGGAACAGGCCATCACGATCACCTCGACCTCTGGCCAGAAGGGCGAGTTCCACTGGTACAGCGACACGATGGTGCGCTATCGGCCGGAACAGTACTGGGCAGCCCAGAGCACCATCACCGTCAAGATGGAGTTGTTCGGCGTTGACCTGGGCAACGGCCAGATCGGGAACTTCTCGAAGACCAACACCGTCCACGTCGGTGACAAGCGCACCGCCGTCGCGGACGCGCAGGCCCACACGTTCACCGCCTACGTCAACGACCAGCCGGTGCACACGTGGCCCGCGACGCTCGGCGACGAGCGCTTCCCGTCGGCGCGCGGCTTCCTTGTGCTGATGGAGAAGCAGCGCAAGGCGCACTTCGTGGCAGCCTCGATCGGCCTCAAGCCGGGCGACCCGGCGAACTATGGAGAACTCGACGTCGAATACGCCACGAGGCTCACGCCGAGCGGTGAGTTCATCCATCAGGCCACGGACACGGCCATCCCGTATCTTGGCGTGACCAACGTTTCGCACGGATGCATCGGCCTCGGGCCGGATGGGGCGGCGTGGGTCTTCAACAACATGACCACGGGGGACGTCGTCCAGATCATCAACACCCAGGGTGACTTCGCCAATTTCGACGACGGCTTTGGCGACTGGAACATCCCATGGGCACAGTATGCGAACGGCTGACCTTCATTCCACGCTGACGCTCGGTTCAGCGCTCACGCTTCACTTCACAGGGCGATAACGCTTCGGCCACAGGCCTGCGTCTCTCCACTCGGTTGACCGGCTGACCGGCTACGGTGGACGGAGAGGACAGACCAGACCAAGGCCTGCGCACGCGCCGGCCCCCCAAGGCGTGAGTGGATGATGGACGTGATCGAAGACAGGCATGACCTGCAGCCGGAGGTGAACATGGACGAATCCCAGGACACCGACGAGCCGGCCTTCGACTGGATGAAGACCCCGCAGCACCGAGCCTCGTCCAGCGCACCGGCAGCCGCCGAGCCCGACAGGCTCGCGGACACGAGCGCGCCCGCGGCGGCCATGAGCAGCCCCGACGCCGCCGAGGACGGGTCCGGCGAGGAGCATTCTGCGAAGGAGCGTCCCGCGGAGCTTTCCTCCGCTGAACGGGATGAAGCCCATCTCGAGCCGTCCCCGACGACGGCCCTTCAGATGCGGCCTCCCGAGGACGAGGTCCGGCGCCGCACTGCGCAGCGCGAGGCCGCGGCCAAGGCGAAGCCCGTGGCGCCCCGGGTCCTTCAGGTGCTCATGGCGATCTTCCTGCCGTTCCTCCTCCTCATCGCCGCCGTTCGCTTGGTGGCGACGCCCGCGTTCCTCTGGCTCGAATACTTCCGGCCGGGTTTCCCCGGGGACGGCTACGGCTTCTCGGTGGACGATCGCCTCACCTATGGCTCCTACGCCGTCGACTATCTCGGCAACTTCGCGGGCCGTCGCTATCTCGGAGACCTCGTCCAGCCCTCGGGCAGCGCCCTCTTCACCGATGCTGAAGTCAGCCACATGGCGGACGTGAAGAACGTGGTCCTGCTGACCTATGCGGCCGGGCTCCTGCTCCTCGTGTTCTTCGTGGTCTCATACCTCGTGCTGCGCAAGCGGCGCGGCGCCTTCGGCCGAGGTCTCTTCGCCGGCTCCATCGTGACGTTCGTCCTCGTGGTGGGCCTCGCCGTGTTGGCTGTCCTCGGGTGGGACAGATTCTTCACGGACTTCCACCGGATCTTCTTCTCCCAAGGCAACTGGACGTTCCAGCTCTCGGATACGCTCATTCGCCTGTTCCCGGGGCAGTTCTGGATCGATTCCGCGATCGTCATCGGGGTGCTCACGCTCCTGGTGAGCTCCCTCATCATCATCTTCGCCTGGCCCACGAAGCGGAGCGCCGAGGACTAAGCGCCGGTTCCCCTCCGTGGGGGGGGGGGGGGGGGGCGGGGGGGGGGGGGGGGGGCGCGGGGGGGGGGGCCCGGCCCCGGCGCCGGGGCGGGGGGGGGGGGGGGGGGGGGGGGGGGGGGGG
>NZ_JBQCGQ010000230.1:0-14401 GCF_051955515.1 Sinomonas sp.
CTTGCGGGGGCCGAATCGGTCGATGAGCCAGCCCACTGGAACCTGCATGAGGGCGTAGGTCCAGAAGAAGGCGGAGAGCAGGAGCCCCACGAGCTCGGGAGTGAGGTTGAACTCCTTCTGGATGATCGGCAGGGCCACCGAAATGGACCCGCGGTCGACGTAATTCACCGTGACCAGCACGAGCAGCAGGACGAAGAGCTTCCAGCGGACGTTGGTGCGCTTGGCCACCGGGGCTTCTGCGGGTGCCTCGGCAGCTTCCGCAGAACCTTGTGGCGGGGTTTCCTCTTGAAGGGACACGTGTCCTCCTTCACGACATCGGGAAGGGCTCGGCC
Organism: Sinomonas sp.; assembly: GCF_051955515.1. GTDB lineage: Bacteria > Actinomycetota > Actinomycetes > Actinomycetales > Micrococcaceae > Sinomonas. Next base: position 333 of record NZ_JBQCGQ010000230.1, read on the forward strand.
GTCGAAGACGAACTAGCCCGGGGAGGTGCGCAACGTTTACGGGATCCCGGATTGGGATCCCAAAAGAAAGCCTACTAAGTGGCTATTGTCACAGTCAAGAGTTTGGGATCCCAATTAGGGATCCCATCTTCCCCCTGTTGCCCCGTCACCTCCGCACGGTCCCCCGGCCGAGCCAAGCGCACGGAAAGGCCCCCGCATCCTGAGGATGCGAGGGCCTTCCCGTAGAAGGAGTCGAAGCGTCAGCGCTCGACCTCGCCGCGAATGAACGCCTCGACCTGGGCGCGCGCCACGTCGTCGGCACGCTGCTCCGGCGGGGACTTCATGAAGTAGGCGCTCGGGGACGTCAGCGGGCCGCCGATGCCCCGATCCAGTCCGATCTTGGCCGCGCGGACAGCGTCGATGATGACGCCGGCAGAGTTCGGCGAGTCCCACACCTCGAGCTTGTACTCCAGCGAGACCGGAGCATCGCCGAAGTTGCGGCCTTCGAGGCGCACGAAGGCCCACTTGCGGTCATCGAGCCACTCGACGTAGTCGCTCGGGCCGATGTGCACGTCGCGGGGGGCGAGCTCGGCCTCGACGTTCGAGGTCACGGCCTGCGTCTTGGAGATCTTCTTGGACTGGAGCCGCTCGCGCTCGAGCATGTTCTTGAAGTCCATGTTGCCGCCGACGTTGAGCTGATACGTCCGGTCCACGGTCACGCCGCGGTCCTCGAACAGCTTGGCGAGCACGCGGTGGGTGATCGTGGCGCCAATCTGGCTCTTGATGTCGTCGCCCACGATCGGGACGCCGGCCTCGGTGAACTTCTGCGCCCACTCGGGGGTGCCCGCGATGAACACGGGGAGGGCATTGACGAACGCGACGTGCGCGTCGATGGCGCACTGGGCGTAGAACTTGGCCGCCTTGTCGGAACCCACCGGGAGGTAGCACACGAGGACGTCGACCTTGGCCTCCTTGAGGGCCGCGACAATGTCGACGGGCTCGGCGTCCGACTCCTCGATCGTCTCGCGGTAGTACTTGCCGAGGCCGTCGAGGGTGTGCCCGCGTTGGACGGTCACGCCGGTCGGAGGCACGTCCGCGATCTTGATCGTGTTGTTCTCGCTCGCCGTGATGGCCTCGGCCAGGTCGACGCCGACCTTCTTCCCATCGACGTCGAACGCCGCGACGAACTCGAGGTCGCTGACGTGGTACGGGCCGAACTTCACGTGCATGAGGCCGGGGACCGTGTCCTCGGGGTTGGCGTCACGGTAGTAGTGCACGCCCTGCACAAGGGAGGCGGCGCAGTTGCCCACGCCGACGATGGCCACGCGGATCGGATTCTCAGACACAGTTCTCCTTGCACTTACAGTTCTCGTTACCGGCCCGGTGAAGGCCAGCGACGCTTAAACTCGTCTCACAGCATGTCACAGGAGGCCAAGGCTATGGCACGTCGCCCGAACAAGAAGAAGTGGGAAGACCTGAGCCCGCGCAGGCGCGCCACGGTGATCGCCGTCGGCGCAGCTCAACTGGCGCTCAAGGTGGTTGCGTGGCGCGACCTCGCCAAGCGGCCCCGGGAGCAGGTGAAGGGCCCGAAGGCCGCCTGGTTCGTCGCGACCCTCGTGAATCCCGGGGGCCCCATTCTCTATTACGTGTTCGGGCGGCGGCGGACGACGACCATCGCCCCGACCCATCGCTGACGCCCAGAAAGGCCTAATGGGCCGCGAGGATCCGGTCGATCTCGGCCAGTTCGTCGTCGAGGAACTCCGGCCCCCCGAGCGCACCGAGGGAGTCCTCGAGCTGCCCAACCGACGAGGCGCCGATGAGCGCCGACGTCACCGGCGAGGCACCGGACGGCTGCGGGCGGAGCACCCACGAGATGGCCATCTGGGCGAGCGTCTGGCCGCGACCCTGTGCGATGGAATCGAGGTCCCTGACCATCGAGACCTTGTCCTCGGTGATCGATGACGACTTCAGGAACTGCTCCTTGGCCGCCCGCGAGTCCTCTGGGATCCCCTTGAGGTAACGGTTGGTCAGGAGGCCCTGGGCAAGCGGCGAGTAGACGATGGAGCCAGCTCCCACCTCGTCGAGCGCCTCGTAGAGGTTCGGGCTTCCCTGCTCGGTCCATCGGTCGGCCATCGAATAGCGGGGCTGATGGATGAGCAGCGGGGTGCCCAGGTCGCGGAGGATCTGCGCGGCCTCCAGAGTCTGCTGCGGCGAGTAGGAGGAGATGCCGGCGTAGAGCGCGCGCCCCGAGCGCACCGCATAGTCGAGCGCCCCCATCGTCTCCTCGAGAGGCGTGTCCGGGTCGGGCCGGTGGCTGTAGAAGATGTCGACGTACTCGAGCCCCATCCGCTTGAGCGACTGGTCGAGGCTCGAAATGAGGTATTTCCGCGAGCCCCATTCGCCGTAGGGGCCCTCCCACATGAAATAGCCCGCCTTCGTCGAGATGATCAGCTCGTCGCGGTAGGGCCGGAAGTCTTCCCGCAGGTGTCGTGCGAAGTTCGACTCCGCGCTCCCTGGCGGCGGACCGTAGTTGTTGGCGAGGTCGAAATGCGTGACGCCGAGGTCAAAAGCGCGGCGCAGGATGGCGCGCTGCTCCTCGAAATTCTTGTCGTCGCCGAAGTTGTGCCAGAGGCCGAGGGAGATAGCCGGAAGCTTGAGCCCGCTCCGCCCTACTCGGTTGTACTGCATGGAGCCGTAGCGGCTAGCGTCTGCGATGTAGGTCACGGACGCCATCGTATCGGGACCAGCTGGGCATAAAGATTCGGCATCAGGCGGCCGGAATGCGTGACTGTGCCCGCTCCGCGTGCTAGAAAAATCGGGTCAGCCGGCATACGTAGTTCTCTACCGGAAGCGCACCAGCAGAAGGAGAATAACGTGGGTTTCATCGGATTCCTGATCCTCGGCCTCATCGCCGGGGCTATCGCGAAGGCCATCCTCCCTGGCGAGCAGGGCGGTGGCTGGATCGCTACTCTCATCCTTGGCGTCGTCGGAGCGTGGCTCGGCGGCCTCATCGGTGGCCTTATTTTCGGATTCAACACCCTCGGATCGTTCTTCGAGATCCGCACGTGGATCACGGCGATTGTCGGATCCATCATCGTCCTGCTCATCTGGGGAGCGATTACGCGACGCAGGGCCTAGTACTCACCACAAGGGCGCCGACCGGAATTCCCGGACGGCGCCCTTCACTGTGTCGAGGCCACGCCTCAGTGGTCGGCGGACTCCTCATGAGCGAGGACGACGGCGCCACGGCCGGGGAACGCACAACGCCCGCCTTCCGCGCGGATCGCCTCATGTGTCGACACGATCGCCCGGCCAGTGCGGGGAAGATCGATCTCGGTCGGTCCCGGGCCGAGGTTGACCGCGACGGTCACTCCCGGACGGCTCCAGGCGATCCATCGCCCTTCCCCGTCGCCGCCGGCGACCACTTCGGTCTCGTCCAAGCGTCCCGCCCACAGGCCGGGATGCTCTCTGCGCGCCGCGATGAGGCGACGATACAGCGAGAGCAGGCGGCCGCCGTCGCCCGTTTCTGCCTCGCTCCAGTCCAGGACCGACCGCGTCCGCGTCTCCGGGTCCTGCGGATCGGGCACTAGCTCCGGATCCCAGCCCATCTTCTCGAACTCACGCAGACGCCCCTCTGCGGTCGCCTTGGCCAGCTCAGGCTCCGGGTGGGAGGTGAAGAACTGCCACGGGGTGTGAGCCCCGTATTCCTCGCCCATAAAGAGCATGGGCGTGAAGGGGGAGGCGATCGTCAGCACGGCCGCGACGGCGAGCCCGTCATAATCCAGCCTCGCGCTTGGCCGGTCCCCTGCCGCCCGGTTGCCCACCTGGTCATGGTTCTGGCTGCAGACCACGAGCTGCTTCGGCTGGATCACAGCGGGGTCGAGGGGTCGCCCGTGGCAGCGGGCGCGGAAGCTCGAATACGTTCCGTCATGGTAGAAGCCTCCGCGGAGGACCTTCGCGAGCGCCGTGGGATCCGCGAAGTCCGCGTAGTAGCCCTCGTCCTCCCCGGTGAGGGCCACGTGCACCGCATGGTGGTAGTCGTCGCTCCACTGGCCGTGGATGCCGTCACCGCCTCGTTCACGGGGCGAGATGATCCGCGGGTCGTTGAGGTCGGACTCGGCGATCAGGACCTTGGTGCGGCCCGTCACCCGCTCGATCCCCTCGGCGACCGCCGCAATCTCCTCGAGGAGCGGGACGGCGCGCCGGTCAACGAACGCATGGACCGCGTCGAGCCGCAGTCCATCCACGTGGTAGTCCGAAAGCCACAGGCGCACATTCTCGAGGATGTAGGCGCGCACCTCATCCGAGTCCGGGCCGTCCAAGTTGATGGAGTCGCCCCATCCGGTGCCGCTGCCCTCGAGGAGGTAGGGGCCGAACCGGGGAAGGTAGTTGCCGCTCGGGCCGAGGTGGTTGTAGACCACGTCCTGGATGACGCCGATCCCGTGCGCGTGGGCGGCGTCGACGAACCGCTGATAGGCGGCGGGCCCGCCGTAGCCCTCGTGCACGGTGTACCAGAGGACTCCGTCGTAGCCCCAGTTGTAGGGCCCGTTGAACCCGTTGACCGGGAGGAGCTCCACGAAGTCGATGCCCAGGTCCGCGAGGTACGGCAGCCGGGCTGCGGCGGACTCCAAGGTGCCCTCGGGAGTAAACGTGCCCACGTGGAATTCGTAGACAATTCCACCGGCGAGGTCGCGGCCCGTCCACGCCCGGTCAGCCCACTCATGGGCGGACGGATCGAACCCAGCGGACAGGGCGTGGACGCCGTCGGGCTGGCGGAGCGAGCGTGGGTCCGGCAGGGCATCCTTCTCGCCGTCAAGCACGAACCCGTAGCGTTCCCCCGCCGCGAGCTGCGCCCGCACCTTCTCCCGGTCGGCCGCAGGGACGACCCGCCAGCCGCCCTCCGAGCCCTCGAGCGGGATCCGCTCGCCGCCGAGCACGAGGTCTACTCGTTCCGCGCGCGGAGCCCACACGGACGCGGGGCCGTGGACTGCGTCGTCGAGCGTCGTCACGATGTTGCCTCCTCCGGGATGAGCAGTGCGACCGGGAGCGTGTCCAGGACCGAGTCGACCTGAAGGCGCCCCGGTTCGTGGACCACGTCAGTGAGCACATCGCGCGAGGGCCAGGGAAGTACGACGCTCGTCTCGCCCCAGCCGCCGCGGCGTTCGAGGCCCACCGGCAGACGGGTGGCAAGGACGACGGCGCCATGCGCCCCCCGCCTGAATCCCACCACGTGCTCCGCGGCCGGGCCCGCGGCATCGAGCGGTGCGTAACCCTCGAAGAGTTCGGGGTGCTCGCGGCGCAGCCGGAGCGTCCGGGAGACCACGAGGAGTTTCGCCTCGGAGGACGTGGGGCGAGGCGCCGACACGCCCTCATCCAGGGCAGCCAGAGCCTTCTCCCGAGCCTCGAAGTCCACGGAGCGGCGGTTGTCCGGGTCCGCGAGGGAGCAGTCCCAGAACTCCGTGCCCTGATAGATGTCGGGGACGCCGGGCGCTGCGAGCTGGATGAGTTTGGCCGCGAGCCCATTCGACGCGCCGTACGGCTCCACTCTGGCCGCGAAGTCCGCTATGAGCCGGTTCGCCGGTGAATCCGACGTCGCTGCTTCGACAAGACCCCGCAGCTGACCCTCGAACTCCTCGTCCGGGTCCGTCCACGTTGTTCTCAGTGCTGCCTCCCGGGCCGCCTTGAGCGCGTAGTCCGTGAGACGCTCGGCGTTAGCCGGCCAAGCCCCGAGAATCGCCTGCCAGACAAGATTTGCCAGCGAGCCGTCCGGGAGCGGCGCCTCCGCGAGGAGCTTCGGCAGCAGTTCAGCCCACTCGTCGGCGAGCTCGGACAGCACCGTGATGCGTGCGCGGGCGTCCTCGCTGCGCTTCGTGTCGTGGGTCGTGAGCGCAGTCAGCGATTGGGGGCTGTCCCGCTCACGGTCCCCCATCTTTGCGTGGAATTCGTCGAGGCCAACGGCGAACTCTGCCGGATCCGTGCCGACCTCGGTCAGGGTGCCGAGGCGGGTGTACCGGTAGAACGCCGTGTCCTCGACACCCTTCGCCATGACCATGCCCGTGGTCTGCTGGAAACGCCGGCACAGCTCCGTCGCCGGATCGGCAAGGAGGGGCTCAAGGGCTTCGATCGTCTCCGCGAGGTCCGGGCGCACGGCTGCCGCTTCCTGGCAGGCCCCGTGCAGGATCTGGACCCCGTTGGGGACGTCGGGCAGATACGTCCGGTACACCGGGAACGACGCGGCAATCTCGGCCAGCGCGGCCTCGGTCGTCTCCGGTCCCGCCGCCACGAGGGAACGCGCCTCGGGCCCGTCGCCCGCCCGCGGAACCAGTCGTGTCAGGCGAAGGATCTCGGCCCGGAGCGCACCGGATGCGATCTCCCGCTTCCCCTCGAGGGCCAAGTCCTCGAAACCCGCGGGTCTCTTGGCATCGCCTTGAGCCTGGGCGGACGCGCGCAGGCTCTGATCCAGCCGATCGAGCGGCTCCTGGCCGTCCGGGTCCACGAGGAGCCGGTCGATAAGCCCGAGGGCGTCGTAGCCGGTGGTGCCCTCGCACGCGAATGCCGAGGGCAGCGCTTCCCCGGGTTCGAGAATCTTCTCCACCACCGTGTAGGCCCCGCCCGAGAGGTCCCGGAGCCACCGCAGGTATCCCGTGGGATCAGCCAGGCCGTCAGGATGGTCGATCCGCAGTCCGTCGACGAGTCCCTCAGTGAACCACCTGCGAACCTCTGCATGGGCCTCGTCGAAGACCCATGGCACCTCGACGCGAACGCCCGCGAGGCTGGTGATGGTGAAGAACCGGCGGTAGTTGAGCCGCGTGTCGCCCTCGCGCCACGGAATGAGTCGGTAGTGCTGGCGCCCGGCGACAGCCCTCGGCTCGTCCGTCCCCTCCGTGCCCGGAGCGACCGGAAGCGCCAGTTCTCCCAGGAACAGCCGGTCGCCGTCGACCTTGAGGCCGTCGAGATCGTCGTCCGACCCCAGAAGCGGCAGCAGGATCTTCCCACCTCCGGCGTCCCAGTCGACGTCGAACGCCTCGGCGTACGGCGAGTCGCGGCCCTCCCGCAGGAGCGACCACCACCACGGGTTCTGCTCCGGCACGTCCACGCCGAGGTGATTCGGGACGATGTCCACGAGCACGCCCATCCCGCGGTCATGCGCGGCCGCCGAGAGGTGTGTCAGCCCCTCGGCGCCCCCGCGGTCGGGGTCCACCTTCGTCGGATCCGCCACGTCGTACCCGTGGTCCGATCCCTTGACCGGGGTCAGGATCGGCGAGAGGTAGACCCAGTCGACGCCCAGCCGATGGAGGTACGGCACGAGCCGCGCGGCGTCATCGAGCGTGAAGCTCGGGCGGATCTGGAGTCGATACGTCGAGGACGGGTAGCGCATGTCAGGCCTTGCCCCTCCTCGTCGGCCCCTGGCGCCTGGTCCTCTGAGGGATCTCGCGCGGGGTCTCGTCAGCGGGCGCCTCCTCAGCCGAGGACTCGTCGGCGGGAGCCTCCTCAGCGGGAGCCTCCTCAGCGGGCGCCTCCTCGACCGCAGCCTCCTCGGGCTCCTCCTGCGCCCGGCTTTCGCTCTCGGCGAGCGCCGCGAGGGATGCCGCAACCGAGTGATCCGCCTCGAGCGGAGCGGTCTCGTGGGCCTTGAGGACAGCAAGGCTCTTCGAGGCGATCCCGAGCTCGGATCCGGCGAGGACCTGCTTGCCATGGGGCAGATCACCCGAGGTGTCGATCAGCACGTCCCAGCCGGGCGCGTACTCCTGGGACGGAAGGCGGAACGTCACTTCGCCGTCGTGCGCGTTGAAGTAGAGCAGAAAGTGGGCATCCGTGATCGCCTGGCCCCGCCGGTCGACACCGTTGATCGCGTTGCCGTTGAGGAACACGCCGACCGACCGGCCGAAGGCAGTGTCCCAGTCCTCCGGCACCATCGTTTCGCCATCTGGGCGAAGCCACACGATATCCGGGAGCCGGTCGCCCTCTTCCCGTCGCACCGGCTTGCCGAGGAAGAACTTGCTGCGGCGGAATGTCGGGTGCTCTGCCCGCAGCCGTGCGACCGCCGCCGTGAACTCGACCAGCGGCCGGTCCACGGCCTCCCAGTTGATCCACGTGAGCTCGGAGTCCTGGCAGTAGGCGTTGTTGTTGCCGTGCTGGGTGCGGCCGAGCTCGTCACCATGGCAGATCATGGGAACGCCCTGGGACAGGAGGAGCGTCGCAAGGAAGTTGCGCTGCTGGCGGGCGCGCAGCTCGAGGACCTTCTCATCCTTGGTCGGCCCCTCCGCACCGCAGTTCCAGGACCGGTTGTGGGATTCGCCGTCGTTGTTGTCCTCGCCGTTGGCCTCGTTGTGCTTCTCGTTGTACGAGACGAGGTCCCGCAGCGTGAAGCCGTCATGGGCTGTGACGAAGTTGATGGACGCGACGGGCCGGCGCCCGTCCCGCTCGTAGAGGTCGGCGGATCCGGTGAGCCGAGAGGCGAACTCGCCGAGCGTGGAAGGCTCGCCCCTCCAGAAGTCGCGGACGGTGTCGCGGTACTTCCCGTTCCACTCCGTCCACTGCGGCGGGAAATTGCCCACCTGATAGCCGCCCGGGCCCACGTCCCACGGCTCGGCGATGAGCTTCACCTGCGAGACGACCGGGTCCTGTTGGATGAGTTCGAAGAAGCTCGAGAGTCGGTCCACGTCGTAGAACTCGCGAGCGAGGGTGGAGGCCAAGTCGAAGCGGAAGCCGTCGACGTGCATCTCGGTGACCCAGTAGCGCAGCGAGTCCATGAGGAGCTGGAGCGAGTGAGGCTGCCGCGCGTTGAGGGAGTTCCCTGTTCCGGTGTAGTCCATGTAGTACTGGGGGTCGTCGTCGACAAGTCGGTAGTACCGAGCGTTGTCGATGCCCTTGAACGACAGCGTGGGCCCAAGGTGGTTGCCCTCCGCCGTGTGGTTGTAGACGACGTCGAGGATCACTTCGATGTCGGCCTCGTGAAGTGCCCGGACCATTGCCTTGAACTCTTGGACCTGGGATCCAAGGTCGCCCGCTGAGCTGTAGCCGGCGTGCGGGGCGAAGAAGCCGATGGTGTTGTAGCCCCAGTAGTTGTGCAGGCCCTTGTCCTGAAGCGTGCTGTCGTCCACGAACTGGTGGACGGGCATGAGCTCGAGCGCCGTCACGCCGAGCTTCTTCAGATGGGCGATGACCGCGGGGTGCGCCACCCCGGCATAGGTCCCCCTCTGGTTCTCGGGGATCTCGGGGTGGAGGTTGGTCAGGCCCTTGACGTGGGCCTCGTAGATAACCGTGTCGTGATAGGGGATGCCCAGCTGCGAGTCATTGCCCCAGTCGAAGAACGGGTTCGTCACGACGCCGAGCATCATGTGCGGCGCCGAGTCGTCGTCGTTGCGGCTCGAGGGATCCCCGAAGTTGTACGAGAAGAGGGGCTGCGCCCAATCGAGGTGGCCGTGGACGGCCTTCGCGTACGGGTCAAGCAGCAGCTTGGAGGAGTTGCAGCGGAGTCCTTGGCTGGGGTCATACGTCCCGTGAACTCGGTAGCCGTACAGCTGGCCGGGCTGGATCTCGGGAAGGTAGCAGTGCCAGACGAAGCCGTCCACCTCAGTCATCTCGACTGTGGTCTCGCGTCGATCTGCGTCGAAAAGACACAGCTCCACCTTGTCCGCGGCTTCGCTGAAAAGGGCGAAATTGGTCCCGGTTCCGTCGAACGTCGCGCCCAACGGATAGGGGGTTCCGGGCCAGATCTCCATGTAGCTCCTCAGGTGTGGTGGGTCTCGGGGACCCGGGTGCCTCGCATCATAGCGACGGGTGATGAAACTCGCGTTACCGTCTCAGTCGTCGACCGCCTCCAGGACGACCGCGCTTCGAGCCGGAACCACAAACTCCTCCCCCGCCCCTGTACGTTCCCCCACTAGCGCCGAACTACACGTAGTGAGTACGGTCGCCCATTTGCGCGGGAAATAGCCGGTTGGAATGGAGTAGGACACGTCGTTGTCCGCTGCATTGAGGATGATGAGCATGTCCGAGTCGGCGCGCGCCCCAGCGGGTCCCGGGACGGCGCCGCCGTTGAGGAAGAAGGCGAGCGACTTCGCCCAGTCCTGGTCCCAATCGTCCGCCCCCATGGACGATCCGTCGGCGTCCAGCCAGACCACGTCGGGCAGGGGATCGCCCTCGGCGGGGGCCACGGGAGTGCCGTCGAAGAAGCGACGGCGGCGGAACACCGGGTGTTCCGTGCGGAGCCGGACGAGTCGACGCACGAACTCGAGGAGTGCGTGGTCACCGTGCGGCCAATCGATCCACGTGGTGGGATTGTCCTGGCAGTAGGCATTGTTGTTGCCAGCCTGAGTGCGACCGAGTTCGTCGCCATGGGAGAGCATCGGAACGCCCTGGGCCAGCATCAGCGTCAGGAGGAGGTTCCGCTGCTGGCGCGCGCGCAGTTCGAGGACCGCAGGATCGTCACTCGGTCCTTCGACTCCGCAGTTCCACGATCTGTTGTCGTCAGTGCCGTCGCGATTGTCCTCGCCGTTGGCCTCGTTGTGCTTCTGGTTGTAGGAGACAAGGTCGCGCAGCGTGAAGCCGTCGTGGACGGTCACGAAGTTCACGGACGCCGAGGGACGCCTCCCTTCCTCCTCGTAGAGGTCGGCCGACCCGGCCAGTCGCGTGGCGAGTTCGCGGAGCTTGCCCGGCTCGCCGCGCCAGTAGTCCCTGACGCAATCGCGGAATTTGCCGTTCCATTCGACCCACTCGGGCGGGAAATTGCCCACTTGGTATCCGCCGGGTCCCACATCCCACGGTTCGGCGATGAGCTTGACCTTGGACAGGACCGGGTCCTGGGCCACGAGCTCGAAGAAGGGCGAGACCATATCCACGTTCCCGTCTTCCCTCGCAAGCGCGGATGCCAAGTCGAACCGGAATCCGTCCACGTGCATCTCCGTGACCCAATAGCGCAGCGAATCAACGACGAGTCGCAAGGAAAGGGAATGCCCGAGGTTGAGGGTGTTTCCCGTTCCCGTGTAGTCCATGTAGTAGAACTCCTCGCCAGAGACGAGGTGGTAGTACGCCGCATTGGCGAGCCCTCGGTACGAGAGGGTGGGCCCGAGATGATTGCCCTCGGCGGTGTGGTTGTAGACGACGTCGAGGATCACCTCGATCCCCGCCTGGTGGTAGGCCTTGACCAGGTCCTTGAATTCCGCAATCTGCTGGCCCCGGTCTCCGCTGGACGAATATTCGTTGTGCGGGGCGAAGAAGCCGATGGAGTTATAGCCCCAGTAGTTGGACAGCCCCTTGTCGGTGAGGATGGGGTCCTCGAGGAATTGGTGGACGGGCATGAGTTCGATCGCGCTCACCCCGAGGCTCACGAGATGGTCGACGACGGCGGGATGCGCCGCGCCGCGATACGTCCCCCGGAGTTCGGCCGGCACAGCGGGATGAAGCTGCGTCAGCCCTTTGACGTGGGCCTCGTAGATGACCGTCTCGTTATAAGGATGCCGCGGAGGAGCATCGTCTTCCCAGTCGTACTCGCCGTGGTCGCACACGATCGACAGGAGGGCACACGGGAGGGAATCGGTCGGGTCGAGAGTAGCGGGTTCCCCGAACACGAACGCATGGACTGCCTGCTCGCCCCCGTAGCGTCCTGCCACCGCGAGCGAATAGGGGTCAAGCAAGAGTTTGGCGGGATTGAATCGGAGGCCGCGCTCAGGCAGCCATGGACCGTGGACGCGATAGCCATAGAGCTGCCCCTCGCCGACCCCCGGGACCTCTGCTTCCCAGCGGACTGCGCCGTCGGCCTCCCCTGCCTTGGTGAGGTCCGAGCATGACTCGGCTCCGTCGTCGTCAATGAGGCAGACCTCGACTCGCTCGGCCTCCGCAGCGGTCGCCACCGCGAACGCGACGCCCGTTTCAGTCAGGCGGGCGCCGTAGGGCTTGTCCTCCATGGGCCGACACTATCCCACTGCCCCGACACTGGACGGAAGGGCCTCATCAACATAGCTTGTGTGCCGGGCGTCACGATGTGATGCCTCCGTAACATCCATGACAAGTGTTTGCGTAACCGCTTACACTGTCACTGACATCGAAGAATCATCTGGGGGGTCGCCATGAGCTTCCGCAGCCTGGCGCTCGGGGATAAGGTCACATTCCTCGATACTGGCCCGACTCCGTTCAATGTGCGCGCCATCTCCCCCGACCAGCGCGTCGTCATCTTGAGCAGACCCGTGGAGGGTACGGAGGCGGTTGAGTACACCATGATCGACTGGGACCGCGACGCCCGGGGGCTGGATGGGACCTTCGGCAAGGGGCATCTCGTGGGCTCTGGCGTCCATCGGAACCTGTGGCGCTTCTTCCGCGGAGTCTCGGTGGATGCACCGGCGACCCAATCGGTGATGGATTTCACCCGCTGGGTCAACCTCTCGATCACCGCGGTGAACGGACGCCCCTGACGTGACTTCCGAAGTCGATCTGCCGCAGGCCGACCGCATCCAACTGGCCCACGCCCTCATCGAGCACCTCGCCGTCGCATCCGGCATCGATCTTCTGCACATCAAGGGATACGCCGCCCACGAAAGCCTCTACGAGAAGGGCCGAGTCAGCAGTGACGTGGACGTGCTCGTCCGGCCGCGCGATGCCGCGCAGCTCGCCGAAGTACTCGTTGCCGACGGATGGGAAGCCGTCACCTCGTTTCGGACGGGCTCGGTCTTCCACCACGCGATGACGCTGTGGAATGAGCAGTGGGGGCACGTCGACATTCACCGCAGCTTTCCTGGCGTCGGGCTCGAACCCGACGCGTTCTTCGAGCTCCTCTGGGCCCAGCGGGACTCCACCCAGATCGCAGGCCGGCCGTGTCGCGTGCCCGGGCGTCAGCACCAGGCGCTCCTGATCGTCCTCCATGCCGCCAGAGACCCGCACCGCGGCGCTTCCGATGTCGACTTCGTCAGGAAGGCCCGTGGCCGGGAAGAGTGGGAGCGTCTGGAGCTGCTTGCCGACCAGGTCGGCGCGTCGATCACGTTGGCCGCCGCCACGGGACGACTCGGCGAGTGGCAGGGTCATCCCGACCATGACATCTGGCACGTGGCATCGCGAGGAGGCACCCGCGTCGAATTGTTCCGGGCGAGATGGCGTGCGTCCCGGTCTGGACGGGAACGTTGGGCTCTGCTCCGCGGGCTCCTGGTGGTCAACCGCGACCACCTCCGGATGAAACTCCTGCGGGAGCCCCGCCCTACGGACTACGCCGCTGAGCTGCGGGAACGGGTGCGCGAAGCCGTCCGCTCTCTGATGGCGGGACGAACCACGATCTGACCGCCCGCTCTCACCGCGTCGTCTTGGCAAGATAGGCCACCTCTGCCCGCAGCCACGTGCGGAAGCGTTCCTCGGAGAAGTCCTCTACCCGGGTCTGGATGGCTCGGGCATCCCACTCCCCCGCATCGAAGGCGAGGACCGCCGCACGGATGGCATGCGCCGTCGGCCGCTCGATGAATCGGCCTGTGACGCCCTCAACGATGGTGTCCAGATACCCACCTGCCCGCAGTGCGATGGTCGGCTTGCCCCAGGCTCCCGCTTCGAGCGGCGTGATGCCGAAATCCTCGTGCGACGGCGCAACGAGGGCCTTCGAACGGGAATACGCCCACCGCATCTGCCCGTCGCTCAGCCCTGCCACCAGTCGGACGTTGCCGGGCAGGCGCTCGTGCAACGCGGCCCGGAGGGGCCCGTCGCCGATGATGAGGAGCCGCTCACCCAGGCCGCGGAAAGCCTCCACCGCCTCGTCCACGTTCTTGTACGGCAGAAGCCTCGAGACGAGCAGAAAATGGCCGCCCTCCCCCACGAACTCCTCGAGGCCTTCGACGGGCTCGACAGACCCCGCGATGTCCACACTGTGGGGCGGATGGAAGAGGGCTGCCTCAAAGCCATAGACCTCTCCGATGCGATCTCTCACCACGGTCGAGTTGGCCACGTAGCGGTGCGCCCTCGCCGCCGCCCATCGATCCCACGGGACAAGCAAGGGCTTCAAGGAAGCGAGGGCGAGCGCCGCCGGATTCCGTTTCCCTCCAGGGCCGAGGTACTGGTCCGAAAGGTAGAGCCAGCGCGCCGGCGAATGACAGTAGACCAACCTCCGTCCCGCA
>NZ_JBQCGQ010000231.1:0-8835 GCF_051955515.1 Sinomonas sp.
GACTGTCGCTGCCCGGCCGCGCGGTCGGAGATCGATCACCGTATCGAGTGGCAGCACGGCGGGGCGACGGACGCCGACAACCTGCAGTCCCTGTGCCGCAAGCATCATGCGCTCAAGAGCATCGGCTCCTGGAGATCACAACGCGAGGACGGCGACGTGGCTTGGACTTCGCCTCTCGGAGGCCGAGCCGTTGCGGGGCCACTTGAGCGGGGTCTCGTGCCGGAGGTCGCGAACAAACAGGCCGAACCCCAAGCGGGGGAGCAGCCTCCTCCTCCGTTCTGATCCCCAGCCCTCACCCGTTGCGAGTGCCGGCGGCCTCGGCCTCCGTTTCTGCGGAAACGAGCGCGCCGAGGGAATCGGCGAGCAGTTCGATGAGCTGCCGTGACTGTTCCTCACGGGGGTCGGCAATGTGCTGCATGCTGATGCCGTCGATCCCGGACACGAAGAGCCGTGCGATGAGATCAAGATTGTGCGGTGCGGGTTGGCCAGCGGCCTCCGCAGCGGAGCGGAAGAGCTCTTTCGTCGACGAGACCCAACCCTCGTACATCGAGCGGTTCTGTTCGCGCGCCGCCGACTCCTGCTCGGGTCCCTCGCGGAATCGACGCAGCAGCAGCTCGAACGTGGTGACCTGCTCGTGCGGGCGCTGAAGCATGCGTTCCCAGATGCGCCGGGCGTGCTGGCGGATCACTGACGGCAGCCCTGCACTCAGGTCCGCGATGGGCGGGAGGCTCTTGGCGTAGTCGCGGCTCAGGAAGTAGTAGACCTCCTGGAGCAGTTCCTCCTTGTTGCGGAAGCAGTAGTGCAGCGCCGCGAGCGGGGCGTCCGCCTCGGTGGCGATCCGCCGGGTCGTCGCGGCGGGAAGTCCCTCCGTGGCGATCACCCGCGCCGCGGCCTCGACGAACTGCAAACGCCGCTCCTCAGCCGGAATTCTCGGCATCCAGACTTCCCCCTCTCAGTGCGCCCATCCTAGGCAGACGACGGCTTGGGAGGCCGTCACAAAAGATTTTACGGCAAAACCTAGTCAAGTGACCTAGTCAAGCGACATACTTCTGTCCAGAGACGTTGGCCAGCTCACACAGGGCCAGCTCACACAGGGCCAGCTCGCACACAGGACCAAAGCACAGAGGGCCAAAGCACAGCGGGCCAAGTCCCACAGGACATGAGGAGACACGGATGACGGCAGATGCCGAGGTTGCGATCGTCAACGCCGACGTGCTGACTATGGATGCGTCGGCTCCGACGACGGATGCCGTGGCTGTCCGAGCCGGGCGGGTAATGGCAGTGGGATCGGCCGAGGTCGGCACGGCGATTGGTCCGGCGACGACGGTCATCGATGCCGGGGGAGGCGCTGTTCTCCCGGGCATCAACGACGCACACCTTCACTTCACCGCCACCTCGATGGCCGCGTTCGGGTACGTTTCGGTGGATGCGGCCGTAGCCCCGAGCTGGGCGCAGGTGGCAGCGATCCTCGAGCGTGCCGAGCCTGGGGACGACGGGTGGATCCGTGCGCGGGGCTGGGACGACGTCCTCATCGGACCGGCACAGGACCAGCTCCTCGAGGTCCGCCCAGGGGTCCCGGTCATTGCGTTCGACGCGACGGGGCACCAGCTCGCAGCGAACAGGGCCGCCTTGGAGCGTGCGGGTCTCAATCGGGGCATCGAAGCTCCGGCAGGCGGCGTGGTGGGCAGGAAATCCGGCGGCGAGCCCACCGGGGTCTTTCAGGATGGCGCGATGGAGCTGCTCAACAGGGCGCTTCCGCCGATCCCGCAGCGCACGCTTCGCGAGGCCATGCTGGCGATGCAGCGTCGGCTCCACGCCCAGGGGATCACCTCTCTCACGGAGCCGGGATTGGGGCCGGCGAGTGCTGGGCTGCTTGACGGCTCCGGGTCCGTCGCGGCCCTGAAGCTGCTGGGAGACCTCGCTGAGGCGGGGGAGCTGACGCTCCGGACCACCGTTCTCCTGCTCTTTGCCGGCACAGGGGGAGCGGATGCAGCCGCCGTCGAGGCCGGGCTGAACAGCGGACTGGCGCGCGAGTACACGGATCGAGGGCTCGATCCCGCGCTCCTCCGGATCGCCGGAGTGAAGGTCTTCGCGGACGGCATTCCCCGCAGCGGAACGGCCTGGATGACCGAACCGTACGGTGACCACTGCACGCGGGGGAGTCTCGTCGTCGTCGGCCGCTCCGAGAAGGAGCGCGTCGAGGAACTGGGGAGGATCCTGGAGCTCATCGACGCCGCCGGTCTCCAAGCCGGGATCCACGCGACAGGCGACGCGGCGACCGAGACGGCTGTCGATGCGCTCATCAGCCGGGCCACCCCCGCCCTCAACCGCCACTACATCATCCACGGCGCCTTCAGCAGCGACGAGACGCTGGCTCGCATGGCGCGTCACGGCGTCGGCTACAGCACGAATCCCCTCATCCGCCACGGCGCCGGAGACGCGATGCGCCGCCTGCTCGGCGACGCACGGTTCACCCGCCACCAGCCGTTGCATTCGGCGTCGGAGGCCGGGATCAAGTTCAGCCTCGCCTCGGATGCTCCGGTGGCAAGCACGGATTGGCGCGAGACCATCGTGGCCGCCGTGCGCCGAGGAACCCGTACCACGACGGGTGCCGCGGATGACCCCGAGCGCATCGGCGGTCGCCGCGCACTCGCCGCCATGACGGCCGACGCCGCCTGGCAGGACCGCGCCGAGAAGGCAAAGGGGCGGATCATCCCCGGGATGGCAGCCGACCTCTGCGTCCTCTCCACGCCGTGGCCTGACGACGATCGCATCGAGGATCTCCTCGAAGCGGATGTCACCCTCACGCTCGCCGCCGGACGCACCGTCCACGAGCGAGCACTGCTCTGAATCTCATTCCTACCCACCCACCATCACGAGGAGACCTCTCCATGCGACGAAGCATTCCCGCGGCCCTCGCCGCCGTCCTCGCGCTCGCGCTCTCTGCCTGCGGAGGAAGCTCGTCGGCGAGTTCGGCCGCCGGCGACTCCGTCACGACCCTCAAGGTCGGCACGATCGGCATCGGCAGTGACGCGGCGATCAAACTCGCCATCGACAAGGGCTTCTTCAAGGAACAGGGCCTTGACGTGAAGACCTCCGTCGTCGCTAATCCGCCAGCCGGGATTGCCGCGGCCCAGAGTGGGCAGCTCGACCTCACCTACACGCCGTCGATCCCGCTTCTCAACGCCCTCAGCAACAACGTGCCGTTGACCGTGGTGGCGGCAGCGGACGGATACTCCGATGTGGCCATGTCCAGCAAGGACATGACCAAGGTGGACGACACCGGCCTCCTGGTGCAGAAGGATTCGACGATCAAGCGGCCGAAGGATCTCGAAGGCAAGTCCGTGTCCGTTCCCGCCCGCAAGGCGCAGCTCGAAGTGACCGTCAGCAAGCTGATCAAGGACGACGGCGGCGACCCCTCGAAGGTGAACTGGATGGTCCTCGATCCCTCGTCGGCGCTCCAGTCGCTCAACTCCGGCCGAGTGGACGCGGCATCCCTCGTCGCGCCGTTCGTCTCGAAGGCCATCTCTCAGGGGGACCGGCTCCTTGCCTCCCCGGGTGTCGAGTTCTTCAAGGCCGGCGCAGTGGGCCTCTGGGTGACCGGCAACAGCGCGCTGCAGAAGGAGCGCAAGGCCATCGAGGGCTTCAAGGCCGCCATCTACAAGGCGAACGCCTATGCAAACCAGCACATCGACGAGGCCCAGCAGCTGAGCGCACAGATCACGAACAACCCCCTCGAGGTCATCAAAGACGGAGCGGTGAACTACTGGCCGGACAAGGTCACGACTGACGACATCCAGCGGGTCAACGATTCCATGGCCGAGCTGGGGTACCTCAAGACCCCGGTGAAGCTGCCGGCAAATCTGGTCCTCTAGAGATGAGAACCTCGTTCAAGCCGCTCGCGGCGGGGGTCGGAGGTGTCGCCGTCGCCCTGCTGCTCTGGCAGGCTGCGTCGGCGGCCCGCGCGGCCGGGGGGTCTTTGCCATCGGTGGGCAGCGTCGCCATCGACCTCGGGGGCCTCGCCAGCAGCCCCGACTTCTGGTCCGCGCTCGCCCAGACGGTCGGGATCGCCCTCCTCGGCCTCGCGGCCTCAGCCATCGGGGGGATCGTCGTCGGTATTCTCGTGGGGAGCTTCGAGCCCGTCCGCTACGCGACGCGGGCTGCCCTTGAATTCCTCAAGCCGATCCCGCCCATCGTGATCCTCCCGCTCGTGGTGCTCATCCTCGGGCCCACAGGGCAGATGTCCTGGTTCCTCGTCTTCCTGGGATGCCTCCTGCCGATCGTGATGCAGACTGTCGACGGCGTCCACAGCACGGACCCCGTGGCCCGGGACACGGCCCGTTCGTACGGAATGAAGCCCGCCGAGATCCTCGTGCGCATCGTGCTCCCCAGCGCCATGCCGTACATCGGCACGGCCCTGAGGGTCTCGGCCCCGGCCGCGCTCATCATCACCGTCGTCGCTGGACTCCTCGGCGGCGGACCCGGGCTCGGCCAGAGCCTGTACCTTGCACAGGCGGGCGGCGACTACCCAACGCTCTACGCGCTGGTGATCGTGCTGGGCGTCCTCGGACTGCTGTTCCAGCTGGGAACGAGGGTCGCCGAGCGACGGCTCCTGCACTGGCACGAGTCCTACCGAGAGGTGGTGCACTGATGAACAAGCGCCCAGTCCTCTGGCTCCTGGGAATAGGGACGCCCGCCCTCCTCCTGGCCGGATGGTGGCTCGCCTCAGCCGGTTCCACGGACACCTTCTTTCCGCCCCTCGCTGACATCCTGGACCGGTTCCGTGCATTGTGGCTCTTCGACCACTTCGCGTCGGATGTGCTCGTGAGCCTGAGGAACCTCGCTCTCGGGTACGCGATCGCGGCGCTTGCCGCTGTCGCCGTGGGTTTCGTGACGGCCCTGGCGGCGCCCGTCCGCTGGGCCGTGGATCCCCTGATCCATTTCCTCCGGGGTATCCCGCCCGTGGCGCTGGTTCCGATCTTCATCTCGCTCATGGGTTTCGGCCCCGAGATGCGGGTGGCGAGCATCGCCCTCGCGGCGTTCTTCCCGACGTTCATCGCGACAGTCGACGGCCTGCGGGCCGTGGACCGCGGGCTGCTCGACGTCGCGCAGGTCTACCGGCTCTCGCGCCGCGACCGCGTCGTCACGGTCCTCCTTCCTGCGGCGTCCCCGCAGATCTTCTCGGGTCTGCAGGTGAGCCTGCAGACCGCCTTCGTGGTGATGATCGCCTCGGAGATGCTCGGCCCCTCACAGGGCATCGGTGCCATGACGCTCCTGGCCCAGCAGAGCTTCATGATCTCGGACATGTGGTCCGGAATCCTCCTCCTCGGTGTGATCGGCTTCGCCGCCAACTTCCTGTTCGACCTGGTCCGCCGCAAGGTGCTGGCCTGGTACATCGGCTCCCGCAGATTGGCCCGTGCATCATGAGAACTACAGAAACCGCCCCACTCACGGAGACGGACGCGCCTACGGTCCCCGAGCCCCCTCGGCTCGACGTCGTCCACCTCGCCAAGAGCTACGGCTCAAAGGGCTCCTCCTCACAAAGGGCCGACGGCGCCAAGAAGGTGATCGAGGACCTCACCTTCAGCGTCGGCGCCGGGGAGGTCGTGTGCATCGTCGGCCCCTCAGGGATCGGCAAGACGACGTTCCTGAAGTGCCTCGCGGGCCTTCAGCCGGCTTCGTCCGGGTACGCCGCGATCGACGGACGCAAGATCAGCGGGCCTCCGCCCGAGATGGCGCTCGTCTTCCAGGACTACAGCCGGTCGCTCATGCCGTGGCTCACGGTCAGGAAGAACGTCATTCTTCCGCTGCGGCACCTGCGCCTGCCCAGAACAGAACTGAAGGCGCGCTGCGACGAAGCGCTCGACGCCGTGGGGCTCTCCCACGCGGAGAACCAGTACCCGTGGCAGCTCTCCGGCGGCATGCA
Source organism: Sinomonas sp. (assembly GCF_051955515.1). Classification (GTDB taxonomy): domain Bacteria; phylum Actinomycetota; class Actinomycetes; order Actinomycetales; family Micrococcaceae; genus Sinomonas. Next base: position 5,927 of record NZ_JBQCGQ010000231.1, read on the forward strand.
GCAGCGGGTCGCCATCGCGCGAGCCCTCGCATACCGGCCCGAGATCCTCATCATGGACGAGCCCTTTGCCTCCGTCGACGCCCAGACGCGATTCGACCTTGAGGACCTGTGCCTCAAGATCCGCGAGGACTTCGGCATGACCATCCTCGTGGTGACCCACGACATCGATGAGGCGGTGTACCTGGCCGATCGCGTCGTCGTGCTCGGGTCGAAGCCCGCGCGGGTGCTGCGCGTCGTCGACGTCGATCTCCCGTCCCCGCGCGATCAGATCACCACGCGCGCCCTGCCCGAGTTCGCCGAGCAGCGCACCGAGGTGCTCTCGCTGATCAAGAGGCCAGCGTGACGGCCGCCGAGCGCCCGGTGCAGCCGGAGCGACGGCCCAATGTCCTGATGATCGTCGCGGATCAGCTGCGGGCCGACCACCTCGGCTTCGGCGGGAATTCCGTGGTCCGCACCCCCAACCTCGACGCGCTCGCCGCCCGCGGAACGGTCTTCGAGAACGCGACCGTCGCGAACCCGACGTGCATGCCCAACCGTGCCTCGCTCGCGACCGGTCGATGGCCCTCCGCCCACGGGACACGCTGCAACGGGATCCCGCTCGATCCGGAGTCGCGCACGCTCATGCGTTCGCTCGCCGATTCGGGCTACCGGACGATCGGCGTCGGCAAGCTGCACCACCAGAACATGGGGTGGGACTTCGAGCCCGAACAGCAGGAGGAGATTCGGGCGACCGCGCCGCTCCTGCTGGATGAGCACTCCGCCGACGCGCGCCAGCGCGGGGTCGCGGAAGGGTGGGACCGCTGGGAAGACCGGAGGGCCCACGAGGAGCGGTTCATCCCCCTGCCCTCGGACTACTACGGATACGGGCACGTGGATCTCGTGGTAGGCCACGGGGACCATCCTGGCGGCCACTACCTGCACTGGGCTCGCGAGCGCGGATTGGATCCAGGGGCCGTCGGCGGTCGAGAGAACTCGGAGGCCGTCTATCCGGGATGGGACCAGGTGTACCGGACGGCGATCCCGGCTGAACTGCACCCGAGCGCCTACATCGGGGAGAAGGCCGTGGAGCACCTCAAGGACGCCGCGGGACAGGATGCACCGTTTTTCCTGTTCGTCTCCTTCCCCGATCCTCATCATCCGTTCTCGCCGCCCGAGGGGTATGACGAGCTCTATAGCCCCGACGACATTCCTCTGCCGCCGGGCTTCGAGCAGGACCATTCGACGTCGCCGCGGCACATCCAGCAGATGGTCGCGCGACGGGGCTGCCCGGGAAGCGATCCCACGATGACCTGGGCGGCGACTGCGGAACAGTATCGCCACGCTGCTGCGGCCCAGTACGGCTTGATCGCGCTCATGGACGAGCAGATCGGACGCATCCTCGCCGAGCTCGAGGCTCAGGGGCTCGCCGATAACACCGTCGTCGTCTTCACCGCCGACCACGGCGACCTCTTCGGCGACCACGGCCTCATGCTCAAGCACTTCTCGCATTATCGGGCGGTCACGAACGTGCCGCTCGTGGTCGCGCTGCCGGCCAGCCTCGGCGCGGTCGGCGACGGCGGGCGCAGCGATGCGCTCGTCTCGAGCCCGGACCTCGTTCCCACGCTCATGGAGCTCACGGGCGCTGCGCCGTTCCGCGGGATCCAGGGCAGGTCCTTTGCGGGGATCCTGCGGGGAGAAGCCCAGACGCATCGCGAGGCCCTGCTCGTCGAAGAGGATCAGCCATTCGGGCTCCCGGGCCTTCCCGGGCCCGTTCGGATGCGTACGGTCATCACGGCCCGTGGCCGCCTCACGCGCTACTTCGGATCAGGGATGGCGGAGCTCTACGACCACCATGCTGATCCGGGCGAGCTTGAGAACCTCGCCGGTCGCCCGGAGCACCGCGACCTGGAGCGGCACCTCACGGAAGCGCTCGTCGTCGAGATGGCGGGCGTCGCAGACGAGGGAACGGCGCCAACTGCGGCGGCGTAGTTCCCTCCGGCGCCTCGGTGCGCGGTTCTCCAGTCACCGCGCATCGGGGCGCCACTCTCTGCCCGCAGGTTCAGCCTGCGCGGTAGCCCGTGGGGGATTCGCCGAAGGCCGCCCGGAAGATGCGGCTGAAATGCGCCGAGTCGAGGAAGCCCCAGCGGGCGGCGATGGCGGTCACCGGCCGATCCGCGAGGACAGGGTCGCGAAGGTCGCGCCGACAGCGCTCGAGCCTGCGCTCGCGGATCGACGCCGCGACCGTGGTTCCGAGTTCGCGGAAGAGGTCGTGAAGGTGGCGAGTCGAGATGTAATGGGCCGTCGCGATCGAGCCGGGTGAGAGGTCTGGGTCGCCGAGGTTCGTCTCGATGAAATCGTGGATCCTCCCCAGGAGCAGCTGGTGCGGGTCCCGGAACGAGGCGCCGCGCACGTCCAGCTCGCCGTTGAACAGCGTGGTCACGAGGTCGAGCGCATTGTGGACGAGCCGCGTGCCATTGGGGCCGGCAATCGACTCGAGGCTGTCTGCGAGGCGCACGAGGAAGGGGCTCACAAGAGCGCCAAGTCCACTCGAGCCGCTGATCGTGGTCGCGGTGATCTGCGCCATCGCTTCGGCCGGAAGGTCGAGCGCCGTGTGGGGGAACATGAACACCAGACTGCGGAAGTCGCCGTCGAACGCGAGGGTATAGGGGCGATCGGTCGAGTAGACAGCCAGGTCGCCGGGGCGGACCACAGCCTCGCGCCCGTCCTGGAGGAGGAGCCCCATCCCGGCGAGCTGGATCCCCAGCTTGAAGTACTTGCGGTCGGAGGCTGCGATGAGCTCCTCGGTGCGGTGGACCGCGTGCCCGCTCGCAGCGACCTCGATCATGCTGAGGTCCTCGAGCTCGAGCCTCTTGCCGCGCATGCTGCCCCGGAAGCCCGCAACCCGGTCGGCGGTGACCTTGAGCGGGACG
>NZ_JBQCGQ010000232.1:0-5798 GCF_051955515.1 Sinomonas sp.
GGGTGCGCACCCTGCAAACGTGACGGAGCAACGGGTATTTGGGGCGCAACCGGATTCAGGCCAGAGCGGCGACCGCCTCGTCGACTGAGTCCACGAGATGCACGCGGTCGGCCATGCCCCGACCTGCGGCGAGGCCCTCGAGCAGCGGCCACGCGGGAAGGTCCTCGGTCCAGTACCGCTTCCCGACCAGCACCATCGGGTTGATGGCCTCGGGCGTCGCGTAGTAGTTCTCGCACGCGTCCTGGAACACTTCCTGCACGGTGCCTGCGGCTCCCGGCAGGAAGATCACTCCCCCGTTGGCCTTCTCGAGCAGCACCGCCTCCCGGACGGCGTTCGCGAAGTACTTGGCGATGTGGGTCGCGAACAGATTCGGCGGCTCGTGCCCGTAGAACCATGTGGGGATGCCGAGGCTGGGCGTCCCACCCGGATGCAGGCCGACGACGGCGAGCGCCGCCCGGGCCCACGCGCTCACCGAGGGGCGGAAGCCGGGGACGAGGGCGAGGCGGCGGAGGGCGTCGTCGAGGGCATCCTCGGGCGTGGCTGAGAGGTAGGCACCCAGATTGGCCGCTTCCATGGCCCCCGGACCTCCGCCCGTGGCGACCACGAAGCCGGCCGCAGCGAGTCCGCGCCCGAGGCGGGCGGCGTCGTCGTACGTCTGGCTCCCCCGCAACGCGGCGTGGCCGCCCATGACCCCGACGATCCGGCGTTCGCGGAAGACCCCGGCGAGCGCGTCGTGGAGTGACTCGCCGATGTGGTGGTCGTGGAGCGCGACCGAGAGCGCGCCCTCCACGCCGGCCCGCCCCTGCTGCTTGGTCCACGCGTAGATGAGGGCGTCCGGCGTCTCCTCGTAGGGACGGAACTCGACCCCCTCGTACAGCTCCGTCCCGCTGTACAGGCCCGGGCGATAGGGGTTGAAGGGGAGCCCGGGGATCGCAGGGAACACGAGGGCGCCCCGCGCGCGGAGGGAATCCTCCATGCCCGGCGAGAGCGTGCACCCGAGGAACACCGCGCCGGAGGGATCCATCGCCTTGAGCTCCGCCGAGCGGCCCGTGAAGTCGATCGACTGCAGCTGCCACCCGGACATCCGCCGCGCGCCCCGGGCCACGAGCTCGTCGAAATGCCGGAGCGACTCGACGTCAAGCGTCCGCGGCATGGGGGTCAGCGCGGGGGTCGAGTTCATGGGGACAGACTAGCCGCGCCCGGCTCCCCAGCTTCTCCACCGGGCTCCCCAGCTTCTCAGCGGCAGCGGACGACGACGCCACGCGCCAGAGCGGGTGCCGTCGCCGAGAGTGCCAAAAAGCTGGGGAATCCGGCGGAGGTATTGGGGAGCTAGGCGCGGGCCGGAACCTCTACCCGGACCGGCCGCCCCGTCTCGAGGGACTCCTGTGCGGCGTCGGCGACCCAGGACGCCGCAACCGCGTCCTCGGGGGTGCACGGGTTGTCCCGCTCCCCGAGGACGAGCTCGACGAACGCGGCGAGCTCGGCGCGGTATGCGGCGTCGAACCGCCCAGCGAAGGTCTTGTGGGTCTCGCCTGAGGGGAAGACGACGCCGGGCTCGGTCGAGCGGAGCGCGGTCTTGTCGTCGAGGCCCACCATGACGGACGACTTCGACCCCTGGATCTCGAGCCGCACATCGTGCCCGGCTCCGTTGTACCGCGTGGCGGAGACGGTCCCGACGGTCCCGTCGTCGAAGGTGACGACGGCGAGCGCGGTGTCGACGTCGCCGACTTCGCCGATTGCCGGGTCGCCGTTATTGGAGCCACGCGCGTAGACCTCGACGATCTCGCGGTCCGTGAGCCAGCGGATGATGTCGAAGTCGTGGACGGAGCAGTCGCGGAAGAGGCCGCCCGAGGTGGCGATGAACTGGACCGAGGGCGGGACCATGTCCCCGGTCATCGCCCGGAGCGAGTGGATCCAGCCGATCTCGCCCGCCTCGAACCGGCGCTTGGCCTCGAGATAGCCGGCGTCGAAACGCCGCTGGTGGCCGATCTGCACCACCCCGCCGCGCTCGGCGATGTAGTCGAGCAGGGGCAGCGAATCCGCGAGCGAGCCTGCGACGGGCTTCTCGCAGAAGACCGGGATGCCGGCGTCGACGCCCGCTCGGATGAGCTCGGGGTGGGTCGGCGTGCCGGTCGCGACGACAAACGCGCCCACGCCGGAGTCGAGCAGTCCCCTGACCCCACCGGGGACGAACTCGGCCCCGACTTCCGTGGCAACAGCCTGCGCATGCGCCTCGGCCACATCCGTGAGCTTCAACTGGAGCTCGATGTCCCGGGCCGCGAACTGCTCTCGGAGGGCAGCGATATTGCGGGCGTGCATGACGCCGATGCGGCCGACGCCGAGCAGGCCGAGAACAACAGTCTTCAACGAGCACTCCTTCGTGGTCTTCTTGATCAAACAATTGTGGGAACGTTCCAAGGTTTGGTTTAGAGTATGCCTGCGACCGGCTCTTCGGTCAAGGTTTGTGCTGACAATTGCCGCGCGGAAGGGGGCTTCGATGGCGAAGGCCGTGACGATCCTCGACGTGGCCGCGCGCGCGGGTGTCTCCAAGTCCGCCGCGTCGCTGGCCCTCAGAGGAACCGGCTACGTGAGCAAGGCAAAACGCCAGGCCGTGCTAGCGGCGGCCGCAGAGCTCGGCTACCGCCCGAATGCCGCGGCTCGGGCCATGGGCTCGGCCCGCAGCGGCATTGTGGGGCTCGTGCTCGACGACCTCCGCAACCCGTGGTTCGTCCCCGCGGTCGAGGGCCTGTCCGAGGCGCTCCACGCCGAGGGCCTGCACCCGCTCCTCGGGGATTGGCGGCTCGAGGGCGCGGCGCTCGTGGAGCGCTTCCTCGAGCTGCGCGTCGAGGGCATCGTGGTGGTCGGCACGCTCGACGGCGCCGAGCCCGCCCTCGCCCAGCTCGGCACCCTCCCCGCGGTGCAGGTGGGCTCGCCCCGCGCGCAGGCTCCGGGCGCCGCCGTTGTGACGAATGACGACGGCGAGGGCGCCCGCCGCATCGTCCGTCACCTTGCCGAGCTGGGCCACAAGCGTGTCGCCCACCTGGGCGCGCCGGGGACGGCCGTCGGCGACGCGCGGCGCGAGGGGTTCGAGGCCGAATCCCGACGGCTCGGCCTGAGCTTCCGAACCGTCGATGCGGGGCTGACCGAAGAGGCCGGCTACCGGGTAGGCCGGGAACTGCTCTCCGCACCCGATCGTCCGAGTGCCGCGTTCGCCGTCAACGACATGGCCGCCCTCGGCCTCCTCTCCGCGGCGGGAGACCTCGGCCTCGCCGTCCCCGCAGACCTGTCGCTGGCGGGCTACGATGACACGCCCGCAGCGCGGCTGCGCGCGGTCGGCCTCACGAGCGTGGACAACGCGAGCCGGGAAGCGGGCCACGTCGCGGCGACGCTCCTGGCGGAGCGGATCGCGGGAGGCCCGTTCGAGCCGCAGCCCGTCCTCCTCGAGCCTCAGCTCAAGGCGCGCAGCAGCACCGCGCCGCCGCCCGCCGTCGTGCGTTGACTACAAACGCTCGCCTAGCAGACGCGCCTTTGTGTCAGACGAGATGAAGGACGCGGCAACCGAGTTGGCGGCGAGAGCCTCGAAGACGCCGGGGTCGAAATCGAAGGCGCTCTGCAGCGCGTCAAGGTTGTCGTCGAGATAGCCGCCGAAGTACGCCGGGTCGTCGGAGTTGATGGTGACCGTGAGGCCGAGATCGAGCATCTTCGGCAGCGGGTGCTGCCCGATCGACGGCACCGCACGCAGTCGGACGTTCGAGAGCGGGCAGACCGTCAGCGGGATCTGCTCGGCCACGAGTCGGCGGAGGAGTGCGGGATCCTCCAGCGAGCGGATGCCGTGGTCGATGCGCTCGGCGCCGAGCACGTCGAGGGCCTCCCACACATAGTCCGGCCCGCCTTCCTCCCCGGCGTGGGCCACCACGTGCAGGCCGGCGTCGCGGGCCCGCTCGAAGGTCCCACCAAAGAGCGACGGCGGGTACCCGACCTCAGCGGAATCCAGCCCGAGGCCGAGGACCGGCACCCCGCTGCCGAGAACGTCGTCGAGCATCGCATCCGCGCTCGCCACCGGCTGATCCCGCACAACGCACGCGATGATTCCGCCCGTCACGCCCGCTTCCACCCCGGCGGTCTCCAGCGCGCGGTGAACCCCTCGAAGCACAGTCGCCGCCGGCACCCCGCGGGCGGAATGAGCCTGAGGGTCCACGAAGAGCTCCACGTGCCCCACGCCGGCCGCCGCGGCGCGCCGCAAATAGGCGGCGGTGAGCTCGTAGAAGTCGGCTTCGGTGCGCAGCACGCGCATGTTCTCGTAGTACAGGTCCAAGAACGACTGCAGGTCGCGGAACTCGTAGCGGCGCGCGAGCGAGGCCTCGTCGGGATCGGCAAGATCGACCCCGTTGGCCCGCGCCCGGTCGAAGATCATGGCCGGCTCGAGGGTTCCTTCGATGTGCACATGCAGCTCGCACCAGGTGGGTGCCATGTCGCCCTCCATTCTGTTGAGCAGGTCAGAGCCGGAAGACCGGCTCGAAGTTCGGATCCGTGATCGCGGGCCGGCGCAGGGAGAACGGCTCGATCGGGTGCCGGCTGGCGCCGTCGGTGAGCAACTCGGCGAGGATCTTGCCAACAAGGCTGGCGAATTTGCCCGCGTGCCCGGCGCCGTTGAACACCGCGACATGCGGCGCGTGGGGGAGCGTGTCGAGGACGAAGGCGCGGTCGGGTGCCATGTCGTACACGCAGGTCCTGTTCGCGTAGACCGGTCCAGCGGCGGAAGGCAGGTAGCGCTCGAGGAAGCCCCGCAGGATGGCGGCTTCGTCGTCGTCGCCCTCGAAAACCCGCTCGCCGCTCTCGATGAAGCGCCCGCGCATGTCCCGCGCGAGCTTCACCGCGGGCTCGCCATAGACGGGGAAGCCGTAGAACGCCTGCTCGCCGTGGAAGATCCAGATGGGGAACCTGTCCGGGGTGAACTCGCGCAGGTTCTGAGAGCTGAAGTAGCTGACCTGCTCCTGCGAGAGCGTGAGGCGGTAGTCGAGGCCCAGGTCCGGCATGAGCTCGCCGAGCCAGGACGCCGCGGCGACCACGAGGTTGTCCGCGTCGAAGTCGCCCCGCGGAGTCCTCACCGTCACGCTGCCAGGGCGGACGACGACGCCAGTCACCCTCGTCTGCGGCACGAACTCGACGCTGTGGGCCAGGGCGAGCGACGTGTGGGCTGCAACGGACTTCCGGATGTCGATCAGCCCGCCGGCCTCCTGGTACATGCCGGTGACGCCGTCGTCGATCGTCCACTGCGGGTAACGGGTGCGGATCTCGCTCGCCGTGAGGTCCTCGAACGGGATGCCCTCGGCGGCGAGCGCGCTTCGGTACGCGTTGAGCTCGGCGAGACTGCTCTCGGCCGACGTCGCGAGGTCGAGCCCGCCCGTCTTGACGTAGAGCTGCAGTCCGGAGCGCTCCTCGACCTCGCGCCAGGCCTCGAACATGGCCGGCGTCAGCTTGGTGTAGTCCGTGCTGTGGTAGGCGTGGCGGATGATCCGCGAGACGTCGCCCGAGGAATTGAGGGTGTTGACGAGGTCGAACTGCTCGACCACGAGCACGCGGGTGCCGGGCCGCTGCGAGAGCCAGTAGGCCGCCGCGGAGCCGATCGCCCCGGCCCCGATGACGATGTGCGTGTACCCCATGCCTCTCCCCTCCCTTGGACGCCCGACCTATCCTCCCAGATCTCGTTGCCCCGTCACGGCCGCAGGGGGGACAACCAGCGGAGGGGTCGGGGCCACAAGAGGGGCCAGCGAAGGGGACGGGGCAACCGGCGGGGG
>NZ_JBQCGQ010000233.1:0-10583 GCF_051955515.1 Sinomonas sp.
GAGGGCTCGGCGGGCTCCGGAACCCAACGGGTAGGCGCCCAGCAGGGTCCGACGATCCGCTGGATCCACGACTCCGGCAAGCCACGACCGCCCGGGATCACCCGGCGACGGCGTGCCCGAGACCAGCACGTCGCCGCCGGCGTTGAGGCACCAGTTGCGCAGGCCGAAGGCGTCGAGGGAATCCCCGGCCTGGGCTATCGCACGGCCCTTGACGAGCCCGCTCAGGTCCAGCACGCCGTCAGGCCGCTCGGCCGTGAAGGCGCCGTGCGTCCTCCGTCGCCACTCGACGGCCTCCGCATAGCAGTCCCGCATCTCCGGGCTCGCGTGGGCAAGGCGGATCACCCCGCGGGCCAGCGCGCTTGCCTCCGAGTCCTCCCGGTAGAGGCTGAACCGCTCCTCGAGCTCGGCGAAGTCGGCCTCGATGAGGCGGACCGCGGCGTCGAGTTCGGTCGGGTTCGGAGAGCCGTCCGCCGGGAACGCCGCCGTGAGGCTCACCACCGTTCCCATCGCGAGGAACGTTCGTGACTTCAGGACGGCCGACTCGTCACGCGTGGGCTGCATCGAGGGCCGCCTGGAGGGAGGAGAGGTAGGCATCGGAGGTGACGGTCGCGCCACTCACCGTGTCGACGTTGCCGGACTGTGCCTGGAGCACCTCGGACCGGAGGATCGGCGCCGCGGTGGCGCTGATCATCTGGGACCTTCGCTCGGCGTCGGTGAGCTGGAGGGCCTTGACGTCGCTGATCTTGCCGCCGGAGACGACGAGCTGCACCTGGACGTTGCCGAAGCGCGTGCTCTCAGCGGCCCCCGTGAACGTGCCGTCCTTGAGAGCGGACGACGACGCAGCCTGGCTGCCGCTGCCCGCGGCGCCTGAGCCGGAGGTGCCTGAGCTGGAGGTGCCTGAGCTGGCGGAGCCCGCTGTCCCGGTTCCGGAGGACGAGCCGGACCCGCTCGACGCGGTCCCGTTCGATGCGGTCCCGTTCGTGCCAGCCGAGGTGGTGACGCCGGTGACCTGCGAGGCTTCGATGGCCTGTGCTCCGGCCTGCCATCCGGCCGCGAGGATGCCAGCGGACGCGAGGGCGGCCCCTGCCGCTGCGCGGGCCCTCACCAGTCGAACCTCTCGTGATGGAGCTGCTCGTCGGCGAGTCCGGCGGACTTGGCGTCCTCGAGGACCGAGTCGCTCCACTTCTTGGGGCCGCAGACGTACACGTCGGAGGCCTTCAGGTTCGGGACGTAGTCGGAGAGCCTGAGCCCGGTCTGGTGGCGGGGCAGCCACGCGTTGCCGTGGCGGGCCCGATGGCCTACGAGTTCGTACATGGTGGCTCCTCTCTCATGGCAGAGTTCGGCGATCTCGTCGCGGAGGTACAGGGTTTCGGGGGTCGAGGCGCGGAGGATGACCGTGGCCGCCCCGGGCTCGAACTCGGCCCGCTCGAGGATGGCCCGGAGCGGCGTGATGCCGATGCCGGAGCCCACGAGCACCACGCCTGGCCGGGTACGGGCCGCGTGGCCGAAGAGGCCGTAGGGGCCGGACAGGGCGACCTTCGTCCCAGGACGGACCGACATGAGCGCAGCGCTGCCCCTGCCGAGGTTGCGGACCGTGATCCGCAGGCGGCCGGCGGCCGGGTCAGCGGAGAGGCTGAAGGGGTGGTGGTGCCACCAGAGTCCCGGGGCCAGGAAGCGCCAGATGAAGAACCGTCCGCCGGACCCGGTCAGTTCCTCGAGCCGGACGCCGGTGAGTTCGATGCTCACGGCACCGTCGCCGGCCGCGACTACTCGGGTGACGCTGAGCTGGTGGCGGAAAGTCAGGGCGATGGGGGCCCAGACGCGGTAGCGGAGCAGAGCGAGGAGCACCAGGACGTAGAACGCGATCCAGTACCAGCGCTGCCACTGGCCCGGGGCGAAGAGCTGGCCTTCGCTGAACTGGTGGGGGAGGGCGGTGAGGACGGCGGCGTACGTGAGCAGATGGACGACGTACCAGAACTCGTACGGGAACTTCTTGCGGACCGCCACGAGGGACGTCACGACCACGAGGATGAACAGCGCCGTCGAGATGAATGCGAGCCATAGGTCCGGGAGGTTGTTCCACATCGAGATGCCCTCGGCGATCGGGTTGAGCCGATCGGTGAGGCCGTACCCGATGAGCAGGAAGACCATGTGCGCCAAGATCAGGTACAGCGCCGGTTTGCCGAGCTTGCCGTGGACCTCCATCGCGCGATCGTGGCCGATCGCAGAGTCGATGAAGGGGATCCGCGCCGCGAGCAGCAGCATGACAAGGACGAGGTCGGTTCCGATGAGGCCCGCGATAATGCCCAGTGCGGTGATGCCGGAGGTGACGTTGGCGAATTGGCCCGCGCCGCCGTCGGCCAGGTAGAGCGCGACCGCAGCCGCGCCGGAGGCCCACGCGAGCACGGTGAGGAAGTCTTCGCGCAGCAGCCGGCGGCGACCGCGCTGGCGCAGGGTTCGAGCGAGCCCGGCGCCGGGGCGCTGGCCGGGCGGCTGCGCGGGCCGGTCGGCGGTTCGGAATGCTGTCGTCATGTCAATAACTTTCGCCTTCAACCCTGTCGAAAGCCTGTGACAGCCCTTTTGCCGCGATGGGAGTCGTTTCGCGGCCGCAGCTCAGCGAACAGCCCTCCTACCGCCCCGGGAAGGCGGCCTTTCGCTTCTCCAGGAAGGCCGCGGTGCCTTCCCTCTTGTCCTCGGTCGCGAAGGCTGCGCGGAAGCTGCTGGCCTCGATGGCGAGTCCTTCCGCCGTCGGCCGCCCGGTCGCCTGATTGATAGCGCGCTTGGCGAGGGCGACGGCGGTTGGAGACTTCGCGGCCACCTCCCGGATGGTCTCGGCCGCGGCGGCGAGGAGCTCCTCTCGCGTGGGAAGGACGCGGTTCACGAGGCCGAGCCCAAGGGCTTCGACAGCATCGATCCTCCGGCCCGTGTAGATGAGCTCGCGGGCTGGGCCGAGGCCGATCCGCTGTTGGAGCCGCACGGATCCGCCGAAGCCGGGGACGAGGCCCAGGTTCACCTCGGGCTGTCCGAACTGGGCACGTTCGCTTGCGTAGATGAAGTCGGCCGCGAGCGCGAGTTCGCAGCCTCCGCCGAGGGCAAAACCGTCCACGCAGGCGATGACGGGCACGGGCACGGCCTCGAGGGCCAGCGTGACGGCGTGCATGGACCGGGCGTAGAACTCGCCCTCGTCGAGGCTCATCGACGTCATCTCCCGGATGTCGGCGCCGGCCACGAACGCCTTGCCGCCGGCTCCCGTCAGGATCACGCCGCGGACGGGCCACGGGCCGTCGAGGGCTGCGCTCGCCGTCGTGCCCGTCCCGCCCAGCTGGTTCAGGACCTCGCACACCCTTGCGAGCTCCTCGACCACCTTGGTGGACAGGGCGTTGAGAGCCTCCGGACGGTTGATGGTGACGGTGGCGACGCCCTCGGACGTCTCGATGGCCAGAGTGTCGAAGGTGCCGAAGTCCATGGGCCACAGGCTATCGGAGACTCGCGGCGGACTAGGCTGGCCCCATGTCGACGTACAGCACCGCTGGTTCTTACGTGCACACCGGCGAGGAGTTCACGCGGGACACCCGGTACATCGAGGACCGGATCACGCGCGACGGCACGTTCCCGCCCGGATCGCGGGCGCCCGAGGGGGCGAAGGCGTGGCCGGTCGAGGCGGGGCGCTACCGGCTCGTCGCCGCCCGGGCGTGTCCGTGGGCGAACCGCACAGTGATCGTCCGCCGACTCCTCGGGCTCGAAGACGCCATCTCGATCGGTATGCCCGGACCCACGCACGACTCCCGGTCGTGGACCTTCGACCTCGACCCCGACGGCCGCGATCCGGTCCTCGGCATCGAACGGCTCCAAGAGGCCTACTTCAGGCGCTTCCCCGACTACCCGCGCGGCATCACCGTCCCAGCGATCGTCGACGTGCCGAGCGGTGCCGTCGTCACGAACGACTACCCGCAGATCACCCTCGACTTCGAAACCGAGTGGACCGCCTTCCACCGCGACGGTGCCCCGGACCTATACCCGGAGGCCCTCCGCGACGAGATCGACGAGGTCAACGACCGCGTCTTCAAGGACGTCAACAACGGCGTCTACAGGTGCGGCTTCGCTGGGTCGCAGGAGGCCTACGACCGCGCGTACGACCGGCTGTGGGCTGCGATCGACTGGCTCGAGGAGCGGCTCACGGCCCGCCGCTACCTCGTCGGCGACACCATCACGGAGGCCGACGTCCGGCTCTTCACGACGCTCGCGCGCTTCGACGCCGTCTACCACGGCCACTTCAAGTGCAACCGGAACAAGCTCACGGAGCAGCCGGCGCTGTGGGGCTACGCTCGAGACCTGTTCCAGACGCCCGGCTTCGGCGACACGATCGATTTCGTGCAGATCAAGCGGCATTACTACGTGGTCCACGAGGATATCAATCCCACGCAGATCGTCCCCAAGGGGCCGGATCTCTCGAATTGGCTGACCCCGCACGGCCGTGAGCAGCTCGGCGGGCGCCCGTTCGGGTACGGGACGCCTCCGGGTCCTCCGCGCGAGGGAGAGCGCGTCGCCGCTGGTCACAATCCGCTCTACCCGGAGGGCGCGGAGTGACGGCGACGCGGATCGCGATCACCTGGCCTGGCTCAGCACCCGCCTATGCCGAGTGGTTTCGGGCCGAGCTTGATGGCCTCACGCGAAGCGCAGCGGCGGCCGTCGAGCGTGCGGGAGGCACCGCCGTCGTCCTCGATGCTGCGGATCCGTGCCTCGCTGGCGCCCTCCTCGGGGAAGGCATCGCGTGGGACGGCCTGCTCGTGATGGGCGGCGGGGACGTGGATCCTGTCCTGTACGACGGCGACCCTGCTCACCCCGCTGTGTCTGACGTCGACCCGACTGCTGACGCCTTCGAGGCCTCAGCTGTCGTGCGGGCGCTCGACACGGGCCGCCCGGTGCTGGGGATCTGCCGCGGCCTCCAGATCGTCAACGTCGCCCTGGGTAGGAGCCTCCGCGAGGACCTCGGCTCGGACACCCAGCATCGCAACCACGGCGACCCGGCGGGCCCGATGGTCCTCCACGAGGTCGCGCTCGAGCCGGGAACGCGTCTCGCCGGGCTCCTCGGGCCGACGGCCACCGTGGTCTCCGGCCACCATCAGGCCGCGCGCCGCATCGCGCCGAGCCTCCGCGTCTCCGCGGTGGCCCCCGACGGGGTGGTCGAGGCGCTCGAGGCGGCCGATCCGGACGTCTGGCTCGTTGCCGTCCAATGGCACCCCGAAGACCCCCAGTCGGAACCGTCACAGCTTGACGCCATCATGGGAGCCTTTGTCGCCGCCTGCCGGGACTGGGCCGCCGCCACGGCCCCCGCGCAGGAGGCAGCCCGATGAGCGACCACGTCCGATCGGAGGTGCGCGGAGGCCTCGGGATCCTCACCTTGGACCGGCCGAAGGCGCTGAATTCGCTCGACGACCGCATGGTCCTCGCGATGGAGCGCGAGCTGCGCAGGTGGGCCGAGTCGCCCGACGTGAGGGCCGTCGTCGTGCGCGGAGGGGTCCGCGGGCTGTGCGCGGGCGGCGACGTCCGCGCGCTGTTCACTGGCACGGATGAGGACGCGATCCGCTTCTGGACCGACGAGTACCGGCTCAACGCCCTCATCGGCGCGTACCCCAAGCCCTACATCCCGCTCATGGACGGCATCACGATGGGCGGGGGCCTCGGGATTTCGGCACACGCGCCCGGGGAATCGGGCTCGGTACGCGTCGTGACCGAGAAGACGCGGGTGGCGATGCCGGAGACTCGCATCGGCTTCACGCCGGACGTCGGCATGAGCCTCCTGCTCGCCAACGCGCCCGGCGAGCTGGGCACTCACCTGTGCCTGACGTCCGGCCAGACCGACGGCGCCGGTGCGATCCTCCTAGGCTGGGCCGACGTCATGGTTCCGTCCGAGCGGCTGGGGGCACTGGTCGATGCCCTCGTCGCGGCCTCCGAGCGCAGCGACTGGGCGCCGTCCGCAGCGTACGACGTCGTTGCCTCCTTCGCCGTCGAGCCCCCGCCCGCGGCGCTCGCCGAGGAGCGGGCCTGGGCCGACGACGTGTACGCGGGAGACTCGGCAACCGAAATCCTCGGACGCCTCACGGAATTGGCGTCGACGAACACGGCTGCCGCCGATGCGCTCCGCGAGGTCCGCGCGGTCTGCCCGTTCTCGGTTGCGGTGACGCTAGCTGCCCTGCGCCGCTCGCCGAAGCTCGGCTTGCTCGAGGCCGTCCTCGCGCAGGACCTCGCGCTGGGCGCCGCCATGGTCCGCCGAACGGATTTCCGCGAGGGGGTCCGCGCGCTGCTCATCGACAAGGACGGGGCCCCGCAGTGGAGCCCCGGCCGGATCGAGGACGTCGATCCGGTCGGGGTCGAGGCTGCCTTCGCCGCGGGAAGCTAGCGGCCCGCTACGCGTGCCCGCCGAGCCGCCGCCGGACGTCGGGCTTCCCTGGAGTCCCGTCCTGGCTCTCCGCGATCCACGGGCCCGTCCCCTCGGAGGGATCGAAGACGCCCTCCTCGAGCCAGGCGAAGTCGCCCGCGAGGACCCGCCGCGTGAGCGCGTGGTCGCTGGGATCCGAGTTGACCCAGAGGGCGTCGAAGAGCGCCTCGACCCGGTGCCGCGCCTGTTCGCAGAAGGCGTCGGCGAGGTCCCGCGCGTTCGATCCGCCCATCGCGCCCGTCGACCGGAGATGCTCGGCCCAGGCGCACGAGGCGGACATCGCGAAGAGCTCCGCGCCGATATCCACGATCCTGCCCAGGAACGCCTGCCGGTGCTCCAGCCCTGCCTGCCAGCGTCCCATCCCCGCGAACGTGTGGCGGGCGAGCCGCCGCGCGGACCTCTCGACGTACCGCAGGTGCTTCGCCAGCGGGCCGGTCTCGCGGAAGGCCCGGGGATCGAGGCCCTGACCCGCGAAGAGGCCCGGCAGCCAGCGCAGATAGAAGCCGGAGGCGTCCCGTGCGGCTTTGGCCTTCTCGGAGAGGGTCGCGTCGGCCCGGGCGAGGTCGCCGGCCGCCGAGAGATGCGCGTCGACGGCCTCGCGCGCGATGAGGAGCTGCATGATCTCGGTGGATCCCTCGAAGATGCGGTTGATCCTCATGTCGCGGAGAACCTGTTCGGCTGGCACAGCGCGCTCGCCGCGCGCCCGCAGCGACGCCGCCGTCTCGTAGCCCCGGCCGCCGCGAATCTGGACCAGCTCGTCGGACACCTTGTACGCCATCTCGCTCGCCCACAGCTTTGCCAGAGCGGCCTCGATGCGGACGTCCTTCATCCCCGCATCGGCCAGGGCGGCCGAGAGCTCGAAGACCGATTCGAGGGCGAACGACGTCGCAGCGATGAACGCGATCTTCTTGCCGACGGCCTCGTGCTGGCCGATCGGCCGCCCCCATTGGACCCGAGCGGTGGACCATTCGCGCGCAATCTTCAGCGACCACTTCGCTGCGCCCGCGCACAGGGCCGGGATGGACAGCCGGCCGGTGTTCAGCGTGGTGAGGGCGATCTTGAGGCCCTGTCCCTCGCGGCCAACCCGGTTTGCGGCGGGCACGCGCACGCCGTCGAACCTCGTCACCCCGTTCTCGAGCCCGCGCAGCCCCATGAACGAGTTGCGGTTTTCGACGGTGATCCCCGGCGTCTCCATCTCGACGACGAACGCCGTGATGCCGCCCTTGCCGGCGGGTACGTCGCCCGCATCGCCGTGCGGGAGGACCTTCGCCATGATGACCACGAGCTCCGCGACCACCCCGTTCGTCGTCCAGAGCTTCGCCCCGTCCAAGGTGTAGCTTTCGCCGTCGTCGGCGAGCCGGGCCGTCGTCGTCAGCCTCGCGGGGTCCGACCCCACGTCGGGTTCCGTGAGGAGGAACGCCGTGACGGCCCCCGCGGCGCAGCGCGGGAGGAAGGCCCTCTTCTGCGCATCGGTGCCGAACATCTTGAGCGGCTCGGGCACCCCGATCGACTGGTGGGCCGAAAGGAGCGCGCCGATGCTCGGGTGGACCGAACCGAGCATCATGAGCGCGCGGCCGTAATACGCGAGCGTCAGTCCGAGCCCTCCGTACTCCTTCGGGATCTTCATGCCGAAGACGCCGAGTGCGGCCAGGGCCCGGAAGTACTCGTCCGGAATTCTGTCCTCTGCCTCGATGCGCTCGCCGTCCAACGTCCGGCAGAGGGCCTCGAGACGTCGGAGGAACGCCTCGCCGTCGGCTTCTTCCTCGGCTCTCGGGACCGGGGGCGGCGAAATGAGGTCCCATTGGAAGTCGCCGAGGTAGAGGGCCTTGGCGAAGCTCGGCCGGCTCCAGGTCGTCTCCCGGCTCGCCTCGGCGACGGCTCGCGATTCGTCCCACCCCGGCTCGCCGGCGGGCTGGCGCCGTGGCTCATTCTCGGGGGAGACCGTCCCCGGCGTGGTCGTGTCCGTGGTCATGGCAGCCCCCTTGCTCCCCGGGCCGCCGCGGGCTGGTGACCCTTCAGCTGTCGTTCAATGCTACGCCTCAGTAGTACTGGCGGGTAGGGCCGTTCGGGGGTGGCGCACAACACCCCGTAAAGGAAGCGCTAAGAACGCCGAAGCCGGCCATACCAGCCGGTAGCGTTGGGTACTGCTGCCGCGGGCTTCCCCCCAAATGCTCGCGGCGGCGCTAGAGCGCCCTGACGCCCGGAACCCCCAACCGAGCGCCAGGGCGCTCGTCGTCTGGGCCCTTCGTTGACGCGTAGGAAAATTCCTACGTATGCTGAGGGCATGCCCCGGCAGAGCAGGGAGAGCCCCACCGACCACGTGTTCGCCGCCCTGGCGCACCCGGTCCGGCGCGACCTTCTCGCCGCGCTCCTCGATGGACCGCAGACGGCGCAGGCTCTGGCGGACCGCTACGCCATGGCCCGCCCGAGCGTCGCCGAACACCTCAAGGTTCTGCGCGCCGTCGGACTCGTGGGGGAGCGGCAGGCGGGGCGGAATCGGTACTACTCGCTCACCCCGGAGCCGCTCGCGCTCCTTCGGGAATGGCTTGAACCGTACGAACAGTTCTGGCGAGGCCGAATGTCGCGGCTCGCCTCCCTTCTGGACAAGGAATCCCTCCATGACTGACTCCACACCCACAACCACCGCAGAGGATCCCACCGCCATCCGGATCGAGGACTTCTTCCCGCAGCCGCCCGCCGTCGTCTGGCACGCCCTCACCACTCCGGAGCTGCTCGCCCAGTGGCTCATGCCCAACGATTTCGAGCCCGTCGTGGGCCACCGCTTCGCGTTCCGCTCGCAGCCGGTCGAGGCCACGCGCTACTCCGGCGTCACGGTCTGCGAGGTTCTCGAGCTCCGTGAACCCGAGCTGCTCGTCATCTCCTGGCAGGACGAATCGGAGGGCAACGACATGCGCACTACCGTCACCTTCCGACTCGAAGCGCACGACGGCGGCACCCGCCTGAGCCTCGCACAGGAGGGCTTCCGCGCGGATCACCCTAACGATCAGATGGCCCGTAAGATCATGGGCGGAGGCTGGGGCGGCCACCTGTTCCGCCGTCTGGGCGAGCTGCTGGCCGAGCGCGCGGACGCCTGATTTGCAGGGTTCCTGCGTGGAGCCTAGTATTTAACGCTGTCGTATGCAGTGGAGTCCACTTCTCGGCACTGAAGACACCGTCCAACCCGCGGCGAGGAACTTCGGCTGGTTCTCACCCCGCCTGGTCACCCTCCGGAAAGCTGCAGAACTACGGTGCATCTAGGTGGCGGGACGCATCTGCGGACCGTCATTTTTACTGCAACTGTTGACTACAACTTGGAGGAGCGAACTGTGGCAGCTCATTGCCAGGTGACCGGGGCCAAGCCCGCGTTCGGTCACTCAATCTCCCACTCGCACCGCCGCACCAAGCGTCGGTTCGACCCGAACATCCAGAAGAAGCGCTACTGGGTGCCGTCCCTGCGCCGTAACGTGACCCTCACGGTCTCGGCCCGCGGCATCAAGACCATCGACGTGCGCGGCATCGACTCCGTCGTCGCCGAGCTGCTTGCGAAGGGTGTGAAGCTCTGATGGCCAAGAAGGACAAGGACGTACGTCCCATCATCAAGCTCAAGTCCACCGCGGGCACCGGGTACACCTACGTGACCCGGAAGAACCGTCGGAACGACCCGGACCGACTCGTCATGAAGAAGTACGATCCGGTCGTCCGCAAGCACGTCGAGTTCCGAGAGGAGCGCTAAACCATGGCCAAGAAGTCCAAGATTGCCCGCAACGAGCAGCGCAAGGTCATCGTGGAGCGCTACGCCGCGAAGCGTGCCGAGCTCAAGAAGACCCTCGTCGACGAGAACGCGACTGACGAGGCCCGCGAGGCAGCTCGCCTCGGCCTGCAGAAGCTCCCTCGCGACGCTTCGCCGGTCCGCCTCCGCAACCGCGACCAGATCGACGGCCGCCCCCGCGGAACGTTCCAGAAGTTCGGCATCTCCCGCGTGCGTTTCCGCGATATGGCGCACAAGGGCGAGCTTCCGGGCGTCACCAAGTCTTCCTGGTAATCCACCGGCCTCGGCCTGTTGATTCCACCGCCGCCGCGGGGGGGGGGGGGGGGGGGGGGGGGGGGGGGGGGGGGGGGGGGGGGGGGGGGGGGTGGGCGGGGC
>NZ_JBQCGQ010000234.1:0-20663 GCF_051955515.1 Sinomonas sp.
CGAGGACGCGCTGCTGAAGCGGGTGGTTCGGCTCGAGGTAGCTCCCGCGGCCCCAGCCGTTGACCGAGCACGCCCAGAGGAAGGCGGCGTGCTTCCCGGAGCAGTTGTGGGCCAGGCGCCGCTTGCCGATCTCCGTGCGCACGAGCCAGGCGCGTGCCTCCTCGTCCCGCGGCCACGCGGGCGGGCACTGGAGGTCCGCCTCCCGCACGCCAGCGGCTTTCAGCATCCCCTCGACGACGTCCAGGTGATCGAGCGACCCCACGTGCGAGCCGCACGCGATCGCCACCTGCGAGCCCCGAAGCGGGACGCCGCTGCGCATCGATGCGAGCGCCTGAAGCGGCTTGAGCGCCGAGCGGGCGTAGACGGGGGTCCGAATGTCGCCGAGTTCGGTCACCACACTGCCGTCCCCGGCGAGCACAACGGCGGATCCGAGATGCCGGGACTCGACGAAGCCGCTGCGTTCGATCACAGCGAGTTCCACGGCGTCGTCCGCCGTGAAAGTTGCGTGGGTGGCCATGTGCGAAGTCTATGCTTCGCGTGCCGCGCATCGATGCAAGCAGCGCAGGCGGACCGATAACCTTGGGGGGTGAAGGTTCTCGTGATCGGCCCGGGCGGCCGCGAACACGCCATTGTCCGTTCCCTCCTGGCCGATCCCGCCGTCACCGAAGTGCACGCGGCACCCGGCAACGCGGGGATCGCCCAGGTTGTGCCGACCCACGCGATCGACGCGAACAGCCCCTCTGCCGTCACGCACCTCGCCCAGAAGCTCGAGGTGGATCTTGTGGTGATCGGCCCCGAGGCGCCGCTCGCCGCCGGCGTCGCGGACGCCGTGCGCGAGGCCGGCATCCCAGTTTTCGGCCCGGACAAGGCCGCGGCCCAGCTCGAGGCGTCCAAGGCGTTCGCGAAGCAGGTCATGGCGGAGGCCGGCGTTCCCACCGCCATGGCGCGGGTGGCGACGACGGCCGAGGAGGCCGCCGACGCGCTCGATTCCTTCGGCGCCCCCTACGTGGTGAAGGACGACGGGCTCGCCGCCGGGAAGGGCGTCGTGGTCACGGAGGACCGCGAGGCGGCGCTCGCCCACGCGCAGGCCTGCTTCGACGCCGGCGGCAGCGTGGTGATCGAGGAATTCCTGGACGGCCCCGAGGTCTCCCTCTTCGTCCTGAGCGACGGCCAGATGGTGGTCCCGCTCTCCCCGGCGCAGGACTTCAAGCGCATCTTCGACAACGACGAGGGCCCGAACACGGGCGGCATGGGCGCCTACACGCCCCTCGACTGGGCACCGGAGGGCCTCGTGGACGAGGTGGTGCGGCGGGTCGCCCAGCCCACGATCGACGAGATGGCCAAGCGCGGCACTCCCTTCGTCGGCGTCCTCTACTGCGGCCTCGCGCTCACGTCCCGAGGCACAAGGGTCATCGAGTTCAACGCCCGGTTCGGTGACCCCGAAACGCAGGCCGTCCTCGCGCGACTCAAGACACCGCTCGGCGGGATCCTCCTCGCTGCCGCCAAGGGTCATCTGGACGACGTGGACGAGCTGCGCTGGTCGCCCGAGTCCGCGGTCGCCGTCGTGCTCGCCTCCGAGAACTATCCCGACAAGCCACGCACGGGCGATCGCATCCGGGGCCTGAAGAAGGCGGCCGCGGTCGAGGGCACGCACGTCCTCCACGCGGGCACAAAGCTCGACGACGGCCATGTGGTGAGCGCGGGCGGCCGCGTTCTCGCCGTGGTCGCGCTCGGCGAGGACCTGCAGGAGGCTCGCGAGCGCGCGTACGAGGGAATCGGCCTCATTCGTCTGGACGGCGGCCAGTACCGCAAGGACATCGCGGCGAAGGCCGCGCGCGGCGAGATTCGGGTGCCCGAGCGCGCCGGGAAGGCAGGAGTCTGATGACGGAGACCCGCGGTTTCCAGACGGAGGC
Organism: Sinomonas sp.; assembly: GCF_051955515.1. Lineage (GTDB taxonomy): Bacteria > Actinomycetota > Actinomycetes > Actinomycetales > Micrococcaceae > Sinomonas. The sequence goes on from NZ_JBQCGQ010000234.1 coordinate 1,914, forward strand.
GCCGCTCCTCGAGGGCTGGCGGCACATTTACTCGGGCAAGGTCCGCGACCTGTACGAGCCCATCGAAGGCGCTGTCCTTTCACATCCTGAGGACGTGGTCCTGGTCGTCGCCAGCGATCGCATCAGCGCCTACGACCACGTCCTCTCCAGCACCATCCCGGACAAGGGACGCATCCTGACTCAGCTGAGCCTATGGTGGTTCGACCAGCTCAACGTGCCGAATCACGTGGTCGGCTGGACGGTCGACGACGGCGTCCCCGCCGAGGTCGTGGGCCGCGCCATGATCTGCCGTCGCCTCGAGATGTACCCGGTCGAGTGCATTGCGCGTGGCTACCTCACGGGCTCCGGCCTCGCCGAGTACCGCGAGAGCGGCACGGTCTGCGAGATCCCCCTGCCCGATGGCCTCGTCGACGGGTCACGCCTGCCCGAGGCGATCTTCACCCCTTCGGCCAAGGCCGAGGTCGGCGAGCACGACGAGAACATCACCTACGAGGACGTCACCGGCATGGTGGGCGACGACGCCGCCGCCCAGCTGCGCAGCCTCACCCTCGAGATCTACCGCGAGGCGGAGCGGATCGCCCGCGAACGGGGGATCATCCTCGCGGACACGAAGGTCGAGTTCGGGCTGGATCCGGTCACGGGCCTCATCACCCTTGGCGACGAGGTGCTCACGCCGGACTCGTCCCGCTTCTGGGACGCCGCAACGTGGGAGCCCGGCAAGGCCCAGCCATCGTTCGACAAGCAGTTCGTCCGCGATTGGCTCACCTCGCCGGCGTCCGGATGGGACCGTCACTCCGATCAGGAGCCCCCGACCCTTCCGGAGGACGTCGTCGAGCGCACGCGCGCCCGCTATGTGGAGGCGTTCGAGCGGCTCACGGGGCGCGCGTTCGAGGCCTGAGCCTTCGGGCCCTGAGCCTTCGGGTGCGGCCAGCGCTGCCTACCCCGGCGGGGCCGGCTTCTCCTCGGGATGCCCGGCCCGCTGCTGCGCGAGCCGGATCTCGAGGATCGCGTCCATGGTCTGCTGGACTTTCTCCGAGGCGCCCGCGTAGCTGAACTGCTCGCGCGCGTCCTTGAGGAGCTCGAGTGCCTCGTCGTTCCGGCCGAGGGCCTTGAGCGCGCGGCCGTACAGCAGGGCCACTTCCCCGGCGGTGTGCCGGCCGAGGACCTTCTTCTCCGCGTGGATCTCCTTGAGCTTCTCGATCGCTTCGGGGAGTTCGCCGTTGAGGTACAGCCAGCGGGCGCGGATGAACGCCACCTCGAGCTGCTCGGGCCGGCTCCCCCCGACGATGGAGAGGGCCAGCTCAGCCCGCTCGATCGCGGCGAGGGTCTCCGGCTCGACGATCCCGCCGGACAGGCGCACCGCGGCGGAAGCCTTGTTGAACCGGGCCCAGAGCTCGATGTCGTTCGCGGGGGAGAGGAGCTTCGCGGCCCGCTCGTGGTGCTTGACGCCCTCTTCGTAGTCGGCGCGCATGAACGCGACGTTCCCGATGACCCACTCGACCTCGCCCGACAGCTGGCCCATGGACTCCTCGTCCACGAGGGAGCCGAGGATCTTGCAGTAGTCCCAGGCCTCGTCCAGCCGGCCGCTCTCCGCGAGGGCGCCGATGAGCGCACGGAGCGCTCCGATGTAGATGGTGGAGCCGGCGGGGAGTTGGGCCCCGAGGCGCACCGCTTCGCGGGCATGTTCGACGGCGGTCCCGAGCTGGCCGAGGCCGTGGCATACGGCGGCGAGCATCTGGTGGGCACGGACGGCGAGGCCGTCTGACTCGGCGATGATGGGGTGTTCGAGGAGATGCTGGACGATCCGCTGGCACTCGGCGAGCTGGCCCTGCTTCATGAGGCACTCGGCCTGCATGTACGTCATGTTCCACCATGCGCTATTGTTTTTCGCCTCGAGGGCGAACTGCGCGGCAGTGGCTGCATGGCTCGCGGCTTGGGCGTAGTCGCGCATGTCCCACGCCTGCCGTGCGTACAGGCCGGCAAGGACGTATTCGGCGTCATTGGCCGTAACAGGCTGGCTCCAGGCCTCGAGGGCCTTCGGTGCGAGTTCAAGCCGGCGGGCCAACTCCTGGATGACTTCCGGAGTCGGCTCCCGGCGGCCAGTTTCGAGGAGGGAGATGTAGCTCGGAGAGTAGAGATCCTTGCCCAATTCCGCCTGGGTCAGCCCACGCTCGAGGCGCTCGGCCCGCAACTTCTCGCCGAATCCGCTCCCCACAACTTCCTCCTCGACAGAGCACCCCGGTCTGCAACTTGGGGTAAGGCGATACCCTAGCGGCTTGACACCTGCTGTGGATCTTATTTTACTTGGTGTGTCAATCACGACAAAGCACGCTCTGCCCGATTGCACCCGCTACAACATAAGGACATGACATGCTCAAGAAGTTGACCGCGTCACTCGCCCTCGTTGGCGCTCTGGCGCTGGGAGGCGTTTCTGTTGCCCCGACGGCCATTGGAAACTGGCCTGACCCCATGAAGACCACGGCGATCGGCAACTGGCCCGACCCGATGAAGTCCACTGCTATCGGCAATTGGCCTGATCCCATGAAGGCTACTGCGATCGGCAACTGGCCCGACCCGATGAAGTCGACCTTCTGATCTGACTTATCCAGGAGAGCGAGCGACTGCCCGAGGCAGGCAGCAACGTTCGCGTCTCCGACATGATCCGCGCTAGCGGGTCCAGAGATAGTGCAGGGGAGCCCCGCCCGTCACCTCGACGGGCGGGGCTCTTCGTGGTCCCCGGGGCGCACTTCCGCAATTGTTGGTTTTTTGCGAGTTTTGGGTGCGCGAACCCGCAGAAAAGCGACAATTCCGCGAGGGGGAGGGGCAATAAAAAAGTGCCCCAGCATTTCCGCCCGAGCACTTTTTGTGGTCGGGATGACAGGATTTGAACCTGCGACCGCCTGCCGATACGGCGCAAGGCGACGGAGCCGTCGTCGTGGACAGCGGTGACGGTCCAGCGGTTGCCGGTGCGGACCCAGCCGCACCCGGCGCACAGACGGCGGTCGTTGCGGCGGGTGATGACCGTGTCGCCGGCCGCGGTGCGGGTGCCGTCCTGCGGTCGGACCTCGCGCGGGCCGTTCACGGTGCCGTCGAGGATCAGGTCCGTGCGTGCCCGAGCGCTCAGGGCAATCACGGATTCGGTGAAGTCGGCGACCAGCACCGTGGCCTTCCCGCCGTGCTGGTCGGCGCGCCGGGCGGCGTAGGCGGCGACGACCATCGCCTCCGTGCCGCCGCCGAGGATGCGGCTGTGCTCGATGTAGGTGTCGATGACCTTCGTCTGCCCGTGGCGCAGACCGAGGGAGGCGGTTTTCTCCCACGGGTCCGTGACCCTGCGAACGTCGACCAGCTCGGGGACATCGTCTCGGTCATGGACGAGCATCGCGAACGCGCCTCCGGCATCGATCGACTGGAGCTGTGCGTAGTCGCCCACCAGGAGGACCTTCGCCCCGGCCTCGGCCGCCAGCGCCGTGATGCAGTCCACGGAGAAGGTGCCGGCGAGGGAGGCCTCGTCGAGGATCACGAGCTGACCCGCGTGAAAGCTCGCGCCATTGCGCTCGTGGGGGTCCCACCACTCCGCCGTGTTCTCGGTGACGATGCCGAGGTCACCAGCCAGAACTCGGCCGCGACAGCGGAGGGGGCGAGGCCGAGGGGGCCGTGGCTGTGCTCGGCCTCCCACGCCCGGCGCAGCGCGTTTATCGCGGTCGTCTTGCCCGCCCGGCCGGACCAACGAGCACATCGACGATGCGCCCGGAGACGGCGACCTTCGCCAGCGCCGCGGCCTGGTCGTCGCCAAGGATCCGGCCCTCCCGGTCGGACCGGCCAGTGATCTTCTTGACCGTCACCACGGGCAGGGTGGGGCCGGTGGTCGTGCAGGCGCGTTCGAGGAGGCGGTCTTCGGCCGCCAGCAGGGCCTCGGAGGTGAACACGGTCGAGTGCTTCGGCCGGAACACCGAGGATCCGTCCGGGCGCCGGAACGCGGCGGGGCTAGGTGCGAGGTCGGGCGGGGTCAGCCGCAGCGACGTGGCCTCGGCGGCGTCCACGACCAGCCCGACGACGGCCTCCCGGTCCTCGGCTGTGGCGAACCTAAAGCCCCTCGTCTGCCGGGCGGTACACGTAGGGGCATCCGTAACGGAGACGTGGCCTTTGCAGGCGCCGAAGAGTTTGCATTCGCAACCCCCGTTCCGCATGATGCACGCCCGAGGACCTCGAGCGCCGCCTGGACGATGAGCTCCCTCGCCGGCTGGCGGGAGGGTGGGGAATCACGCTCAACGGGACGCGAGGCCACGGCGGCGGCTTGGGCGCGGGAGCTCGAAGGGCAGGCGCCCCTCGGGGGAAACGGTCCCCGTGAGCGCGTGGAACGCGGCCGCGTCCGACGCGCCGTAGACGGCGGCGATCGCTGCGCAATGCGGCTCGGGCGGGATCAGCACCGCGGACCGGTCCAGGTGCGGGATGACAACGACGGGGCGGCCCCGGCGAGCTTCCGCACCCTCTCGACCGTCTCGCCGTCGAACTCGAGTCTTCCGGCGTGGAAACTCGCCTCAAGCATATAGTGGGCCCGGGGCCCGGGGCCCGGGGCCCGTAGGGAGCCGAGAGGCTGACGACGGCGGCGTCGGCGTCCTCGGGCCGTTCCACGGGCCGCAGGCCAACAGTGCGACGGCGGCGGGTCCATCTCCTCGGAGTAGATCCTCGTTCCGAACCTCAGGGGAGCGCTAGGCACTTCCCGATGGCGGCGCCTGCATTTCTTCAATACGGTCATCGAGCGGGACTGTGCACGGCGGTCGCCCCCAATGTACTCCGGTCGCCCCATGCGCACCTCGGTGCCTGCTCCTCGTCCGCATAGGGGGTTGTCGAAGAGGCCCAGCCTTGAACTTGACCTTGAGCAGACGCCGCGCGGAGGGGCCGATCCGCTCTTCCGGAAGGCGACCGCTCCAGACCAGATTAACGACGATCTCCCCGCGCACTTCTCCCGGCCGAACTGATCGCGGCCGGCCTCGTTGACCTTCAGGACACGGTCCTCGACTGAGAGGTGCTCAACGCCCTACGCCCGCGGGGGAAGCTGCTTGCCGTGGAGACGCGACTCCGTGATGAGGCCCCAGTCCGTGCAGACCGCGCTGCCGTAGCCGAGCATCTCGCGCAGGAGGCCGGTGACGAAGAGGTAGCTGACGCCGCTGGCCTCCTGGGTCTCCACAACGAAGTCCAGGGCGCCGGCTTGAGTCGTGAGACCGCCAAGATATGGCGCCTGGGTGATGTTCATGTCTCTTCCTAGAAGTCGGTGGTGGTGGGACCGGCACCGCAGACAGGCGGCGCCTTGGATCTTCATTTTTCAAGAAGGGAAACTGACACCTGGGATGTCAGCGACAAGTCGTCTGCTGGATCTAGCCCCCAACCGGAGGGACGAAGGTCTCGTACACGCTGTGGTCGTCAGGTTGGTAGGCGCGGTCGGCGCATTCCCTCACGGCGGCCGCAAGCCAATCACGAATGGGCCTGTATCGCGGATCCTCGGCGAGGTTTGTGCGTTCGAGCGGATCGGCAAGGGAATCTGCCAGGAATAGGTCGGCCTCGTCCGGCTCTGCTGTCCGCCCATCGATCCGGGTCGTCATGTCGAGGCGATAGCGGCGCGTCCGCGCGCAGAAGCGCTGCGGCCAGCCTCCGCCGTGATGACCTGTTCCGATTCCCCGGTTCGGGAAGGCACGGCTCTGCGCCGCGCCATAGCCGATCGCGCTGAGGATGATCTCTGGTGCTGGGTCCGCGAACAGGTCGCGGCCGCCCATCTGCGGAGGCGAGTCGATGCCGCAGGCGCCGAGGATGGTCCGTGCGAGGTCGGTGCCGTCTGCGAGGTCGGCTCGTCTGGTGCCGGGGACGTCGCGGCGCGGATCGACGACGATGAGCGGGACCCGATGGCTCTGCGGGGCGAAGGTGTGTTTGCCGTAGGCGCCGTCCTCGCCGAGGTGGGCTCCGTGGTCTGAGGTGAGGACGACGACGGTCGAACCTGCGAGCCCGAGCCGCTCGAGGGCGCCGATCAGCTGGCCGACTTGGTCGTCGAGCCAGGCGACTGCCCCGTGGTACGCGACTTGGGCGCGCTGGAAGTCGGACGGGTCCATGTCATGGCCCCCGTTGACCTCGGCGAACCGCGTCTCGAATCTGCTCGTTCCGTCGGCGAAGGCCGGGGCAGCGGCAAAGTCGACGTGCTCGTAGCGGCTCGCCCAGGGCTCCGGGACGATGACCGGGGTGTGGGGTTGAAGGTAGGAGGCGCGGACGAGGAACGGTTCGTCGACTTCCGACATGGCCTCGATGGCTCGCCGTGTGATCGCTTCCGGTGGATAGTCCCTGTCCTCTGGCCAGGTTCCTGCCACTGCGAAGCCCATGCCGGGCGTGCGGATGATCTCCCCGCCCGCATCCCGCACGCCCTGCACGAGCTCCCGCATGGACGATCCCGCGGGATCCTGCGACTGCCAAGGGGAGAGGGCAGGTGGAAGATGCTCTTTGCCGAAGTCCCGCGTGGACCAGCCCGCCGACGCGAGAACCTCGGGGAACGTGACCAGATCGGGCGCGATCGCGTGGGCCTGGTCCCCGTGCGCTTCGTTGCCCCACACGCCGGTCTCGTCCGGTCTGCGGCCCGTGACGAGGCTGGTCCTCGCAGGCACGCAGACCGGCGAGGCAGTGTAGCTGGATTCGAAGAGCACGCCGGCTTCTGCAAGTCTGTCCATGTTGGGCGTCTGGATTTCCGGGTGGGCGTTGCCGTAGGCGCTGATCGCGTCGGCCCGGAGTTCGTCGCACATGATCCAGAGGACATTGGGTTTCATCGGGCCGCCGGCTCTCCTAGTGCAACCAGTTCCTCGTGGAGGCTCTTCAGGTCATCAGCGCTGATGCTCGGCATCATGACGGCAAGCTGCCATGGCGAGAGGTTCGCGTTGCGCTTGAGGAACATGGTCGCCACCACGAACGGGAGGCGTTGGAGGACGACGGCGCGGCTCGCCTCGTCGTCGAGCAGTTCGCGGATCGGGGTGAGGACTCCGCGCCCCGGGGAGGCGAAGCTCTCCGCCGCCCCGGGAAGCAGCTGGCTTGTGGCGACTTTGGGCCAGAGCTTCCTCACCTGTTGGTGCTCGGGTCCTACTGGTCCCTCCGGCGGGAGACCGAGGCGCTCGAACTGCGAGACCGGGGCCTCGTTGAGCCGCATCTGCTCGACGAGGAGGCCCATCATGCGCAGTTCGAGCTCGTCGTCGACGAGTGGACTCACCTGCTGCGGGTCGTTCTCGAGGTCGAAGAGGAGACAGCCGAAGGAGTGCGGATTGCCCATCCCCTGGCCTGTGAGCTCGAGGAGCGGGGCGTTCTTGGTGAAGCCGAATGGCGGAGCGAGCTTCGCGCCCTCGAGCTCCCGGGGAGCATAGCGGCTGTTCATGTGCGTTGGCATGAGTGTGTAGTCGAAGAGCGGGCGATTGTCCGGCCGGTCGCAGGTGCGCATGTAGACGTACCGGCCGTCGGTGACGTTGACGTGGCCGCCGAAGCTGCCGAAGAGCCCCGCCTCGCGAACTCTCACGTCCGTGGCTACGGTCGCGGCGAGGTCGTGCCCTTGCACATCAGCTGGGATGGGGACGCCGAAGAAGTTCAGCAGCGTGGGGGCGACGTCGATGGTCTGGACGAGCACTTCGCGGCGCTGGTCCTGGATGCGGCTTCTCGGATCCCAGACGAAGAGCGGCGTGTGGATGTTCTCCTCGTACCACGGCTGGATGTTCTTGCCCCACCAGCCGTGCTCGCCGAGCAGGAGCCCGTGGTCGGTCATGACGATGAGCAGCGTGTCGTCCCAGAGGCGGTGCTCGTCCATGGCGTCGAGGATGCGGCCGAGGGACGCATCGCACATCGTGAGGAGGGCGCCGTATTCGCGGCGAGCGTGGTCAACGGCGGCATCATCCTCGATCACCCGCCGGTAATCGGGCCAGTCGAAGTGCTGGCCCTCGTAGCCGTGGAGGTAATGCTGCTTGTGCTCGGCGTAGCTGAGGAAGGGCTCGTGGGGGTCGAAGCACTCGATCTGCAGCATCCAGTTGTCGGAGGCGCTGTTAGTGCGCATGAACTCGAGCCCCGCATTGACGGTCTTGGTCTGCGGGTGGTCTTCCACGCGGCTCATGTACTGTCGGTTGACCCAGTCGTGGCGCCACGCGGCGTTGTCCCGCCAGCTCACTGACGCGGGGATCTCCGGGGCAGTGACTACGCCCTTCCAGTGGTCTCCCTCCTGCCCCCGGAAGAACTCGAAGGAATTGAACCGGTAGTGGTAGGTGGCCCCGCCGTCTTCCCAGTAGTGCTGGTGGTCCGTGACCAGATGTGTGTAGACGCCGTGCTCGCCCAGGAGTTCGGGAGCCGAGTCGTCGAAGGGCTCAAGTGGACCCCAAGAGCGGTGGAGGAAGTTGTACCGGCCGGTGTGCAGCTCGCGTCGGGCGGGCATGCACGGCATGCTTCCGCCGTAGCACGTGTCGAAAGTGGCAGTCCTCCGCCCGAGACGCTGGAAGTTCGGAAGATGCGTCCAGTCGCAGCCGTAATTGGGAAGGTAGGCCCGGTTGAGGGTGTCGAACAGGACGACGATGGCCTTCATGGAGTCCTTAGGTGGTGAGGGCGGCAGTCCGGAAGCCGCAGTTGCCGCTCGAGGATTCGGGGGTGTTCGAGGTGCGCGCCGCGACCCGGTAGCGGTTGCAGTACGACTCGTGGCACAGATACGAGCCTCCGCGCATGACCCGGCCGGCCCCGATGGTGGGGCCCATGGGGTTGTCCCTCGGCGCGTTGCGGTAGTACTTGAGCTGGAACCAGTCGTTGCACCATTCCCAGACGTTCCCGGCCACTTCGTACAGCCCGTAGCGGTTCGGAGCGAAGGCCTTCACCGGGGCAGTGCCGAGGAAGCCGTCGTCCTGAGTGTTGTGGGTGGGGAACGTGCCCTGCCAGATATTGCAGCGGTGCTCGCCCCCGGGGGTGAGGTCGTCGCCCCAGGCGTAGCGCTTCCCGGCGAGCCCGCCGCGCGCTGCGTACTCCCATTCGGCCTCGGTGGGCAGGCGGCGACCGGCCCAGGCGCAGTACGCCTGGGCGTCGTTCCACGAGACATGAACGACCGGGTGATCCGGCACATCCGTCCAGGACGACGACGGCCCGGCCGGGTGCGCCCAATCCGCGCCCTTGACGTTGAGCCACCAAGGTGCGCCGACGGCGCGGCCGAGGACGTCGGCTTGACGGGCTTTCACCAGGAGATGGAAGACGGCTGAGGTCCCATACACTTCGGCCTCTGTGCGGTAGTCAGTGGTGTCAACGAAGCTCGCGAACTGCGTGGTGGTGACCTGGGTCGCATCGATCCGGAAGCCGTCCACGCGCACGGGGTGAACGGGGGTCTCGCCGTCGGAGGCATACCCTTCGCCGAACGCGTCGCCCATGAGGAACTCGCCGCCGGGGACGGGGACCTCCTCATGACGGGCTGAGTAAAGTGCGAAGACCGTCGTCGGACTCTCCTGCACTGCCAGCGGCGGCTGGTGCACCGCGCGCGGCGCGGCGCAGCAGCTGGGACCGTGTTCCATGAGTTCTCGTGCTTCTCTTACTCGTTCTGTGACTGGATCAGGGTCTGGAGGCGCCGCTCGGTCGCCTCCAGCCAAGCGATGAGGTTCGAGACCATGTAGTGGCCCCGATCCTGCTGCATGAGCCACCACTCCTTCTGCCAATGCAGCTCGGTGGGGGAGGCCTCGGCTTGGGTGAACACTGGATCGAAAGTCCTGTCGAACTCGATCTCGGCCCGCTTGCGGTACTCGAGTTCTATTTGGACCAGCTCGAGGGCCTTCTCAGGCCGCGTGCTGCCGGCGAACCGGAGCCTGACCTGGAAATCCGGATCGAGCGGCCTGCGGGAGGGCACGTAGGGGGAGTCGATCCATTCCTCGAACTTGGTGCGGCCCTCCTCGGTGATCCGATAGAGCTTTGCATCGGGCCCCGAGTCGCGCTGATCGAGGATCGGCTTGGCCCATTCCCATTCGACGAACTTTCCGAGCTGCCGGTAGATCTGCGACGTCCGTGCGGAGTACCCCACCCAGGGACCGTGCCCTTCAAGCCATTTCCAGACGTCGTAGCCGGTGCGATCCCCGCTGGAGAGCAGCCCCAAGAGGATGACGTCGAGCCGGGCCAGTGTCACTTTTCCCTCCCTTGCACGCTCTTCGGGAGCGTCACTGAGGAGGATACGTGCTGCCGCCGTCATTCTGAGGTGCTCATCATGGCCTCGAACCGTCGCCGCATGCGGGCACGGTCCTCCTGCGAGATGGGCTGCTGGGCGTGCCAGGAGACGTGGGTGGCTCCATTCTGGGGGTGCAGTCGCTCCATCAGGTCCTCCGCGAGATGCGCGCGGCCGGTGTTCCGGAGGTGTTCGGCGTAGACCTCCGGTTGGTTGTATAGGGTGGGTCCGACCTGCAGTGCGCCCTGCATCGGGTCGGGGAGGGCGCCGGGGGATCCGGCGTAGAGCCCGAGCCATTCGAAGAGATGAGATCGCATTTGGGCGGCGAGGTCCGGCTCGATGTCGATGAGGTTGTGCGTCAGGAACGGGTCCTCGGTGACGTTGTACAGCGATTCCAGCTCGGCTCGGAAGCAGCCTGGGTGGTAGGTGCGGATGTAGAGGTGGTCTCGTGTGCGGACGGCACGCTGGTAGGTGTGGGCGCCATGTCCCCAGACCAGATAGGGCCGCGACTCGATCTCTCCGCCGCGGACGCCTTGCGCGTAGGAGGTGCCCTGCCAGTTCTCGGGCTTCTCGAGGCCCAGGAGGTCCAGGATCGTCGGGGCGTAGTCGATGTTGTACAGGAGCGCATCGTTGTGGGTCCCGGCGACCCCGGCTTGGTCGGTGATGCCGGGCCAGTGGACGATCATGGGCAGGCGGTGGACGGGCTCGGAGGCCAGGCCGTGCTCGGCGTAGAGGCCGAGCTCGCCGAATGATTCCCCGTGGTCAGAGGAGACAACGATCGCCACCTCGTCGGCCAGGCCCATCGCCTCGATCTGACGGCGCAGGCGGCCGAACTCGTGGTCGAAGAAGTGGATGGCGCCGTCGTAGCCGTTGATGAGGTGTTCGAAGTCGGCGCGGGTGCGGATCTCATCCGGCATGTTGTGCGGAACGCGGGACTTCCGGGGAGCCCCCGTGTAGTGGAGGTCGAGCGCGCTGCGGGGGCCGTACACCTCGGCGTGGGCGTCGATCGCCTCCTGGTCCGGCCACGTGGGGGCCGGGCCAGAGGCGGCGGCCTTTGCCGTCCATTCCTCGTCCTGGAGGTAGTCGGTGTGCGGGTCCCAGTAGGTCAGGTGCAGGTACCAGTTCTCGGTGTCCCGGTGCCGCTTGATCCAGTCGAGGGCGGCGTCGGTGATCATGTCCGCGGGCTCATCGCCCATGTCGGGCGTGACCTGCACGTTCTCGCGGAAGTTGCCCATGAAGTAGTAGGCACGGTGCCGCTCGGCGAAGGAGGATACGGCCGCGCACGTGTAGCCAGCCGCGTTGAGCGCCTGGCCCAGGAGCGGACGCGTCGGGTGCGGGGCGTGGCCCGCGTCGAGGCGGAAGCGGGCGTCGTCGCCGAAGTGCCCGATCACACCGTTCGTGATGCCGTGCTGGCCGCTCGTGAGGGCAGTGCGGGAGGGAAGGCACGGCGAATCGGAGCAGTAGTAGCGGTCGAACATGACGCTCGTGCGGGCCAGCTCATCAAGGTTCGGCGTGATGTTGCGGGCATAGCCGTACGGGCCGGTGTGGTCAGGACGCAGTGAATCGACGTCCACGTAGATGATCTTCATCGACCGTCTCCTGTATCTCGTGCAGTCTCCAGTGGGATGTATCACTAGTGGAACATCTGTTTCGGGAAAGAACAAGACCTCGGCCTCAGGAGCTATATGCAAAGTTTCATATCTACCTCTTGTGCTCGCGGTCACACCGTGCCATTCTCGAAAGAGCTGTTCATCGCGGAACAGACGGCAGGCGGTGCTAGCGGCCCGCAGCTGCCGCAGATGAAAGGACGTAATGATGCGTTTGAAGAAGACCGGCCTTGCCGCGGCCTGTGTCCTCGGCTTGGCGCTTGCCGGCTGCTCAGGCGGAACGAGCAGCGGTGGTGCCCAGACCCAGAAGAACATCACCCTCGGCAACGTCCTCGCCCCGGCTACGTTCGAAGCGCGGAACTTCAACTGGGGAAACCAGTCCGTCTACGCCCAGGCCGTCTACGACTCGCTCGTGAAGATCGCTCCGAGCGGACATGACATCCAGCCGTCGTTGGCCACCTCGTGGGAGTACAACGCGGACAAGACGGTGCTCACCATGAAGCTGCGCGACGACGTGACGTTCAGCGACGGGACTGCCTTCACCGCCGACGTCGCTGCCCAGAATCTCCTCCGCTTCCGTGACGGAACCTCGCCGCAGAAGCCGAAGGTTGCGGACATGGTCGACGCGAAGGCCCAGGACAAGACGACCCTCGTCATCACCCTCAAGCAGGCCAACCCGGCGTTCCTCATCTACCTCGGCCAAGCGGCAGGCCTCATGGAGAGCCCTGCCGAATTCGGCAAGTCCGACGCCCAGACGAAGCCCGTCGGATCCGGCCCATACACCCTGAACCCGAGCAAGACGGTCGTGGGAACGTCCTACGTCTTCGACAAGAACCCGAAGTACTGGGACGCGAAGAACGTCCACTACGACACGCTGACCATCAACGTCTACACAGACTCCACCTCGGAGCTCAATGCGCTGCGCGGCAAGCAGCTCAACGCTGCCGCGATCAATGACCCGACGATCGTCTCCCAGGTCGAAGGCGCGGGCTTCACGGCGAACGGCCAGAACCTGAACTTCGCCGGCCTCCTGCTCTTCGATCGGTCGGGCAAGACGAATCCAGCACTCGGCAACGTCAAGGTGCGCCAGGCGATCAACTACGCGATCGATGCGGACGCGATGCTCAAAGCGGTTGCGCAGGGGCGTGGCGTCCCGACGCGGCAGGTCTTCCCGGAATCGTCCGCCGGCTATGACGCGTCGCTCAACTCCGTCTACAAGTTCGATCCGGCGAAGGCGAAGCAGCTGCTGGCCGAGGCGGGCTACGCAAATGGCCTCGAGCTCACCATCCCGACCTCGCCCGGCTTCCCGAAGTCCCTGTGGCCGCTGCTCCAGCAGCAGCTCGGCGACGTCGGAATCAAGACCAAGTTCGTTGACACCGGGCAGAATCTCATTGCGGACCTGCAGAGCCAGAAGTACGGTCTCTCTTACTTCACGCTCCAGCGCGACGCCAACGACTGGATGCTGATCAGCAACATGATCGCCCCGAACGGTACGTGGAACACGTTCAAGTACGCCGACCCGAAGGTCAGCGCTCTGATGGAGAAGATCCGGACCGGGAGCGACGCGGACAAGAACGCTGCGGTGAAGGAGCTCAACCAATACATCGTGGACCAGGCCTGGTTCGATCCTTGGTATTCGCAGACGAACTATTTCGCCACGGACAGCAAGACCGCTGTTGACCTGAACCAGGGCAACGCCTGGCCGAATCTCTGGGACATCAAGCCCAAGGCCTGAGCGGCCGGGGCGGATCGAGGGAATAGAGATGCTTGGTTTCATTGTGCGCAGGCTGGCCAGCGGGGTCGTGCTGCTGGCAGCGATCAGCGTGGTCGGTTTCAACCTGCTGTATTTGGGCGGGGGCGATATCGCCCGGAAGATTTTGGGGGAGAGCGCCGATCAAGCCACCGTGGCGGCGAAGGCCCATGAGCTGGGCTTGGACCAGCCCCTGTACGCGCAGTTCGGCGCCTGGGTGGGCCACGCCTTCGGCGGGGACTTCGGGTCCTCGTGGTTCAGCGGCCAGCCGGTCACCGAAGCGATCACCTCGCGTCTGGCGGTGACGCTGTCGCTGGTGACCGGGGCGATCGTGCTGATCGCGGTCGTCTCGGTGATCCTCGGGGTGCTCGCCGCGACCCGACGGGGGTGGATCGACCGGCTCGCGCAGTTCCTGGCCGTGGTGGGGCATGCCATCCCGGGGTTCCTCTTCGCCGTCGGGCTGGTGCTGGTGTTCGCCCTGACCCTGCACTGGTTCGATCCCACCGGGTACGTGCCCTTCACCGACTCCCCGATCGACTGGGGCAAGACAGTGACCCTGCCGGTGATCGCCCTGGCCTTGGGCGGGATCGCGAACGTGACCCAGCAGATCCGCGGCTCGGTCATCGACGCGCTGCGCAACGACTACGTGCGCACGCTGCGCTCCCGCGGCCTGCCGGCTTGGAGGGTGGTGCTCAAGCACGTGCTCCGCAACGCCGCCGGCCCCGCCCTGGCCGTGCTCGGAGTCCACTTCGTGGGCCTGCTCGGCGGAGCAGTGATCGTGGAGCAGGTCTTCGCGATCCCCGGCCTCGGGCAGGTGGCCGTGCAGGCCACCACCCAGGGCGACATCCCGCTGGTGATGGGCCTGCTGGTCGCCACGGGGATCATCGTGATCGTCTTCAACCTCCTCGTCGACCTGGCCCAAGGCTGGCTCAACCCGAAAGTTCGCCTGTCATGACCGCACAGCTGCACGCACCCGATCCTGAGCTCGCCGTCCCCACCGCCCCCGCGGCCGCAGCGCACCCACCCCTGGCGCGGCGCATGCTGCGCAACCCGCTCGCAGTGGCCTCTCTGGCCTTCTTGGCCCTGATCATCCTGGGCGCGGTCTTCGCGCAGCTGATCGCCCGGCATGACCCAACGCACGCCAACATCTCCGACTTGCTCCAGCCTCCCGGGGGGGACTACCCGCTCGGCACGGACGGCGCCGGGCGGGACGTGTTCTCCCGGCTGCTGTTCGGTGCCCAGTTCAGCCTCGCCGGGGCCCTGGTGGCCCTCGTCGTGGCAATGGTCCTGGGCGTGGTCGGAGGCCTGCTGGCCGGGTACTTCGGCAAGTGGATCGATGCCGTCTCGACCTGGGTGATCTCGCTGCTGATGGCCCTTCCCGGCATCATCGTCCTCTTGGCCGCGCGCGCCGTCGTCGGCCCCTCGCTGTGGGCCTCGATGGTGATCTTCGGGGTCATCCTGTGCCCGTCGTTCTTCCGCCTCGTCTACGCCTCGGTGACCGCTGTGCGCAACGAGCTCTACGTGGACGCAGCCCGGGTCGCCGGCCTGTCGGATTCCCGGATCATCGCCCGTCACATCCTCACGGTGGTGCGGGCACCCATTGTGATCCAGTCCGCGATCGTGGGCGGGGTCGCCCTGGCCATCCAGTCCGGCCTCGAATTCCTCGGCCTGGGGGATATCAACGTCCCCACGTGGGGCCAGATGCTCTCCGACGGGTTCCAGAACCTCTACACCAATCCGCTGCTGATCGTCTGGCCCGCCACCGCGATCGGGCTGACCCTCATCGCGCTGACGCTGCTTGCCAACGCCCTGCGCGACGAGCTCGAGCGCGCCACGGGGACGCGAGCCCGCCGCCGTCCCAAGGCTGGCAAGAGCGCTAGGAAGGGCACGACGGCGGCACCTGTCCCCTCGGGCGAGGAGGCGATCAGGCACGACGACGGCGCTCCCGGCGAGGCGGTTATCGAGGTCAAGAACCTCTCGGTCGCCTACCCCTCCCACGGGGGCGGGACGAAGACCGTGGTGCACGACGTCTCCCTCATGGTCGCGAGGGGCGAGGTCCATGGCCTGGTTGGCGAGTCCGGGTCCGGGAAGACCCAGACCGCCTGGTCCGTGCTGCGCCTGCTGCCCGAAGGCGGGCACATCGCGGGAGGCTCGATCGTCTTCGACGGCAAGGACCTGGCCGCGCTGAGCGAGCGGGAGATGGAGAAGCTTCGCGGGCGCCGCATCGCCTATATCCCGCAGGAGCCGATGTCCAACCTCGACCCGTCCTTCACCATCGGCTCCCAGCTCGTCGAACCCATGCGCGTGTGCCTGGGCATCTCTAAGAAGGAGGCCACCGAGCGGGCCCTGAGGCTACTGGCGAGGGTGGGCATCCCCGACCCGCGACGCACCTTCGACTCCTACCCGCACCAGGTATCCGGTGGCATGGCCCAACGCGTCCTGATCGCCGGGGCGGTCTCGTGCGAGCCCGACCTCCTGATCGCCGACGAGCCCACCACGGCGCTGGACGTCACGGTGCAAGCCGAGGTCCTCGACCTCCTGCGAGACCTCCAGAGCGAGTTCCGCATGGCCGTCATCCTCGTCACGCACAACTTCGGCGTCGTCGCAGACCTGTGCGACAGGGTCTCGGTCATGCGCCTGGGAAGGATCGTGGAGACCGGGCCGGCCCGCGCCATCTTCAAGGACCCCCAGCATCCGTACACCCGCGAGCTCCTCGGCGCGATCCTCTCCGAGGCCGAGCCCCGCGGACCCCTCGCACTTGCCGTTCAGAAGGAGGCCCTGCGATGAACCAGCCGCTCCTGGACATCCAGAACGTCACCGTTGAATACGCCGCCCGCGGGTTCCGAGCCAAGCCGTTCCGCGCTCTGCACGAGGTCTCCCTCGACGTGCACCGCGGTGAATGCGTCGGACTGGTCGGCGAGTCCGGCTCGGGCAAGACTACCCTCGGGCGGGCCGTGCTCGGCCTCGCGCCCGTCACCGGCGGGAAGGTCCTCTTCCGAGGAGAGGACATCGCTCACGCCGACCGGGCGAAGCGCCGCGAGCTCGCCGCAGACCTCCAGGTCGTCTTCCAGGACCCGTATACCTCCCTGAACCCGGCCCTGACGATCGAGCAGATCCTCGCCGAGCCCCTCACCGTCCGCAAGACCCCCCGCCCGGAGGCCCAGCAGCGTATCAGGGACCTGTTCGAGATGGTCCGCCTCCCCGCCAACGCCGGCACCCGCCTGCCGCGGGAGTTCTCCGGAGGCCAGCGCCAGCGCGTCGCTATCGCCCGCGCCTTGGCCCTGAAACCGGCCTTGATCGTGTGCGACGAGCCCGTCTCCGCCCTGGACCTCTCCACCCAGGCCCGCGTCCTGGAGCTGTTCAAGGATATCCAGGAGCAGACCGGCGTCGCGTACCTGTTCGTCTCCCACGACCTCGAGGTCGTCCGCCACATCAGCCACCGCGTCGCGGTCATGTACCACGGGGAGATCGTCGAATTCGGCGACGGAGACCAGGTCACGGCCCGCCCCCGGCACCCCTACACCCAGAAGCTCTTCTTCGCCGCCCCCATCGCCGACCCCGACGCCCAGGCCCAGCGCCGCGAGGAACGCCATCGCGTCCTCGCCACGCAGAGCTCCTGACCCGTCCTTTCATCACAGAGGAGAAGTCCTTGACGAACATCCTGCTCATCACGGCTGACGATATGGATGGGAACACTCCGGGTTCCTTCGGGGGGCCGGGGGATGCGACGCCTCATCTTGATCGGCTGGCGGCGGAGGGCATGGTGTTCCGGCGGGGCCACGTTCCCGCGGCGGTGTGCCAGCCGAGCCGCTCGGCACTCATGACGGGCCTGTGGCCGCACCGGAACGGCGCCGAGGGGTTCGAGCCGATCGATGAGGGGATCGGGGTCATCAACGATCTGCTCAAGGACAAGGGCTATCTGACCGGCATCCTAGGCAAGGTCCAGCATCTCCAGCCGGTGGAGCGTTTCGGCTGGGACATGGCCGTGGACATGGGCGAGCTGGGCATGGGCCGGAACCCCGAGAGGTACTTGGCGGCAGCGGAGGAGTTCCTCGCCCGCGCCGCCGGCGAACGCCGCCCGTGGTTCCTGATGGCGAACGCCCACGACCCGCATCGGCCGTTCCACGGCAGCGAGGCCGAGCGGGAGTTCTGGCCGGAGGAGAAGCGCGCCCTTTACCCCGCGCCGTCGAAGGTCTTCACGGCCGACGACGTCAAGGTCCCCGGGTTCCTTCCCGATCTGCCCGCCGTGCGTACCGAATACGCCGAATACCTCAGCTCCGCCCGGCGCTGCGACGATGTGGTGGGCAGGCTCCTGGACGCGCTGGAGCGCTCCGGGACGGCGGAGGACACGCTGGTGGTCTTCCTCTCGGACAACGGCATGGCGTTCCCCTTCGCGAAGGCCAACTGCTACCTGCGCAGCACGCTGACCCCGCTGATCGTGCGCTGGCCGGGTGTGACCAGGGCCGGGTCGGAGAACGTGGACGACTTCGTGAACATGCTCGACCTCTTCCCGACCTTCTGCGACGCAGCGGGAGTCGCCGTTCCGGACGGCCTGGACGGGCTGTCCATCGCGCCGCTGCTGCGCAGCGTGCGCGAGGAGGGCCGGGACAGGGTCTTCACGGTGTTCCATGAGACTTCGGCGAAGAACCGTTACGAGATGCGCTGCGTCCAGGACGGACGCTACGGCTACATCTGGAACGCGTGGGCCGACGGCGAGGCGACCTACAAGGCCGAGAACATGTGGGGCCTGACGTGGAACGCGATGCTCGAGGCCGCCGAGAGTGACTCCTCGGTCAAGGCCCGCTCCGACTTCTACCTCGCCCGCTCTCCCGAGGAGCTCTACGACCTCACCACCGACCCCGACTGCCTCCACAACCTCACGGGGAGCCCGGAATTCGCAGACACCCTCGCCGAGAAGAGGACCACTCTGGCCGACTGGATGAAAGAAACGGGGGACCCCCTCCGCGATGCCTACGAGGGCAAGCTCGAGGAAGCCTCAGCGTGAAGC
This sequence comes from Sinomonas sp., assembly GCF_051955515.1. GTDB lineage: Bacteria > Actinomycetota > Actinomycetes > Actinomycetales > Micrococcaceae > Sinomonas. Next base: position 20,465 of record NZ_JBQCGQ010000234.1, read on the forward strand.
GGCCGAATATCGTCTGGATCTCGACGCACGACATCAACCCGGATCTGGGGTGCTATGCGGGGGTGTGGCCGGGGGCGGAGTACGCGGTGACGCCGAACCTGGACCGGCTCGCGGCCGAGGGGGCCCGGTTCGACGCCGCGTTTGCGGCGGCGCCGGTGTGCGCGCCGGCGCGGTCGGCGATCATGACGGGGTGCTTCCC
>NZ_JBQCGQ010000235.1:0-14610 GCF_051955515.1 Sinomonas sp.
GAATGGACGACGACGGCGCCCTCCGCCTCCCAGCCAACCTGCCGGGTCACCACGATGTTGGTCCGCTCCGAGAACGGCCGGTATCGGGGCGGGATGGAGTCCCACGTCTTGCGCCCCATCACCACGGGGTGGCCCTTCGTCAACACCGCGAAATGGGCAAGGTCCTCGGGAACGTGCCACGGCATGCCACCGTGATCCCCGATGACGCCGTCTTTCGATTGCGCCCAGATCAGCCCCACGCTGCTCATACGGCGACCGGGGCCTTGATCGCGGGATGCGGGTTGTACTCGAGGATCTCGAAGTCCGAGAATTCGTAGTCGAAAATGCTTGCCGGCCTGCGATTGATCTTCAGCTTCGGGTAGCTCCGCGCATCCCGGCTCAGCTGCGCCCGGACCTGCTCGAAATGATTGCTGTAGATATGGCAATCGCCGCCGGTCCAGATGAATTCGCCCGGCTCGAGGCCGAGCTGCTCGGCCATCATGCACGTCAGCAGGGAATAGGACGCGATGTTGAAGGGCACGCCGAGGAACATATCGGCGCTTCGCTGGTACAGCTGGCACGAGAGCTTCCCGGGCGCACCGTCGTGCCCTGGTTCCACATAGAACTGGAAGAACGCGTGGCAGGGCGGAAGCGCCATCTTCGACACCTCGGCAACATTCCAGGCCGAGACGATGTGCCGCCGCGAATCCGGATTGCTCCGCAGTGATTCCATGACCTGCGAGATCTGGTCGATGTGCTGCCCGTCCGGCGTGGGCCACGAGCGCCACTGCACGCCATAGACAGGACCAAGTTCGCCGTCCCGGTCCGCCCATTCGTCCCAGATGCTCACGCCCTGGTCCTGCAGCCAATTCACATTCGAGTCGCCCCGGAGAAACCACAGCAATTCGACGGCCACGGATTTGAAATGGACCCGCTTGGTGGTGATCAGGGGAAAGCCGTCGGCCAGATCAAAACGGATCTGCCGGCCGAACACGCTTCGCGTGCCGGTGCCCGTGCGGTCAGGCTTATAGGTCCCGTGCTTGAAGACATCACTGAGCAGGTCTTCGTACGGAGTCGGGATTGGCATAGGCCTAGCCTAGCCTCGCTAGTCGTCGAAGGGTTTCAGCTGCTCTGCCGCGATGATCCGCGCCGGGCCATCGACCGCCACATGGAAGACGAGCATCTCGCCCGGGGCCAAGTAGGGATCTTCTGCCGGGAGTTCGCTCTCCACCCCGGGCTCGCAGCGGGCGGCGAATTCGGCCAGGAGCGTCGGAAGCACCGGCCGGTGAGTGCAGATCACGGCGCTCTTCCGCTTGTCGAAGAGTGCCGGGACGATCGCCGCCGCCTTTTCCGGGCGTCTCGAATGCGAGGCCTCGGTGAGCTTCTCGTTGACCCTCACCTTGACCTCGCCGCGGGCAGTGGAGAGGTAGGGGCGCACAGTGTCGACGCAGCGCCGCCAAGGGCTCGTCACCACGCGCTCCGGCCGCCACACCATGAGCAGGCGTCCGACGGCGGCCGCTTGGCGAACACCGGACGCCGCCAAGGTGCGGTCTCCCTCCGCTTTGGTCCACGAGGCGCGGGGCTTCGCCTTCGCATGCCGCAGGAGGATGATCGGGCGCGTGTCGAGCTCGCCCCGACGGTGGGCTTCGGCAAGCCAGCGGAGCGGAAGGACGTCCGTGGGGTTGGACAGGAGGGTTGCGGCTTCTTCGACGTCGCACCAATGCGTCGTGTCGACCTCGGAGCCGTCAGGGCGGACGACGGCGGACTTGGGCACCTTGAGCGCCCAGTAATGGACGAGCTTGAGACCTGCCGCGACCCGATAGCTCGTGGCAGGGAGTGGGATGCCCAGGCGGCCCTCGACGCCGACCTCCTCGCGGACCTCGCGGACCGCGCATTCGGGCATCGTCTCGCCGCGATCGAGCTTCCCCTTCGGCCACGACCAGTCGTCGTAGCGCGGACGGTGGATCAGGAGCACCTCAAGGACGCCTTGCCGGATCCTCCACGGAATCGCTCCGGCGGCATAGACCGCGACAGCTTCTCCGGACTGTTCCGCGAGGTCGTCGTCGAGACGGGGTTGATCCGCCATCGTCACCGCATGGTCGCGGTTCGCTGGCGCGTCCGCGAGGCCAGGAGCCAGGACTGGATGTCCTGAAGAGGCCGCCCTTCGGCATCGAGGTGGTGCCGAGTCCACGTACCGGTCTCGTCGAGGTGCCAACTCGACGTACTGTTGTCGAGGTAGCGGTCCAACAACGAGATGAGGTCGTTGATGTCCTCTCGGTTCCGCAGCTGGACGAGCGCCTCGACGCGCCGATCCAGATTCCGGTGCATCATGTCCGCCGAACCGATGTAGACCACCGGGCTCCCGCCGTTCGCAAACGCGAACACCCGGGAATGCTCGAGGAAGCGCCCGAGGATCGAGCGCACCGTGATGTTGTCGCTCAGGCCCGGGACGCCGGGCCGCAGCGAGCAGATCCCGCGGACGATGATGTCCACCTTCACCCCGGCCTGCGAGGCGCGATAGAGGGAATCGATGATGGCCTCGTCCACCATCGAGTTGACCTTGATGATCACGCGGGCCCGTAGCCCCGCGCGGGCATTCTTGATCTCCGTCTCGATCCGGTCGATGAGCCCCGAGCGCACCGAGCGCGGGGCGACGAGGAGTCGTTTGAACGTCGACTTGGGGGCGTAGCCCGAGAGCTGGTTGAACAGCTTCGAGAGGTCCTCGCCGACCTGCTCGTCGCACGTGAGGAGGCCGAGGTCTTCGTAGTAGCGGGCAGTGCGGGGGTGGTAGTTGCCCGTTCCGATGTGGCAGTAGCGGCGCAGGCCGTCGTTCTCCTGGCGCACCACGAGGGAGAGCTTGCAGTGGGTTTTGAGTCCGACGATGCCGTACACCACGTGCACGCCGGCCTCCTCGAGCTTGCGCGCCCACGAGATGTTCGCCTGCTCGTCGAATCGCGCCTTGATCTCCACGAGCGCGAGGACCTGCTTGCCGGCCTCGGCCGCGTCGATGAGGGCGTCGACGATGGGAGAGTCACCCGAGGTCCTGTACAGCGTCTGCTTGATGGCCTGGACCTTGGGATCCGCCGCAGCCTGCTCGAGGAACGCCTGGACAGACGTCGAGAACGAGTCGTAGGGGTGATGGAGGAGGATGTCCCGGCGGCGCATCGCGGCGAAGACATTCGCGGCCTTTGCGGTCTCGGACTCATTGAGGAAGCGCGACGTATGGGCAAGATGCTTCGGGTAGTGCAGCTCCGGCCGGTCGATGCTGCTGATCACCGAGAGGCCGCGCAGGTCCAGCGGCCCCGGAAGCGAGTACACCTCGGGCTCGTCGACCCCGAGCTCCCGCACGAGCAGCGCGCGGATGTTCGGGTTGATGTCCGTGGTCACCTCGAGGCGTACCGGCGGGCCGAACCGGCGCCGGAGGAGTTCCTTCTCGAGGGCCTGCAGGAGGTTCTCGGCGTCGTCTTCCTCGACCTCGAGGTCCTCGTTGCGCGTGACGCGGAACGTGTGGTGCTCCACGACCTCCATGCCCGGGACCAGCTGGTCGAGGTGCACTGCGATGAGGTCCTCGAGCGGGATGAAGCGGGCAAGCCGGCCGGGGACGTTCCCGGCGCGTGGGCCGTCGACGGAGATGAGCCGGGGGAGCTGGTCGGGCACCTTGAGGCGCGCGAACAGGTCCTTGTCGCTGACCGGGTTGCGCACCACCACCGCGAGGTTGAGCGAGAGCCCCGAGATGTAGGGGAAGGGGTGCGCCGGGTCCACGGCGAGCGGCGTGAGGATCGGGAAGACCTGTTCGGCGAACAGCGAACTCAGCCGCTCGTGCTCGTCGTCCCCGAGGTCCTCCCACGCCACGAGCTGAATGTTCGCCTCGGCCAGCGCGGGCCGGATCTGCTCGTTGAAGACGCGGCAATGGCGCTCTTGGAGCTCATGGGCCTCGACCGAGATCCGGTCGAGGACCTCGTGCGGGCTCAGCCCGGCCGCGGAGGGAACCGCGAGGCCAGTGGCGATGCGCCGCTTGAGCCCGGCCACGCGCACCATGAAGAACTCGTCGAGGTTCGAGGCGAAGATCGAGAGGAAGTTGACGCGCTCGAGGAGGAAGAGGTCGGGGTCTTCCGCGAGTTCGAGGACCCTGGCGTTGAACGCGAGCCAGCTGAGCTCGCGGTCCAGGAAGCGGTCGGGGCCGATCTCGCCCTCGGGAGACGGGCTCGGCGAGAACTGCGGGATGTCGATGCGATCCTCGGTGGCCCGCGAGGCGGGGACCTCGGATGATCCGAAGACAGGGGTGGCACTGCCCTGTCGCGGAGCCGGCCGCGTGGACACGGCGACGGCAAGGTCTGCATTCTGCGGCGCCAGTGCTGCAGGGCTCTGGTTTTGGGCTTCGGTCACTGTTCCTCCGCAGGAGCTCTCAGGTCATCCGGATCCAGCCTACACAGTCGCCGGAGCCGCCGGACCGTAGAGCATATCCTTGTCCCACAGGGTGAAGCCGAGCTTCCGATAGAGCGCGACGGCGGCCTCGTTGTCCGCGTCCGTGTACAGCATCACGGTCTTGAGCCCCTTGCCGTGCAGGTAGTCGATGCCCACCCGGGTGAGCGCGAGCCCCAGCCCCCGGCCCTGCGCCGACGGGACGACGCCGACGACGTACACCTCGCCGACCGCCTTGTGCTCCCCGTGGGCTGGGTGCACCTTCGTCCAGTGGAAGCCGAGGATGCTGTCGTCGTCGTCCACCGCGAGGAAGAACCCCTCCGGATCGAACCACGGCTCGGCCATCCGCGCCTCGAGGTCACTGCGCCGCAGCGCGCCCTGTTCGGGGTGGTGCGCGAACGCCGCGTGGTTCGCTGCCAGCCAGGCCACCTCGTCGAAGCCCGGCTCGAATGTCCGGATCCGGACTCCCTCGGGCAGCGTGGGCGCCGGCCCCTCGGCGTGCCTCACGAGCACCATCTTCCACAGCTCCCGGAGCGGCGTGTAGCCGTAGATCGCTGCGAGCTCGGCCGCGGCCTCATGGTTGCCGTGAGACCACGCCGTCAACTCCAGGCCACCGTCCGACCCGCGGAGCTCCCTGATCGCCTCGATGAGGCGGACGCCGACGCCCTGATTCCGGTACGTCGGGTGCACGGCGAGCTCCACGATGCCCGAGCCATCCGGCTGGAACGCGATCGCGGCCACTCCGGCAAGGTCTTCCGGAGCCGACGAACCCGAGGTGTCATCCAGGGCGTGGACGGCGACGGTGAGGATCTCCTCGGATCGCGTCTCCGGCGAGCGCATGAGAACCGTGGTCTGCTCGGACAGTGAGGGGTTGCCGTCCGATTCCTCGGCGGCCGTCAGGAGGCCTTCGATCTCGGACCACAGGGCGCGGGGAACGCGGCCTTCGACGACCATGGCGGGCCAGTCCTGGGGGTATGCGCTCGTCATGAAGCTAGGCTAGCGGTTTTGCCCGCCCGGACGCGCTTGTGTAAAGTGGGGAACCCGCGGCCGGGCAGGCCGCAACGAGGGGGATCCACCAGTGGGGTGGCCTCGATACGTTCGACCCGTATGTCCTCCACAGAGCATGTTCTCCAGAGAGGTTCTCAGGGAGACAGAGAAGGGCCCCTCATCCACATGGATGCGGGGCCCTTCTTCTGCAGATCCTCGGCAAAGCGCATCCTCAGGCGTCGCTGAGTTCGTCCTCGGTGAGGCGGGTGAGCGTGAGCCGGTAGCCCACATTGCGCACCGTCCCGATGAGGCCCTCGTGGTCGGGGCCGAGCTTGGCGCGCAGTCGCCGGACGTGGACGTCGACCGTGCGCGTGCCCCCGTAGTAGTCGTAGCCCCACACCTCGGTGAGCAGCTGCTGGCGCGTGAAGACCCGGCCCGGATGCTGCGCGAGATACTTCAGGAGCTCGAATTCCTTGAAGGTGAGGTTGAGCGCCTCGCCGTTGACCCTGGCGGTGTAGCTCGCTTCGTCGATCACCACGCCGGCGGCGCGGATCTCCGTCTCGGGCTCCTCGACGTGCGCCGTGCGCGAGATCGCCAGCCGGATGCGGGCCTCGATCTCGGCGGGCCCGGCGGATTCGAGCACGATGTCATCCACGGCCCAGGCGGCGGAGACCGCCGCCATCCCGCCCTCCGTGAGGATGAGCAGAAGGGGAGAGCTGAGCCCGGTGGCCTTGAGGAGCTGAGTCAGGGAACGCGCCCCGACGAGATCTTTCCGTGCGTCGAGGAAGACGACGTCGGCCGGGTCTGCGTCGAGCAGGGCGGTGGGCTCGGCGGGCAGGATGTGAACCTGATGATTCAGAAGTTCGAGGGCAGGAAGGACCTCGACCGAAGAGCCTCGGCTGTTGGTCAGCAGCAGGATGTGCGACATGGGTCCTCCCGAAGAGCAGGCTGCACAGCGTCGGGCAGGTCGTTCTGTTGCGGACGATTATACGGGGACGCCTGTGAAAGGATGACAGGGTGAAGACGTGGATCGGCGGCGCGGCGGCTGCAGGCATCGGCGTTGTAGGAACAGCCGCCCTCGTGGCGTCCAGCCTCGGCGGGCCTTTCGCCCAAGCCGCTGTCGCCGTCGTCCTCTCCATAGCCGCCGGGTTGTGCTGGCCCACATTCCTCGGAATCCCGGCGAAGCGGACCAACGGCATCATCCTCGCGCTCGCGGGCGCCGCCGCCGGCCTCTCTGCCGCCGCCGTCAACGGACCCGAGTACCTCGAGTGGACTCCCGCCGTCGTCGCGGTGGGCATCATCGCAGTCATCGTGGTGCAGCTCCTGCGCGGCACCGGGCAGAGCCACCGCCTCGAGTCCACCCTCGGCGCGAGCGCGGGCGTGCTCCTGTGCAGCCTCGGCGCCGGCTGGATCGCCACGGCCCGGTTCACCGGCATGGGTTCGATGCTGCTCGTGGCGGGCATCAGCACGGCCGTCGCCCTGCTCGTGGGCGCCATCAACTGGCCGGACACGATCGTTGCGCCTCTGGCCATCGTCTTCGCTGGCCTCGCGGCGCCGCTCGCGGCCCTGGTCCTCACCGACATCGCCGTGATTCCTGCCACAGCGACGGGCGCCCTCATCGGAGCGGTCCTGGCCGCGGTGCGCCGTCTGAACCGGACGCGCTCCCGGCCCATGCCCAGAACGGGCCTTGTGGCGCTTGCTCTCGGGCCCGTCCTTGCCGTGGGTTCGCTCGCCTACTTCATCGACAAGCTCCTTATCTATTAGGAGCTACGATGGGCGCTATGTCTGTTCTTGCCTGGGAAATCCTGTTCCTCGTCCTCCTTGTCATTGCCGGCATCTCCATGGCGTGGTTCGCCGTCTACGCCATCCTCGGCCTCTTCCGCGGCCAGCGCTGACGCGGAGCCCGCTGTGCCCATCGAGATCCCCACAGGACTCACTCCCGAACTGGTCCCACTGTCGTGGCTGATCGGCGAGTGGGAAGGGCGCGGGCGTCTCGGCGCGGGGGAAGCCGGCGATGAGCACTTCGGGCAGCACGTCACGTTCGCCCACCACGGCTTCCCCTATCTCGAATACACCGCCGAGAGCTGGCTCTGCGACGAGAACGGGACACGCCTGAGGCCGCTCTCCGTCGAGACGGGATTCTGGCAGCTGGACCGGCCGCTTCAGGACGCGGACGGCGGCCCGGGCCTCTCGCCCGCGGACATCGTCCCCGCCTACAAGTCGGCCGACGAGGTCGAATCCCTCAGGAACACCGACGGCGGGTTCGACATTGTGGTGAGCGTCCTGCATCCGGGCGGGATTTCGGAGCTCTACTACGGGCAGATCAAGGGGCCGCAGATCCACCTGAGCACGGATGCGGTGCTCCGCGGCGCCCACAGCCGTGACTATTCGGCGGCCACCAGGATCTTCGGGCTGGTCAACGGCGACCTGTTCTGGCGCTGGGACGTCGCCTCGGGCGGAAACCCCCTTGCGCCTCACGCCTCGGCGATTCTGCGTCGCGTGGCGCCGCCGGAGAACCACCAGCAGCCCACCGAGTGACGTCGGGACTGACCTGAGTGACTCCCGGACTGAATCGCACCTGTTCGACGTTAAGGCTTCTATGAGCTTCGTTTCCCCCCTCCTCTCCCGCCCTGGGGCGGTCGCAGCGGCCGGCGCCGATTCCGGCGTGGCCGCGCACTACGGCGACCCCATGCGCGAGCAGCGCACCCTCGCGGAAGGCCGTGCCGCCGTCGACCTCTCGTTCCGCGGGGTAGTGACCGTCGCCGGGCCTGACCGCCTCACGTGGCTTACCACGCTCTCGTCCCAGCAGGTCTCGGGGCTCGTGCCGGGGGAGTCGGCCGAGCTGCTCCTGCTGAGCGTCCAAGGGCGGATCGAGTACGACGCACGGATCGTCGACGACGGCGAGCGGGCCTGGCTCCTCGTCGAGGCCGCGGAGGCGGAAGGGCTGGCCGTGTGGCTCGACTCGATGCGGTTCATGCTCCGCGTCGAGGTGGCGAACGTGAGCGAGGCGTGGGGAGTTCTGGGGGCGACCCGGCGACTCGACACCCTTGCGGCCCTTCCCGGTGCTGGCCCCGTGTGGCAGGATCCCTGGCCGCATGTGGCGCGCGGCGGCTACAGCTACGCGGTGGTCCCCGAGGACCGGCATCCGGGTCTTGAGCGCCCATGGTTCGAGCATCTGGTGCCGGCGGACCGGCTCGAGGAGGCCGCGGAACTGCTGGACGCCGACGGGATCGGGCTCGCCGGCTCCATGGCCGCCGACGCGCTGCGCATCGCCGCGTGGCGGCCGCGCGCCGGGTTCGAAACCGATGACAAGGCGATCCCCCACGAGCTCGACCTCCTCCGGACCGCGGTGCATCTCGCCAAGGGCTGCTACAAGGGCCAAGAGACGGTCGCGCGCGTGCACAACCTCGGCCACCCCCCGCGGCGGCTCGTCATGCTCCAGCTGGACGGATCCGCGCACACCCTGCCTGCGACCGGCAGCCCGGTGATGCTCGGGACGGACGACGGCGCCGCGAAGCAAGTCGGGCGGATCACCTCGGCGGCGCTGCACTATGAGATGGGGCCGGTGGCCCTCGCGGTCGTCAAGCGGAACACCGATCCCTCGGCGACCCTTGTGGTGAAGGGCGAGGCGGAGGGCGAAGAGTACGCCGCTGCCCAGGAAACGATTGTCGCGCCAGACGCCGGGCAGGTTGTCCAGCGGCCCGCGGGGCTCCTGCGCCACCCGTGACCGATCAGGGAGAAGCCATGACCGAGACCCAGCCCGAAGCCGGCCGACCGGACGACGACGTCGTCGAGCTCGCGTCCCGCCTCTTCGACGCCGCCCGAGCCGGGGACGAGGCCACGCTGCGCGCCTACCTCGAGGCGGGCGCGCCGTCGTCGCTCGCCAATCAGGCGGGCGATTCGCTCATCATGCTCGCGGCCTACCACGGCCACGCGGGCGTCGTGCGCCTTCTCGGCGAGCACGGCGCCGATGTCCAGGCACCCAACGACCGCGGCCAGACGCCGCTCGCGGGTGCCGTCTTCAAGGGGTACACCGACGTGGTCGACGTGCTCCTCGAACTCGGTGCCGACCCCGACGCCGGCACCCCCTCAGCCCGTCAGGCCGCGCAGATGTTCGGCCGGGACGAGCTGCTCCAACGCTTCAGTCTGTGAGCTTCGTCTCGGATTCCTCGCGGCGGACTCCTGCGGACTGTGCCTGTCCTCAGGAAGTGAGACTCTAGTCCGGTGGAAAAGATAGAACGGCCCTGGGCCGCCCTCTGGTCCTTGGTGATCGGGTTCTTCATGATCCTCATCGACACGACCATCGTGTCGGTCGCGAACCCGGCCATCATGCGCGGGATCGGTGCTGACATCAACGAGGTCATCTGGGTGACCAGCGCCTACCTCCTCGCATATGTGGTGCCACTGCTCATCACGGGGCGCCTCGGCGACCGCTTCGGCCCGAAGAACATGTACCTCACGGGCCTCGTGATCTTCACCCTCGCCTCCCTGTGGTGCGGCCTCTCGGGCAGCATCGCCTCGCTCATCGCTGCCCGCGTGGTGCAGGGGCTCGGGGCAGGCCTTATGACTCCCCAGACGATGGCGGTCATCACCCGCATCTTCCCGCCCGACCGACGCGGCGCCGCCATGAGCATCTGGGGCTCCACTGCGGGTGTCGCCATGCTGGTCGGCCCGATTCTCGGCGGCCTCCTCGTGGACGGCTTCGGCTGGGAGTGGGTGTTCTTCATCAACGTCCCAGTCGGGATCGTGGGCTTCATCCTTGCCTGGCGGCTCGTGCCCACGCTCAAGACCCACGCCCACCGCTTCGACTGGCTCGGCGTTGCCCTCAGCGGCATCGCGATGTTCCTCATCGTGTTCGGAATCCAGGAAGGGCAGACCTATTCCTGGGGCACCATCACGGGGCCGATCAGCGTGTGGGGCCTGATCATTTCCGGCATCGTCGTCATGGTCCTCTTCGTCGTCTGGCAGGCCCTCAACAAGGCCGAGCCGCTCGTGCCGCTCGGACTGTTCCGCGACCGGAACTTCTCGCTTGCGAACCTCGGCATCACCACCGTCGGCTTCACCGTGACGTCGTTCGGGCTGCCCACCATCTTCTACTACCAGCTCGTGCGGGGCATGACTCCTACCCAGTCGGCCCTCATGATGATCCCGATGGCCGTCCTATCCGGCGGTCTCGCCCCGGTGGCCGGGAAGTTCGTAGACCGCGGCCACGCCAAGGTCATGAACATCGGAGGCATGTTCCTCTTCGTCGTGGCACTCTTCCTCTACTACGTGCTCCTCACGCCGGACCAGCCGATCTGGATGCTCCTCATCCCCGGGGCCGTCCTCGGCCTGGCGAACGCCGGAATCTGGGGTCCGCTCGCCACGCTCGCCACGCGCAACCTCCCGCCCCAGCTCGCCGGAGCCGGCTCGGGCATCTACAACACGACACGCCAGATCGGCGGCGTGCTGGGCAGTTCCGCGATCGCGGCCCTCATCGAGGCCCGGCTCGCAGCAGACCTTCCCGCCCGGCCAGGCGGAGGGTCGACGAATGGAAGCGCCCTCGCCGCAGGCCAGCTGCCGTCGTTCCTCCAGAGCGGGTTCTCCACGGCGATGGCCGAGTCGGTCCTCCTTCCCGCCTGTGTGATCGCGCTGGGCTGCCTCGTCGCGTTCTTCTTCGCGAAGATCAAGCAGGCGCCGGCTGGCGCACCGCAGGCCGCCGCCGAACGCCAAGCAGCCGACGACGTCTCGCGGCAGGAGGCGGAGCGCCCTTAGGGTGGGGGCATGACTTCCACCGCTCCGCTGATCACGCTCGCGTCCGGTCATAGCATTCCCCAGATCGGCTTCGGCACGTGGCCGCTTGACGATGCCGAGGTTGCGCACGTCGTCGAGACGGCCTTCGACCTGGGGTACCGGCACGTCGATACGGCCGAGAACTATCGGAACGAGAAGGGCGTCGGCGACGGCATCCGGCGCTCGGGGGTTCCCCGCGAGGACGTCTTCGTCACCACGAAGTTCAACCGCGAATGGCACAGCGTCAAGGGCGTGCGTGAAGCCTGGGAGAACAGCGTGCGTCGGCTCGGGCTCGAGTACCTCGACCTGTTCCTGATCCACTGGCCGAACCCTGATCAGGGCACCTACGTCCAGGCGTGGGAGGGTCTCCTCGAGCTGCGCGACGAGGGGAAGGTCCGCTCAATCGGCGTCTCCAACTTCATTCCGCAGCATCTGGAGGACCTCATCTCCTCGACGGGCGTGGGGCCGGATGTCAACCAGATCCAGCTGAGCCCGTACTGGGTTCAGCATCAGGCCCGGGCCTTCCACGGCGGCCACGCGATCGTGACCGAGTCCTATAGCCCGATCGGTCGGGGCCAGGATCTCCTGTCGGAGCCTGCCGTGGCCGCCGTGGCGGAGGCCCACGGGGTGACGCGGGCGCAAGCGGTGTTGCGCTGGCACACTCAGCAAGGGCTTGTGGCGATCCCCAAGTCGGCTTCGCGCGAGCGCCTGGCAGCGAACCTCGCGGTGTTCGACTTCGACCTCACGCTCGAGGAGATCAAGAGCCTTGACGCCCTCGACGGGACGGGCCCGGCTGCAGCCGATCCCCTGAGCTTCGGCCACTGAGCCGCTGATCCCGTCCATCCCGCCTCATGCGACGAAGGGCGGTCACGGCTGCCTGTCCGTCGCCGCACCACGGGGCAAGGAGGATCAGGTGCGCGAGGTACCACCACGCCACGCCGGGCTGCGGGACGGCGGCCCAGAGGACGGCGCCGGTGACGAAACACGCGAGGGGGCCAGCGAGGGCGACGGCGAGTGCTTCTGCGGGAGCTATCGCGCCACGGGGCTTGAGCGAGAGCCGAAGTGCGCGCGTCTCCACCGAGACGGCCGTGATGCCGCGGCATCGTCTCAGAGCGGCAAAGTGCCCGGATTCATGGACCACGTACGATCCGAGCATCCCGGCTGAGGCATGGAGCATCACGGGGAGCGCGAGCTGAAGCGTCCCCCACGCTCCGTAGGCGAGGCCAAGCCACGCAGCGAGACCGACAAAGAGTGCTGGCGCGGCCAGTACCCACCCGTAACGGAGGGCAAGCGCAAAGCCGAAGCGCAGCGTTGGAATCACTGCGGCTCACTTCAGATCCGGCCTGTTCGCGGCCAAGGCGTCCCGATAGCGGCGGAGCCAGCCGAATATGAGCATCGAAACGAAGACCAACGCCGACAATACTAGCCACAGCGCCACGAAGACGGTCCAGTTCTCCACCCCGAGCTCGAGGGTCATCGAGCCGTCGGAGCGGTCGGCGGCCTGGAAGAACACGCCGCCGAAGAGGCCGACTGCCCGCCTACCGGGCTCCCGTGTCGAGAACATGAGCACGAGGATTGACGCCGTGGCGAGGAGGAGTGTTCCGACGAAACCGGCCAGCACTGCATTAAGCACCTGGAACAGCCGCTTCATGACGTTTCCTCCTCATGATCTGTTTCATGCCGGCCACTGAGTAGACGATTGCGAGGACTTGCGCGCACCCGGCAGCACACCAGAGCCACGGCCCGGGTACTTGGAGCAGGCCCACCATCGCGCCGACCGAGACGAGCGTCCCGATGCAGATGGCGTAGCCGGTGAACACGACGAGCGGGCTGTCGTTCTCCGCGACGAACACGATGGCGATGAGGGTTGTCAGGATGACTCCGCTCACCAGCGCGAGCCCCACCGGGCGGAGCTCGCCAAGCGCGCCCGGGCGCACGGCGGCGAGCAGAAAGATGGGGAGGGCGCAAACGGCCACGACGATCGCCTGTCCACTGAGCATGTGCGCGACCTCCTTGCCCGCGGACCTCCTGTAGCCCGGCATGAGCCGCAATCGGCTTGCCGCCGCGTGCACGTAGACGCCCTGTGAGAGGAGGATGAGCGCCGAGTAGACGAAGGCGGCGCCCCCATCCAGCCAGAGCATGATCGCGCCGACGTAGGCCACACCGACAGCGATCCACCACTCCGAGCGGCGGGTGAGCGCTGCGACGATCGGCCAGAGGGATCGCCCGGCGAACGGCACGGGGACCCGGACGAAGCGACGGGGAAGAGGGAAAGTGCGGGGCGAGGTGCAGGCGGCGAGGACCGTCAGAACCGCAGCCAGGGCCAGAAAGGCCGCCGTAGCCAGAGGCCAGCCCACCCGCTCGCCCAGGAAGGGAAACAGATTCACCAGGTGGAATCCGACGCCGCCCTGCAGATAGTCGCCGGTGATGTCCCGGATGAGGGTCCACGAAGCGCCGTTGTACCAGAGCGTCGCCGCGGCCATGAGGGAGAGAGTCACGGTGTGGACGAGCCGTGATCCTCCGAATGCCTCGAGTGCGAGTGCCACAAGATTGTGCAGGACGGAGAGCAGCAGATACGCACTCACTGCCGTCATGAAGATGCCCGTGAGCATCGCAGGGATCGCGTCGGCTCCGAGCCTGATGAGAGACGCGATCGCAATGGGCAGGAAGAGCACGCCCACACTGAGGCCGACCATCGAGAACTCATACAGCCTGAGGGCCGCCGACCGTTCGCGATGGCTCACGGGAAGGAGCAGCGTGTAGCGCACGAGCTGGTCGGACTTCACGAAGAGGATCTTGACGAAGATGAAGGCGATGAAGGTCCAGAAGACGACCCCGGCCGTGGAGACCTGCATGACGAGGAGCAGTTCGCCCTTCCCGGGAATCATCTCGCGGAAGACGGACGCTGCGACCGCGCTCAGGAGGGTGACCCCCGCGACGGCGCTGAGGCCGAGCAGGCTCCTTGCGAGCCTGCTTCTGAGAACTCCTACCGAAAGCGCCTTGCGTGTGAAGTAGCGGAAGAACAGCTTCGCCACGATGAGGATCCTGGTGATGCTCACGCGAACTCCCCGCAATCCAGGGCCGCTCGGACGGAGTGGCTCAACCTCCCTCCGCCTGCCAGCTCAGCGCCCACCTCGAGACTGGCAAGAAGCCTGCCTGCTCGCAGGACGAGAACACGGTCGGCGACCTCCTCGAGCAGGCTGAAGTCGTGCGAGCAGAGCAGGACACTCTGCCCCCGACCCCTCATGTCATGGAACTCTGCCTTGCACATCTCGACGGCATCGAGATCGATCCCGTTGAGCGTCTCGTCGATGACGGTAAGCCTGCGCTCCAGCAGGAAGGCGCCACTGAGCAGGAGCTTCTTCTGCATTCCATGGGAATAGTCTTCGATCAGATGGTCGCACCGGCCGTCCATGCCGAATTTCGAGAACAGCGCCTCGACGTTCCATT
>NZ_JBQCGQ010000236.1:0-3280 GCF_051955515.1 Sinomonas sp.
TTCGCCGTCGCCGAGGAACGCCCACACGTGCTGGTCCGAGGTGTCTTTGATGCCTCGATGCTGCAGGTAGCGGTTGGACTGGGCCTGATAGATCGCGTTCATCGGGCCGATGCCCATCGACACCGTGGGGAACTCCCAGAAGGAGGGCATGAGCCGGGGATGCGGGTAGGAGGAGAGGGCGTGCCCCTCGTGGGACTTCTCCTGGCGGAAGCCGTCAAGGTCTTCCTCCGTGAGTCGGCCCTCCATGAAGGCTCGCGCGTACATTCCGGGCGAGGCGTGGCCCTGGAAGAAGACCTGGTCCCCTCCGCCGGGGTGATCCTTGCCCCGGAAGAAGTGGTTGAAGCCGACCTCGTAGAGGGTCGCCGCGCCGGCGTACGTCGAGATGTGGCCGCCTACGCCGACCCCCGGCCGCTGTGCCCGGTGGACGAGGACCGCCGCGTTCCAGCGCATCCACGCCCGGTAGCGGCGCTCGGTCTCCTCGTCGCCCGGGTACTCCGGCTCCTGGTCGGCCGGGATGGTGTTGACGTAGTCCGTCGTCGTGACAAGCGGGACTCCGACGCTCTGGGCCCCGGCCCGCTGGAGGATGTTCCGGACCATGAACTGGGCGCGCTCGGTTCCGCGCTCCTTCACGAGCGAATCGAAAGACTCGATCCACTCGGCGGTCTCTTCAGGGTCGTGGTCGGGCGGTGTCCCGAGCCCGCCGAGGATCTGCTGGGTATGCTCTCCAGTCAACACGTCGAACCTCTTTCCTGCGCGCCGGGTTGCGCGCGCTCGTCCTGGGGACGTCGTCATCCCTGGGATGGCTGGTCTGCATCGTCTCCTTGATTTCGTATAATGGAAACGATTTATTGCAATGTGGATTAAGAGTGGCTTGTCGGCGTGACGTGCGTCAAGCTCGGCTCAGGATGAGGAGGCTGTATGAAGGAGAACCCGCGGGTTGCCGTGGTGACGGGAGCCGGTTCCGGGATTGGCCGGGCGGTGGCCCGCAGGCTGCTTGAGGAGGGGTGGAACGTTGCGCTCGCCGGGCGCCGCGCCGCCCCGCTTGCCGAGAGCGCCGAGGGCTTCGCGGACCGCGCGCTTCTGGTCGCCGCTGACGTCAGCGCGGCCGACGACGTCGAGCGCCTCTTCGCCGAGGTCACCCGCCGCTGGGGCCGGGTCGACGTGCTCTTCAACAACGCCGGGACATTCGGGCCGAGCGGGGATGTCAGCGAGATCTCGCCAGCGGACTGGGAAGCTGTTGTGGGGGTCAACCTCACCGGCAGCTTCCTCTGCGCGGCGGCGGCGTTCCGGGCGATGAAGTCGCAGAGTCCGCAAGGCGGCCGGATCATCAACAACGGCTCGATCTCGGCTCACACGCCGCGCCCCAAATCCGTCGCCTACACGGCGACGAAGCATGCGATCACCGGCCTCACGAAGAGCATCGAGCTCGACGGGCGGCCCTACGGCATCACGTGTGGGCAGATCGACATCGGCAACACCCGCACCGAGATCATGACGGCCCTCGGCGTCGGGCAGGGCGCCCTTCAGGCTGACGGCTCGCGCCGCATCGAGCCGACCTTCCCCGTCCAAGAGGCGGCCAACGCCGTCGTCCTCATGGCGTCCCTGCCGCCCGAGGCGACCATCGGGTCGCTCCTCATCACGGCCTCCGGGATGCCGTTCGTGGGACGGGGGTAGGCCGTCGGACGGGGTTGGCCTACGCGAGCGGCATGAGCCCGCTCAGGTCGGTCCGCGTCCCGGACGCGCTGAGCTTGCCCGTGGCCACGGCGTCGAGCCACGCCATAGATCCCGTTGCGAGCGCGAGCCAGGTCTCGCCGTCGGTCTCCACGACGTTCGGGGGAGTGCCGCGCGTGTGCCGGGGTCCCTCGATGCACTGGGCGACCCCGAATGGCGGCACCCGCACCTCCACGGAGTTCCCCGGTGCGCGGGCCGCAAGTTCCTCGAGCGTGTAGCGCACTGCGGTGGCCAGGACCGACCGGTCCACCGGGGCCAAGGGGGCCCCTCCCGGTTCCGCGATCCCGTCTCCCTCGCGGGCTGCGAGCCATTCGCTCACCGCGGCGCGGCCACTGTCCACCGGGATCCTCCGTCGTGCGGGCATGGTCAGCCTCCCTTGCTGGTCCTGAGGGCCACGCTACCCAGCGCTCCTGTCCGCTTCTAGGCGCCCCGAGTGCGTGTTCCGCCGAAACGCGCCGCTTCCTGACTGATCGGGGAAGAACAACTGGACAGGAGCGCGGGAGGGGTCAGCCCAACAGCGCCGACACAGCACGCCCGAGCCGGATCCGCCCTACGGCCCGACCGCCGCCCATGACGGGCTCTACAACGTCCTCGAGCACGCGCGCGACCTCGGGGACGTCAACCGCGTCGGCCGCGGCGAGCATGGTGAGGCCCACGAGGGTAGTGGCGCGCAGGCTCCCGTCCAGCATCTTCACGGCCGCCGTGGCACCCTGGGGCGTGGCGAGGACCAGGATGCCCTCGGCACCGATCTTCGCGATGATCCCCAGCTCGTCCATGACCACGGTGTTCTCGCGGCCTTTGCCCTGCACGGCCCAGGCGTAGTCGAGCATGGAGGTGACGATGGTGGCGGCCCGGGCATCGCCCGCTTCGCCGCGCATCCCCGGCGCTTTGGCCAGCTGCGAGTAGGCCCGCGCGAGGCCGGTCAGCGACATCGCGGCGACGGGAGCCCCGCAGCCGTCGATGCCGAGGTGGGCGATCGGTTCGCCCGTGTACTCCTCGATCGTCTCGAGGACGCGCTGCTGAAGCGGGTGGTTCGGCTCGAGGTAGCTCCCGCGGCCCCAGCCGTTGACCGAGCACGCCCAGAGGAAGGCGGCGTGCTTCCCGGAGCAGTTGTGGGCCAGGCGCCGCTTGCCGATTTCCGTGCGCACGAGCCAGGCGCGTGCCTCCTCGTCCCGCGGCCACGCGGGCGGGCACTGGAGGTCCGCCTCCCGCACGCCAGCGGCTTTCAGCATCCCCTCGACGACGTCCAGGTGATCGAGCGATCCCACGTGCGAGCCACACGCGATCGCCACCTGCGGGCCCCGAAGCGGGACGCCGCTGCGCATCGATGCGAGCGCCTGAAGCGGCTTGAGCGCCGAGCGGGCGTAGACGGGGGTCCGAATGTCGCCGAGTTCGGTCACCACGCTGCCGTCCCCGGCGAGAACGACGGCGGATCCGAGGTGCCGGGACTCGACGAAGCCGCTGCGTTCGATCACAGCGAGTTCCACGGCGTCGTCCGCCGTGAAAGTTGCGTGGGTGGCCATGTGCGAAGTCTATGCTTCGCGTGCCG
>NZ_JBQCGQ010000237.1:0-3135 GCF_051955515.1 Sinomonas sp.
TCAAGTTCAGCAGTGATGCCATCCTCGTAGACACCCTCATCGCCGCGGCCCTCGGACTCGTCAGTATCCCGCTGTTCGGCCGGCTCTCCGACCGATTCGGCCGCAGGCTGGTCTACGGCATCGGCATCGTGGGGACCGCCGTGTACGCGTTCCCGTACTTCGGCCTCCTGAACACCGGGAATGCGCTGCTGATCGGCATCGCGGTCGTCGTGAGCCTCGTCCTCCACGACATTCAGTACGGGCCTCAGGCCGCGCTCATCGCGGAGAGCTTCGATCCGGACATCCGCTACACGGGCGCGGGCCTCGGGTACCAGCTCGCCAGCGTGATCGCCGGCGGCCCGGCGCCGCTCATCGCCGCCGCCCTCTTGCAGGGCACGGGAGGCTCCACGGCGATCTCCGTCTACATCGTCGTCTGCGCGGCGGTCAGCATGGCGGCACTTGTGCTGCTGCGGCGCAGAGCCCGGAAGAACGACTCCTCCCGCACTCAGACCGAAAGCATGGTGACGCGGTGAACAACGCAGGCAGCGCCGTCGGCCTCGCTGGGCCGGCGACGGCGGGACGGCCAGAAGAGCCCGCCGCTTCCGGACCGCTCAAGGACCTCCTCGTCCTGGACCTGAGCCGGATCCTCTCCGGACCCTTTGCGACCATGACGCTCGCGGATCTCGGCGCCGACGTGATCAAGATCGAGCAGCCGGGCAGCGGCGACGACACGCGGCAGTGGGGGCCTCCCTTCCAAGGCGATGACGCGGCCTACTTCCTGTCCGTCAACCGCAACAAGAAGAGCCTCGCCGTCGACCTCAAATCGCCCGACGGCCTGGCCGCGGTCCGGCAGCTCGCACGCAAGGCCGACATCGTCGTCGAGAACTTCCGGCCGGGCACTGCCGAGCGGCTCGGGCTCGGCTACGAGGAGCTCTCGAAGTCGAACCCCGGCCTCATCTACGCCTCGATCAGCGGCTACGGGCAGACCGGCCCGGACGCGCACCGGCCCGGCTACGATGCGATCGCCCAAGCACGCAGCGGGATCATGAGCGTCACCGGCGAACACGACGGGCCGCCGGTCCGCGTGGGCGTGAGCAGCTCGGACCTGATCGCGGGCACCTGGGCGGTGATCGGCATCCTGGCCGCCCTGCACGAGCGGCAGCGATCGGGCCGGGGACAATGGGTAGACATCAGCCTCCTCGACGGCTCAGTCTCGTGGCTGACCTACGTGGCGGGCGGCTACTTCGCCGGAGGCGGTGTCCCGCAGCGGTACGGCTCCGCGCATCCGACGATCGCGCCGTACCAGGCCTTTCCCACAGCCGACGGCTTCGTCATGATCGCCGTCGGGAATGACGGCCTGTGGCGGAGGTTCGCCGTGGCCTTGGGTCGGGAGGGCCTCGCCGACGACGCGCGGTTCGCCACCAATCCGCTGCGCCTCGCCCACCGAGCCGAGCTCGTCGCGATCATCGAGGAGATTCTCGGGACTGCACGCACCGACGAATGGGTCGCCCGGCTCGACGAGGCGGGCGTGCCGGTCGGACCTATCCAGACCGTGGACCAAGCGCTTTCCGACCCCCAGATTGTGGCCCGGGGAATGGTGGCGGAGGTGGATCACCCGGCGGCGGGCAAGCTCAAGACGATCGCCTGCCCTGTCCGCCTCACGCGCACACCGGCATCGGTCCGGACCTCTCCGCCCGTCCTCGGGCAGCACAGCGACGAGGTCCTTGATCAGCTCGGGTTCTCGACGTCGCAGATCAAGGAGCTACACGAGGCGGGGGCGGTTCAGTGACCGCCCCCGGAGTGGAAGTCGTGGCGAACGGCGAGGTGAGCGTGACGGATGGGGTGGCCACCGTCCGCTTCGGCTCAGGGCAGCGCCTCAACGCTTTGGGCTTGGCCGACTGGGCGGAGCTGGAAGTCGCCGCCACGACGCTGTCCGAGGACGAGTCCCTGCGGGCGGTCGTCTTCCGCGGGCGGGGAGGGGCCTTCTGTTCCGGCTCGCATTTGGGGGAGTGGCACGGCGCGAGCCCGGAGGAGGTCAGGACCAGTTTCGAGCGCATGGAGCGCGCGTTTCGCGCCATCGAGGACCTGGGGGTGCCGACCATCGCCTCCATCGAAGGCGCCGCCGCGGGCGGTGGTCTGCAGCTCGCGCTCGCCTGCGATCTTCAGCTCACGTCCGCCACCGCACGGCTCGGCATGCCCATCTCGAGGTTGGGGATCCTCGTTCCCGCGTCCTTCGCCTCACGACTGTCCCTGCGGATTGGGCCCGCGAGGACCAAGGAGCTGCTGTACGGGGGACGGCTCCTGAGCGCTGAGGAAGCGCACCGGGTAGGCCTCATCACCGCCGTTGTTCCCAATGGGCACCTCGATCACGAGCTTGAGTCGCTCCTCGCAGCGTGGGCTCAGCTCCCCGCAGCCTCGCTCCGTGCCGCGAAGGCCGCCGTCGACCATGGCCTCCGCCCCCTGACCGAGCCCGTGAGGCGAGAGCGTCTGGCCAGCGTCGCAGATCCAGTGGAGTTTCCCCGGCGGGTTGCCGCCTTCCTCCGGCGAAGGAGGGGCTGAGCCTGTCACGTGACCGGCCATGGAAAGCCGAGACCCCTCTCCCATCCACGTTTCCGCAGATGGGAGAGGGGCCCTGTGGAGCCTCCACGCCTGATCCCGCAGGCTCTTGGAACTGTCATCTGGGAGAACTCGCTGAGGTCTATACCGCTCGGACGGCACCCGATGGACAGCGCATGCCCAACCGGCCTAGCCCCAACAGCCGCCAGCCCAGACCGCCGACACGTCCCCGCAGCCGGGGCAGCCGGTCCCCGAAGGTGTGCCAGGGACAGACGGGGCAGTCCGAGGTCTACCGAAGTCGCTGGCGGACGGCGGCCACCACCGCGGTGATGGCTATCGCGACGACGGCCAGGACCCCGAATCCGGACACTGCCTGTTCCACGTAGCCGGCCCACGGGGCCGCGGCGGGCACCAGGACTAGGGCAGGGATCGCGGCGGCGACCAGGGCCGCGACGTTGACCGCCAGGCGGGCCCTTCTTCCAGTCCTCGTTCCGTCTCGGTTCGTCCTGCGCCTCCACCAGTCCTCGGCGATGGCTCTGGGTAACCGTGAGGCGTAGACACTGACGTGGATGATGATGAGCACCAGCCAGGCCAGGAAGC
>NZ_JBQCGQ010000238.1:0-12465 GCF_051955515.1 Sinomonas sp.
CGGGAAAATCATCCGTGGTGCCCTGCCCGGGATCGTCGTCCCGCGGCTCCAGGTACCTTTCCCCGTCTTCGGTGGTCACCACCTCGTATTCCTCGGCGACCGCTTCCATGGCCGCCTGGTCTATGGGGCCCGGTTCCCGGACTGGGCCGGGATGGGGCGTCCTTTCGGCATCGCCCCAGACCGCTCCAACACCTTGAGATGAAGGGGTCACTTCGTCGCGGCCGGGCACCTCGTCGCCTGCGTCTCGCGGGACCGGCTTGCCGGGTTCTTCCGGCTCAAGCACGTCCTCGCGGCGCTCTTGGGGCTCGGGGACTCTGTCGCGATCGATCACGTTAAGCCCTCCGGCGACCCGTGATGGCGCCGTAGATGAGGAGGACGATCACCGAGCCGACGATCGCGACGATCCACGTCTGCAGGCTCCAGAAGTTCTGGAGTCCAATTCCGAAGAGGACGCTGCCGAGCCAGCCGCCGAGGATCGCGCCGACAACTCCGAGGAGGAGCGTCACGAGCCATCCGCCGCCTTGGCGTCCGGGAATGAGGGCCTTAGCAATGGCGCCTGCGATCAAACCGAGAATAAGAAATGCCAGAATTCCCATTGACCTCACCTTTCCATTGGGGGACCGGACTGGGTTCCGGGCCCTGCTGGGGGTTTGTTACCCGAGGGGTGGGGGCCAAAACGCACTCTTCTGACGTGACCCGCCACGGCGGACCGGATGGACTGGGCCCGGATTGACTGGGGCAGGGTTGGGTAACAGCCATGCGACCGCCACGTGGAGGAGCCCTTGATCGCGTCTTGTGAATGGTTGAATTGATTGTTCTGCGTTGAGCAGACAACCCTGACCCACAGCCTTTATGGCTGCTGACTGACGGAGTTCGTTCGATGTCTGTTGCTGCGCGCCTCAAAGGCCAGCGCGTACTTGTCACGGGGGAGGACCGGGATCTCGGTGAACGGATCGCGAGAGTCCTCCGCCGCAATGGTGCGCTCGTGGATATCGACAGCGCTCCCGACGACGACGGCACGGGAGTCGCTCGCAGTGCGGCGCGGAAGCTCGGCGGACTAGACGTCCTCATTAACACCGGTCCTACGGCGATCCCGGAGATCGGCGCGAATCTGCGCGCCATCCGCCGCGGCGTAGAACGGGCGCTCCAGCGCTCGATGGCCCTCCTGGTGACCACCACCGAGGCTGCGCTGGACGCGATGCCCAAGGGCGCGAGCATCATCAATACCGTGACCCTCTCGGCGCCCGGCCTCGAACTGACGCGCGCACAGGAGGCCCTCGCGACCGCGGTGCTCGAGACTACTCAAGGGTGGGCGCAGACCTTGGCACCGCGCGGGGTGCGCGTGAACGCCGTCGTCGGCGGTCCCCGGTGGGACCCCGCGCTTGAGGGGCCGACGCTCGAGGCGGTGGACTCGAATCAGGGCCTCGGCGAAAGCATGAGCGACGAGGAGGCGAACGACCTCGAGGAGCTCGACGCGTTCGTCTATCTCGCTTCGGGGGAGTCGCGCCACATCTCGGGCTCGGTCATCGCCGTCGCCCGTCCGTTGCGTCCTGAGGAAGTCGGCTCCCCGGCCGTCCTCTGAGCGCTGACCGCGTCCGCGACCGCCGTCGCCGTCTGGGCCCAGGTAGGCAGGACGAGCCTCGCGGCCCGCGCGGCAGCCCGCAGCGCGGCCTGCTCTTCGGGATCAGTGAGCCAGCCGCGCAGCATTCCCGCGAGGACGCCCGGATCGCGGAGCTGTCCGGCCGCCCCCGCCAGTCCTGCTCCGCCCGCGAGGGACAGCCCGAGCGCTTCCTCGGCTCCCGTCCCCGCCGGCACGAAGGCGGGGACGCCGTGCGCCAGCGATTCCGCGACGGCCATCCCGAAAGTCTCGTGGGCGCTCGGCAGCACACTCAGGTCCGCGGACTCCCAGGCCGAAACCAGTTCGCTGCCGCGCAGCTCACCCGTGAGTCGCACCCGGCTGGCGAGCCGCGGCGAGGAGACGGCCTGGCGCACGGCCCGGGCATAGCCGCGGTCGGCCTGATCCGATCCGACGAGCGCGGCGGTCCAGGGGAAATCGGTGAGGGCGTCGAGGGCCTCGAGGAGCACGAGCTGGCCCTTCGCCGGGAGCAGCGCGGCAACGCACACGAGATGCGGCGGCTTCGATCCCCTGGCCTGGGGCGCCGGGTCGATCCCGGGATGGGCGACGACGGCCTCGACCCCATAGCGTTCGACGAGCGTGCGCGCGGCGAACCGGCTTGGCGCGATGGCGCCCGAACACGCCTCGAGCGCCGCGCGTTCGAGCCCCGCGAGCCGAGCCGCCTCGGACGCCGGGACGGAGTGGGTGCCGAGCGCGAGGTCGGCGAGCGAGACGTGGACCAGGAGCCAGACGGCGACCCCGGCCCGTTGAGCCTGCGCGATCTCGTCGGGGCAGCCCAAGCCCACGAGGCCGTCCACGATGACCGCGCGGCTGCCATCGCTCGCGAGGCCGAGCAGGAGGCTCGCGAGCCGCTCGCGGTCCGCGCTGCTGCCCTCGGGCCAGTCGCCGGCGAGGCTGTACGCATGGACCGAGACCCCGTTGTGGCGGAGGGCATCGACAAGCCGTTCGTTGTAGACGCTGCCGCCGGACCGCCACCCGAGGGGAGCGGCCGCAACTAGATCAATACGTTCCGCAGCGTCAATCCGTTCCCCAGAGTCGATACGTTCCTCGGGCGCAGGTGACGTCACGGCAGGTCCAGGCTGTACCCCGCCCATGCGTCCGGGTTCTCCCGCAATACCACGGAGAGCCCCACGAGGCGTTCGCCCTCGGACTGCGACAATCGCGCCGCTACGTCCTCCGCGATGTGACCGGCGAGCGCCTCCGTCGTCGTGAGCCTGCCCTCGAAGGCGGGATGCTCGTCGAGGTTGCGGTAGCGGAGCTCCTCGAGGGCGCTGCCCAGGATCCCCGAGAGGGCGCCGATGTCCATGACCGTAGCGTTCTCGTCGAGCTCCAGGGCCCGGATGGAGAGCTCGACCACGAACGTGGCGCCGTGCAGACCCTGTGCCGGCCCGAACGCGGGCCGCGGCAAGCTGTGGGCGATCATGATGTTGTCACGGACGGTCAGCGTGTACATGGGCTCCCTCGGCTTGGCTGTTCATCGGGCGGTTACGTGGCGGGAAAGCCCTCGGCACCCGGATACCGGATCACGTGGCACAGGCCTCCCGCCCCAGACGAGGCTAGCGCGTCGATCGCGGCGGGCAGCTGCTCGAAGTCGGTTGGGCCGCCGAGGAACGCGTCGAAGGCGGGATCCTCGAGCAGGTCGAGCGCGAGGCGGAGCCGGTCCGTCGTCGTGCGCCGGTGCCTGCGGGCGAGGGCCACCTCGCCCACCTGGCTTGCCCTGAGCGAGAGGCGCCGCGCGTGGAAGTCCGCGCCGAGCGGCACGCTCACGGCCTGCTCGCCGTACCAGGACATCTCGATGATCTCGCCGTCGTCGCCGGCGAGCTCGAGACAGCGCGCGAGGCCTTCCGCGGTTGCGGAGCAGTGGATCACGACGTCGCAGTCGCCGTGGGCGGCGTCCGGCGTCACAAACGTGACCCCGAGTGCGTCACCGAGTCCCGTACGGCCCGGGTCGCTGTCCACAGCCTCGAGCCGGGAGAGCGGGAAGCGCCGCAGGAGGGCGAGCACCGCGCCGCCCACGAGGCCGCAGCCGACGACGGCGACCCGGTCGCCGATGCGGGGAGCGGCGTCCCAGAGGGCGTTGACGGCAGTCTCGACCGCCCCGGCAAGCACGGCGCGAGCCGGCGGAACCGAGTCGGGCACCACCACGAGCTCGTCCGCGCGGACCACGTAGCGATCCTGATGGGGGAACAGGCAGAACACGGTGCGCCCGAGCAGCTCCGCGGGGCCGTCCTCGACGACTCCTACCGAGAGGTACCCGTATTTGACGGGACACGGGAAGGAGCCCTGCTGGTGGGGGGCCTGCATGAGACCCGCGACCCGCTCCGGTACGCGGTTGGCGTAGACAAGGCGCTCAGTGCCGCGGCTGAAGCCCGTATAGAGCGTGCGCACAAGAGCCTCGCCCTCGCCGGGCGCGGCGAGGGATTCCTGGCGCAGCTCGCCCCGCCGCGGCCCGACCGTCCAGTACGCGGTCGCGCTGATGCTGTCGATGGTCACTGCCTCCCTCGGTCCCAGTCAGAAGATCGTTGCCTGCTCCGACGCCGGCGACTGCCCTCCCACTTCGAGCCTAGCCACCGCGTCCAGCACATGTCCCGGCCAGACCGCGAGCATCGCGGGATCAGGGGTCGAGGCGAACGGGTCGCCCCGGCGGACGCTCGCCTCGGTGAGCACGGCGTGCGGTCCGTCGGCCGGCGGTCCCCACTGCTCCGGCGTGGCCGGCCCGAAGATCACGACCGAGGGAGTCCCGTAGGCGGTCGCGAGGTGCCCGGCGGACGTGTCCACCGTGACGACGAGGCGCGCTGCCGCAATCCCCGCCGCGAATTCGGAGAGGCTCCAACCGCCGGCCACCACCGCGGCTTCGGACAGCCCGGCCGCGCGCGCGACGTCGGCGGCGCGCTCGAAGTCCTCGGGACCACCCGTCACCAGAATGTCGTGCCCCTGCCGGCTGAGCTCGCGGGCGACGGCGGCAAACCGCTCCGTGGGCCAGCGGCGGCTGCCGTAGGCGGCACCCACGTGGACGAGGGTCGCCCCCTCGATGGGAGCTGCGACCTCAGGCGGGAGGAGCCGGAAGTCGTCCCGCCGGCCGGGGAGGCCGTGCCAGTTCAGGAGCCGGACCCAGCGCTCGCGCTCGTGGAGGGTGTCGTCCCACTCGGGTCCCGGCCACCCGGGGGAGCTGTGGCCTATGCGGTGATCGGGGGAGAGCTCTTCGAGCCGGAGCCGGCTCTCGGTCCCCTTGCCATGGAAGTTGACGGCGACATGCACGTGGCCCTCGAAGGGGATCGGATCGTTCAGGCCGGGGGTCGGCAGGTGGCGATTGATCCCGCCGATGAGCGGAATGATCGGGGAGAGCCACTGCGGGGCCGCCAGCACCATCTCGTGGTCCGGGAATCCCGAGCGCAGGCCCCTGAGCCCGGGAACGGCGACGAGAAGGTCGCCCAGCTTGAGCGCTCGAAGGACTAGCAGGACAGGACGGTCAGAGCCGGCGTTCACGTACAGCCTCCAGTTAGTACTGAAAATCCGATGCGTACTGAAGATCCGATGCACAGAGGAGTGACGGTGCCCATGGCTTGAGCGCGGCGGCTTCTCGGCCCTGAGAAGAATGAGGAGGAGAAGCTGCAGGAAAACAGAAAGTTTATTGTAGCTTCTCGGCGGGCAGTTCCCGGGCATGGAACCCGACCGTCTGGACCAGCAACGGCACGCACCGCCCGCGGCTGTGCTCTTCGATCGCGACGGAACGCTCGTGCACGACGTGCCCTACAACCGCGACCCGCACAAGGTCAGGCCCGTGGAGGGCGCACGGGAAGCGCTCGACCGCCTGCGTGCTGCAGGCGTGCGGATCGGCGTGGTCACGAACCAGTCGGGCGTGGGCCGGGGAACGATGGGCTCGGTGGACGTCTACCGCGTCAACCGCCGCGTCGAGGAGGTCTTGGGACCGTTCGACGTGTGGCGGGTATGCCCGCACCATCCCGATCAGGGGTGCCGCTGCCGTAAGCCCAAGCCCGGACTCATCCTCTCAGCGTGCCGGGCCCTGAGGGTGCCGCCCTCGAGCGTCGTCGTCATCGGCGACATCGGCTCGGACATGGAGGCGGCGCAGCGCGCTGGGGCGCGGGGCATCCTCGTGCCCACCGAGGTGACGTTGCCGGGGGAGGTCAACGCGGCGCCCGCCGTCGCGCGCGACCTGCGCTCCGCCGTCGCCCTCGCCCTCGGCGAGATTGAGGGCGGGGACGAGATAGCGCCCGAGGATCTGCCGGCCGTCGCAGGGAGCAGGACGTGAGGCGAGTCCTCGTCGCCCGGCTCGACAGCCTCGGCGACGTCGTCCTGGCCGGGCCCGCCATCAGGGCGGTCGCGGAGCACGCCGAAGTCGTCCTGCTGACGGGGCCGCGCGGCGCCGGGGTCGCCGGGATGCTCCCGGGCGTCACCGACCGGATGGTGTGGGATGCGCCGTGGATCGCGAACCCCGCCCCGGAGGCCACGCCGCGGCACGTCCGCCGCCTCGAGCGGCTCCTTGACCACGCCGCCGTCGACGAGGCGGTCATCCTGACGTCCTTCCATCAGTCGTCTCTCCCGCTCGCGGTCGAGCTCCGCCTGTGCGGGGTCTCCCGGATCACGGCGCTCTCCGAGGACTACCCCGGAAGCCTCCTCGACGTCCGGCTCACGAGCCGCGACCTGCCGTGGGAGCTGCACGAGGTCGAGCGGGCCCTCGGAATCGCGGCCGCCGCCGGCTTCGCGCTTCCCGCGGACGACGACGGTCTGCCCGCCTTGCTGCCGCAGCCCCGGTCCTCGCTGCGCCCGGCGGGGGAGTACGTGGTGGTCCATCCGGGCGCCGACGCTCCGGCCCGCATGTGGCCCGCCGAGCATTCGGCGCGGCTCGTGGCACTGCTGGCATCTGCCGGCTTCGGGGTGGTCGTGACGGGCACCCCCGCCGAGCGGGAGCTGACGGCGGCCGTCGCCGGGGACCACGGCATCGACCTTGGCGGTGCGACCGACCTGCGCGGACTCGTGGACCTCCTCGCGGGCGCGAGTGCGGTCGTCGTCGGCAATACGGGACCCGCCCATATCGCCGCGGCGGTGCGGACCCCCGTGGTCAGTCTTTTCTCGCCCGTCGTCTCGGCCGGGACATGGGCGCCGCGGGGTGCGCCCGTCGTCGTCCTCGGGGACCAGTCCGCGGCGTGCGCGGGCAGCCGTGCCCGGACGTGTCCGGTGCCGGGGCACCCGTGTCTCGCGGACGTCACGCCCGAGGCGGCGTTCCGCGCGGTGGAACAGCTGCTCGGCGTCCACCCGAAGGCGGTGGCCTGATGCGCGTCCTCCTCTGGCACGTCCACGGCGGCTGGACCGATGCGTTCGTCCGCGGCAATCACGAATATCTCCTGCCCGTCGACGACAGCCGCACCGGATGGGGCCTGGGCACGGGCGGGCGCGACTGGCCGTCCGCGGTCGAAGTCCCCGTCGAGGAACTCGCGGGCCTCGCCGCCACCATCGACGCCGTCGTGCTCCAGCGCACCGACGAGGTGGACCGGGTCGCCGAGCTCACTGGGCTGAGGCCCGGGCAGGATGTTCCCGCGGCGTTCGTGGAGCACAACACCCCGAAGGGCAACGTCCCGGACACGCGGCACCCGCTCGCGGACCAGACCCAGATCCCCATCGTCCACGTGACGCATTTCAACGCGCTCATGTGGGACAGCGGGCAGGCCCCCGTGCACGTCGTGGAGCACGGAGTCCGTGACCCGGGGCTCTGCTACACCGGCGAGCTCGAGCGGTTCGGCGTGGTGGTCAACGAGCCGGTGCGGCGGGGGAGGACCGCGGGGACCGACCTCCTTGCGCGGTTCGCAGACGTGGCCCCGCTCGACATCTTCGGCATGGGCGGCAGCGGCCTCCACGAGGCCACCGGAATCGTGCCGGACCGGCTCGAGTGGGCGGGCGACATTCCCACCGCTCGGCTCCACGCCGAGCTCGCGCGCCGTCGCGCCTATCTGCACCCGTTCCGGTGGACCTCGCTGGGCCTTGCGCTCATCGAGGCGATGCACGCCGGGCTCCCGGTGCTGGCGCTCGGCTCGACCGAGGCGTGGCGAGCGGTCCCGCAGGAGGCCGGATGCGTGAGCACGGACCTCGGCGATCTCGTCGCCGCCGCCCGGCGGTTCGCCCGCAGCCCCGACGCGGCTCGCGAGGCGGGTCTCGCCGCCCGCGAGGCCGCCCTGGCCCGCTACAGCCTCGGACGCTTCCTCAGGGATTGGGACGAGGTGCTGTCCGACGTCCGAGGCGGCGTGGTGTCCGCGGAGGTCTCCGGACCCACGTGACGCGCGGCCGCTAGCCCGCCCGACCTGAGGCTCCGACCTTCTGTGAGGAGAAAGAACGCAATGAAGATCTCGATGGTGTCCGAACACGCGAGTCCGCTCGCCGCGGTCGGCGGAGTCGACGCAGGCGGGCAGAACGTGCACGTTGCCGAGCTCTCCGCTGCGCTCGTCCGCCGCGGCCACGACGTGACCGTGTTCACCCGGCGCGACAGCGAGCGCCTCCACTGGGAGCAGGAGCTCCCGACAGGTGTGCGGCTCGTCAACGTCGACGCAGGCCCCGCCCATGCCGTCCCCAAGGACAAGCTCCTGCCCTACATGCCCGCCTTCGCCGAGCAGCTCGCGGGCTACTGGCGGGACGACGCACCCCAGATCGTGCACGGGCACTTCTGGATGTCCGGCATCGCGTGCATCGAGGCCGTCGGGAAGCTCCAGAAGGAGCTCCTGCCGCCGCCCGTAGTCGCCCAGACATTCCACGCCCTCGGCGTCGTGAAGCGCCGCCATCAGGGGACCGACGATACGAGCCCGTCGGAGCGCGAGTTCCTCGAGCCGTGGGTCGCCCGGAGCGTGGACCGCGTCATCGCCACATGCCCCGATGAGGCGTTCGAGCTGCGCCAGCTCGGCGTGAACCGTCGTCGCATCTCGATCGCGCCGTGCGGCGTGGACGTTGAGAAGTTCACTCCCGATGGGCCCGCGCGTCCGCGGGGACAGCGCTTGCGGCTTGCGGTGATCGGGCGGCTCGTTCCGCGCAAGGGGGTGGACATCGTGGTCTCCGCCCTCGCCCTCCTGGCCGCCGCCGGCCACCGCGACATCGAGTTGCTCGTCGCAGGCGGCACTACGGGCAAGGACCGCATCGCCACCGATCCCGAGGTCCGGCGCCTCCGCGACCTCGCCGACTCCCTCGGCGTGGGCGGGCAGGTGATCTTTACGGGCCAAGTGCCGCGAGCCGAGATGCCGGAGCTGTTCCGGAGCGTCGACGTGGTGGTCTGCACCCCCTGGTACGAGCCATTCGGCATCGTTCCGCTCGAGGCCATGGCGTGCGGAGTGCCCGTGATCGTCTCCGCCGTGGGCGGGCTGCAGGAATCTATCGTCGACGGCGTCACGGGGCTCCACGTTCAGCCCAAGCATCCCGCCGCGCTCGCGGACGCCATCGCGGCGCTCGCCGACGACCCGGCGCTGCGGGAGAAGTTCGGCGCCGCCGGAGTCGAACGGACCCGCACCCGCTACACCTGGGACCGCGTGGCGGCCGAGACCGAACGCATCTACCGAGCCATGAGAGACCACTGGGAACAGCCCGAGGCGGACGTGGCGGCATCCCGGAGCCGTCTGCGCCGCGTCGGAGAGGGGGCACGATGAACGCTCTGAACACCACGAAGACTTCCCGCCCTTTTCGGGAAACGGCAGCCCAGGCTGCCGTACCCGACGGAGGACTCGCCACTATCCGCTCCGGCGGACCCCTCGCCCCAAACGGGGTCCGCATGG
The DNA here is from genome assembly GCF_051955515.1 of Sinomonas sp. Lineage (GTDB taxonomy): Bacteria > Actinomycetota > Actinomycetes > Actinomycetales > Micrococcaceae > Sinomonas. The sequence goes on from NZ_JBQCGQ010000238.1 coordinate 9,403, forward strand.
TCCCGGACGAGCAGCTCTCGCACGAGATCTCCAGCCACATTGACGCGGCCGCGCAGGCCCTCGACTCGCTGCGCCGGCAGTCGGCCGTCCTGGCCCGCTGGGGCCGCGACCTCGCCCAGCACCTTGCCGCGGGCGGGCGCCTCCTGGTGGCGGGCAACGGCGGCTCCGCGGCGGAGGCCCAGCACCTCACCGCCGAGCTGGTGGGACGGTACGACGGCGAACGGCGGCCCTTCTCGGCGATCGCCCTGCATGGCGACACGTCCGCGCTCACCGCGATCGGCAACGACTACGGCTACGACGAGGTGTACGCACGGCAGGTCCGCGCGCACGCCCGGCACGGCGACATCGTGCTGCTCCTCTCGACGAGCGGCAAGAGCCCCAATCTGGTGGCGGCGGCCCAAGCCGCCCACGAGGCGGGCGCGATCAGCTGGGCGCTGACCGGCCCGGGCCCGAATCCGCTCGCCGCCGCCGTCGACGACGCGGTGACGCTCGACGCCCGCAGCTGCCACGTCCAGGAGGCGCAGCTGATCGCCATCCACGCCCTGTGCGAGTGCTTCGACGCGTGCGTGAGGGAAGACGCGTCTATGGGATCGGATGCCTCTGTGGAAGGGAGGGACTGACGTGAAGATTGCCGTGGTCGGGGACACCCTCCTGGACATCGACCTCACGGGCCACGCCGACAGGCTCTGCCCGGACGCTCCTGCCCCGGTCCTCGAGGTGGACCGCCGCCTCGAGCGGGCGGGGGGAGCCGGCCTCGTGGCGACTCTCCTCGCCGACGATGGGCATGAGGTGGAGCTCATCACCGCGCTCTCAGACGACGACGCCGCCGCCCGCCTCCGTGCGCTCCTCGGACCGGTCCGAGTGCAGGCGGCCGCGCTGGGCGGCCCCACGCCGGTCAAAATGCGGCTCACCGCCAGCGGGCAGCGGATCGCCCGCGTCGACGAAGGCTGCGCGATGCCGCCGTTCCCCGTCGTCGAGCCTGCGCTCCTGGCCCCGCTCGAATCTGCGGACGCGGTCGTCGTCGCTGATTACGGCCGGCGGTTCACGAGCGTCGCGACCGTCCGCGCGGCCCTCGAGCGGGCTGCCAAACGCGTCCCGGTCGTGTGGGACCCGCACCCCCGCGGCACCCGCCCGACCGTTGGCGCGGCGGCCGTGACTCCGAATCTCTCCGAGCTGCTCACGTTCTCGGGCCGCGAAGTCGACGAGCCCGGCGCTGTGGCGGTCGCCGGGGATCGGCTCCGCCAACGCTGGGGTGCCCGAGCCGTCGTCGTCACGCTCGGCGAGCGCGGCGCCCTGGTCTGCGGGCCCGACGGCGACACGCACGTAGCGGTGCCCTCCGCGGGGCTCCGGATCGAGGACCCCTGCGGCGCTGGCGACCGCTTCGCGTCCTCGCTCGCCGTCGCCCTCGCGCAGGGAGAGCCGCTGCGCTCCGCGACCGAGGCCGCCGTCGCGACCTCCGCGGCGTTCCTTGCCGCGGGCGGGGTCTCGACGCTGCGCGTGGGAGGCGGGCCTGGCTTCGGGAATGCCGCCGAGGCGGCCAGCTCCGACTCGCCGGCCGTCGCGCTCGCACGCCGGATCCGCGCGACGGGCGGGACCGTCGTCGCCGCCGGGGGATGCTTCGACCTGCTTCACGCAGGTCACCTGCACCTCCTCGAGGCGGCGCGGGCGCTCGGCGACTGCCTCATCGTGTGCCTCAACTCCGACGACTCCATCCGGCGCCTGAAAGGGCCGCAGCGCCCGGTCATGAACGAGCACGACCGCGCCGAGCTGCTGATGGGCCTCAGCTGCGTGGACGCCGTGGAGATCTTCACCGAGGACACGCCGGAGGAAGTGCTCACGGCGCTTCGGCCGCACGTGTGGGTCAAGGGCGCGGACTACCGGCCCGACGAACTCCCCGAGACCAAGCACTTGCGCTCGTGGGGCGGCGAGGTGGTCACCGTGCCGCTCCAGCCCGGGCGTTCGACGACGGGACTCGCCGCAGCGATTGCGAGCTTGGGCTGAGCGAACCGCACCAGCCGACAACCACCAGAAACAACGGGAGGACTACCGAATGACGCAGAGCATCGACACACGGGAGAACGTCGAGCAGAGGCTCGGCCAGGACGCGAGCCATCCCCTCAAGGGGGCCCGAGTCCTCGTGACCGGGGGAGCGTCGGGTCTCGGCGCGGCCGTCGTCGAGGCCCTGACCGCTGAGGGCGCGCTGCCGATCGTCCTGGACCGTCAACCCGTCGAGGCTCCGGCTCGGGGCTGGGTCGTGGACCTCTCGGAGCGCGAGGCGGCAGAGGCCGCCATCGCCCAGGCAGCCGAGGAGGGTGGCGGGATCGACGCGATCGTGTGCGCGGCCGGCATCGACCGCTGCGGCGAGCTCGACGAGGTCCCCGCCGAGGAATGGGAGAAGGTCATCGCGGTGAACCTCATCGGCACGGCCGCCGTGGTCCGCGCGGCGCTGCCGCATCTCCTGCGAAGCCACGGGCGCGTGGTGACCGTGGCATCGACCTTGGGCCTCCGCGGCGCCGGCGGGGCGACGGCGTACTGCGCCTCCAAGTTCGGGGTCATCGGCTTCACCCGGGCGCTGGCCGCCGAGCTCAAGGGGCGCGTGGGCGTCACGACCCTCATCCCCGGCGGCATGGACACCGCGTTCTTCGACGACCGCCCCGAGCAGTACAAGCCGCACGACCGCACGAATCTCAACCGGCCCTCCGACACCGCGCGCTCCGTCATCTTCGCGCTCTCCCAACCGCGCGGCTGCGAGGTACGCGAGCTGCTCGTGATGGGCTCGATGGAGGACTCCTGGCCGTAACCGCACCCGCTAGCGCCGGGACCCCCGTTTGCGCCGGAACCCCGGCTAGCGCCGTGACCCCCGGTTGCGGGGGGGGGGGGGGGCCCGGGGGGGGGCCCCCCGCGGGGCCGGGCGCGCGGCGGGGGGGGGGGGGGGGGGGGGGGGGGGGGCGGGGCGGGGGGGGGGCGGGGGGGGGGGGCGCGGGGGGGGGCGGCCCCGCCCGGGCGGCGACATCAGCCGCCGGAGCCGCCCCGGCGGCGACATCAGCCGCCGGAGCCGCCCCG
>NZ_JBQCGQ010000239.1:0-8534 GCF_051955515.1 Sinomonas sp.
CAGCTGCCTGGCGTGCCGACGTCCGGCGTCCCGCCGTCCCGCCGTCCATGTCCCGGCGTCCATTCCTTGAGAGGAATTCCTCAGCAGGGTGCCAGCCGTGGGACAATCGTGTCCAATCTGTTACACACGCGGCGGGAGGACCCCCTCATGGCATCCGATCTGTTTGGCATCAAGGGCGAACTCCTCCCCGACGGCAGTCGTCTCATCAGGGAGACCATCCTCGAGGCGGGCCAGCGGCTGTCCATGGCCGCCGACCACGCCCTGCTGACCAAGATGAATTCCCACCGCACGCGCGCCAAGGCGCTCAATTTGGCGTGCCGGGCGATCGTCGTCGTCGTAGGCCTGGTGCTCGCCTACGTCGTCATCACCAACCGCATCAGCCTCGTCGCCGCCGCTGTCTTCGCTCTGGTGCTGCTCTTCGTCCCGGACTTGTTCACTCGCGTGAACAAGGCCATCACCGGCCTCGGCGACAGGATGGTCACCGGACTGGTCATGGCCGAGGCGTTCTTCGAGCATGCTGGCGGCCACCTCCACGCCCTCTCGCAGGACGAGAAGCTCAGCCGCTACTTTGCCCTCCTCGGGAGCGGGGAAGTCGATCTCGGGCGGCAGCGGATCCGGCTGGTGCGCGAGGCCGACGGGTCGGCGCGGCTGCTGACTGTCGCGGTCTAGCCCGGCCCTTCAGGCTACCCCTTCCGCCAGTCATCGCTCGTGATGTGGGAGCCGCCCTGCGGGCCCATCTGGAGCATGCCGCCGTCGACCGCCCATGATGCGCCGGTGACGTAGCTCGCCGCGGGCGAGGCCAGGAACGCGATGACGGCCGCGACCTCGCGCGCATCCCCTGGCCGGCCCAGCGGGACGCCGGGCCTGCTCGTTTGGTGCGGGTCCTGATCCTCCTGGCCGGTCATGGGCGTCGCGATCTCGCCCGGGGCCACGGAATTGGCCGTGATCCCGTGCTCGCCCAGCTCGAGGGCGATCGTCTTCATCAGGCCGCCGAGGCCGTGCTTCGCGGCGTCGTAGGCGGACGAGCCGACGCGCGGCTGGTGCTCGTGGACGCTCGTGACCGCGATGAGCCGTCCTCCGCTGCCCGCCCGCACCATGCGTCGGGCGGCGTGCTGAAGGCACACGAACGCACCGTCCAGATCCGTTGCCACGATCTCTCGCCAGCGGTCGAACTCCATGGCGAGGAACGGCTCGTTTGCGCCGGTCCCTGCATTGTTGACGAAGACGTCGAGCCCCCCGAGCTGCTCCGCGAGGTCGTCGACCACCTGCCCGCAGGCTGGTGCGTCGGAGACATCGAGCTGGGCCATGAAGGCCTTGCGGCCATGCCCGCGGATCTCCTCAGCAGTCTCCTGCGCTCCGGCTTCGTCGGTGTGCCACGTGACGCCGACATCCATGCCGGCGGCGGCCAAGGCGACGGCCGTGGCCTGCCCGATCCCGGAATCAGACCCAGTGACAATGGCGGTGCGGGGGTCGAAAGTCATAGGCAAGGTCTACCCCCGCAAGAAGCCGTTACTCACCTTGGGAGTACGGGTCGCTGTCGCCAATGTGACCCGGCGCGTTGGCCGCCAGGACCCTCTGCACGAACGCGGCGTATTCCTCCATGTAATGGCGCAGGAACTTCTCCAGCTGGGGATCGTTGACCGCCCCGTCTTCGCCGAACACGGCATGGTCGAACTTGACGTAGGCCTCGGGGGAGTTGAGCTGGGGCGCGTCGAGGAAGCTCAGGACGGAGCGCATCGAGGACTGCATGACCGCCGTCCCGATGTTCCCCGGTGAGGCGCCGATGATTCCCGTGGGCTTGCGGGCGAACGAATTCGTGCCCCAGGGGCGCGAACCCCAGTCGATGGCGTTCTTGAGCGCGCCGGGGATGGAGCGGTTGTACTCAGGGGAGATGAACAGGATTCCGTCCGAGGCCTCGACCGCGTCCTTGAACGCACGCCCCTCTGGCGGATAGTCGGCGTCGAAGTCAGGGCTGTAGAGGGGCAGATTGCCGATGGGGATCTCTGTGAACGCGAGTTCCTCGGGCGCGAGCCTGATGAGGGCTTTCGAGAGGGTTCGGTTGATGGAGTGGGAGGCGAGGCTTCCGATGAGGTATCCGATCTGATGCGTTGCCATCGCCCCAGTCCAGCACGTCAGCGGCGAGGGCGCGAGCCCTCGCGCACCAGTCCGGAAAGGGAGACTGCGGCGACCGCAAGCAGCACGATCGGGTGGGACTCAGTGGCAGGATGTCTTCAGTGGCAGGGTGTCACCAGTCGTGCATGGAGCCATCGAGGCGGCGGTTGACAGGGAGGTACTTGGGGTCGAAGGGGAAACGGGAGGCCGCCTCCTCGTTGAACTCGACTCCGAGGCCGGGCTTCGCCCCCGGGTGCATGTAGCCGTCCTGGAAGGTGTACGAGGTGGCGAAGACCTCGTTCGCCGGGTCGCGGTGGCCCATGTACTCCTGGATGCCGAAGTTCGGGATGCTCAGGTCCACGTGGAGCGCGGCGGCGAACGAGACGGGGGAGAGGTCGCCCGCACCGTGCGACCCGGACCGCACGCCGTACAGGTCGGCGAGCGAGAAGATCCGGCGCAGGTGGGTGATGCCGCCCGCGTGCGAGACGGACGCGCGGACGTAGTCGATGAGCCGCTCCGTGATGAGCTGCTGGCAGTCCCAGATCGAGTTGAAGATCTCGCCCACGGCGATCGGCGTCGTCGTGTGCTGGCGGATCAGGCGGAACGCGCTCTGGTCCTCTGCCGGCGTCGGGTCCTCGATCCAGAACGGGCGGTAGGGCTCAAGGGAGGCGCCGAGGCGGCCCGCCTCGATCGGGGTGAGGCGATGGTGCACGTCATGGAGCACGTGCACCCTGTCGCCGAACTCCTGGCGGACGTGGGCCATCATGAGGGGCGCGAAGTCGAGGTACGCCGTCGTCTCCCACGTATCCTCCTGCGGGACCGCGCCGCTGGCGGGCTCATAGAGCTTGCCGTCGGCGGGCGCGATCCCGTAGGTCTTCTCGATCCCGGGGATGGCGGCCTGGGCACGAATCGCCTTGTAGCCGAGGTCGAGGTGGTGTTGGAAGTCACCACTCAGGTCCTCGAGCGTTGCGCCGCTCGCGTGGCCGTACACCATGACTCCCTCGCGCGCTGCGCCGCCGAGGAGCTCGTAGACCGGCATGCCGGCGGCCTTGCCCTTGATGTCCCAGAGGGCGACGTCGATCGCCGCGATCGCGGTCATGGTCACCGGCCCGCGGCGCCAGTAGGCGCCCTTGTAGAAGTACTGCCACGTGTCCTCGATCCGCCGGGCGTCCCGTCCGATCAGGAGCGGGCACAGGTGGTCGCGGAGGTAGGACGCGACGGCGAGCTCGCGGCCGTTCAGAGTCGCGTCTCCGATGCCGGTGATGCCGTCCTCGGTCTCGATGACGAGGGTGACGTAGTTGCGTCCGGGGGAGGAGACGACAACTCGGGCGTCGGTGATCTTCACGGGTCAGTTCCTTCTGTGGTTGTTCTCTGCGGGTTTCTCAGACCGCGTCTTCGAGCCGGACGAGGTCGCGGCCGCGCACCTCGGGTCCGAAGGCGGCGGAGATGAGCGTGACGGCGCTGTAGCCGACCAGCATGGCGGCGAGGGGCCACCAGTGCCCGGTCACCGCGGTCAGAGTCGCGGCGAGGACCGGGCCGATCGCGGTGGTGAGGATGCCGCCGATCTCCTTTGCGAGCGCGAGCTGCGTGAAGCGCGTGCGGGCGCCGAAGAACTCGGCCATCGTGACGCTCTCCATCGCGAACAGGCTCAGCACGGCGAGGTTCAGGCCCACGATCATCCCGGTCAGGATGAGCGCGGGGTTTCCGCTCGTGATGAGCAGCATCATGGGGACGGCGAAGAGGATGCTGAGGGCGCTGAGGGTCATGTAGATCGCGCGGCGTCCGAACTTGTCCCCGAGCCAGCCGATGAACGGCACGGTGGCGAATCCGAGGATCGAGCCATACATGATCGCGGTGGTGCCTAGCGCCTTGTCCGCCATGAGGACGGTCGCGAGGTAGCCGACGAGGAACGTCTGGACGAGGCCGGAGTTGCCGGCCTGGCCGAAGCGGAGGCCGAGGGCGATGAGGAAGGCCTTCCCCTTCTTCTGGTGCAGGGCCTTCTCGAGTACGCCTTCCTGCGGCGCGCTCTTCAGGTCCGTCGTGGAGAGGGCGATCCCGCCGACCACGTCGGCCCGCTTCTCGAAGACCGGGCTCTCTTTGAGAGAACGGCGCACCCACACGGCGAAGAGCATCACGATGAAGCTTGCGAGGAACGGCACGCGCCAGCCCCATGAGAGGAGCTGATCATTGGGGAGGACGCTTACGAGCAGGGCCCAGAGGCCGGAAGCTGCGAGGGTGCCCGAGTTCGTGCCGAGCGAGACCAGGGACGAGATGACGCCCCGCCGCTGCGCCGGGGCGTACTCGGCGAGCATGACCGAAGCGCCCGCGATCTCGGCGCCCGCGCCGAAGCCCTGGATGAGGCGGAGGGCAACGAGGAGGATCGGGGCCCAGATGCCGATCATCTGATAGGTCGGCAGGACGCCGATGAGCGTTGTCGATGCGCCCATGAGCGCGATCGTGAGGAACAGGACCTTCTTGCGGCCGATCCGGTCTCCCATCCGCCCGAAGTAGATCGCGCCGACGAGCCGGGCCACGTAGCCCACTCCGTAGGTGGCCATGGCGGCGATGAGGCCGATCATCGGGCTCACGTCGGGGAAGAAGATCTTGTTGAAGACGATCGCCGCCGCCAGCGAGTACAGCTGGAAGTCCATGAACTCCATGGCGGTCCCGAGCCAGCCGGATACGGCGGCCTTGGCGAGTTCGCCAGTGGTTCTCTTCGTGAGGCTTGCCTCGCGAGAAGTGGTCTTCTCGGACATCTCGTGCTCCTTTGCAGGGATGGAGTGCAATGCAACTACCATACAAGCACTGCCATGCCAGCTGTCAAGGCACGGCTACCCGCCCGGCGAGCGGGTGGATCAGCGGTCGCTGCTCAGCGGTCTTCGTCGTCGAGACGGCGGAGGTACGTGTCGACGTCGTACGGGTTGCCTGGGGCGGGAGGAGCGTCCGGCGAGGAAGGACGCTGGGGCTCGGCGCCGCCGTCGTGCCTCGTCGGCTGCGTCGGAACCGCCCGGTAATAGCGGTCTTCGAAGCTCTGCCGGCGCTGCCTCCGCATCGCCGAGAAGCCGAAGCCCGCGAGGATCAGCAGCACGATCGGGATACCGTCGGCGCGTCCGAGGCCCAGGATGACGATGAAGAGCACGGTGAACGCGAGCCATTTGCCGCAGATCGCGAGCACGTTCATGGCCCAGCTGTCACGACCACTGTGCCAGAGGGGCCGCGGATCGACGTTGAGGGCGGTGAGGATTTTCTGCGCCTGCCCGATCGTCAACCCGCGCAGGCTCGGCCTGAGCCCGGTTTCCTGCTGGACCGCGGAGCGGACGTAGTCGACCTGGTAGGGGAGGGCGGCGGGAGTTCCGTCGGGGGCGAGGAGGTCACGCCACGCGGCCGTGGTCTGCGGGGTGACGACGCCGAGGCCCGCCCGGCGTGCTGGGCGGCGTTCGCGTCGTGGACGGCGAGCATGCGTGACCTTGGCGTGGAAGGCGTTCGAGCTGGCCGGCTCGCGATAGCGGAAGCGTGCCACAGGGGTCTCCTCTCGCTCTCCCATTCTAGGCTCGTGGCATGGAGACCAGCACGAAGTCGTTCCTTGGACAGGTCGCCCTCGTGACGGGGAGCTCGCGCGGAATCGGCGAGGCCATCGCCGTCGAACTTGCCCGCCGTGGCGCCGCCGTCGCTGTCCACGGAAGGGATCAGCCCGCCATCGATGCCGTGGTTGCCGCGATCAGGGGTGACGGCGGAACCGCGCTCGGCGTGACCGGCGACGTCACGCGCTTCGACGAGATCGAGGCGCTCCGCAGCCGCGTCGAGGAGGGGCTCGGGGCAGTGGACATCCTCGTCGCGAACGCCGGCGGCAGCTTCACTCCGCCCGCCCCGCTCGAGGACATCCCGGAGGCGGGATGGCGTGCGACGATCGACGGCAACGTGACCGCCACGTTCCTCACCCTCAAGAGCTTCCTGCCTGGGATGAAGAGCCGCGGACGGGGCTCGATCATCACTATGGCATCCTCCGCAGGCCGCAAGCCTGACGCCCGCGCGCCTATTGCATACGGCGCGGCGAAGGCGGCGGTCATCGTGCTCACCCAGGATGTCGCGGCTCAAGCCGGACCTTTCGGGGTCCGCGTGAACTGCATAGCCCCCGAGACGATCCTGACCGAGCGGAATCGGCAGCGAATCCCGGCGGAACAGCAGGCCGCGTGGGCGCAGTTCCACCCTCTTCAGCGGCTCGGCACGCCTCAGGATGTTGCCGCGGCCGCCGCATTTCTGGCGTCGCCGGACGCGGGCTGGATTACGGGAGCGGTGTTGGACGTGGCGGGCGGGGCGGTGCTCGCCTGAGGGTCACTCGAAGCGGCTGGGATCTCCGGCGCCCCGGCGCGTGACCTCGGCGTAGCCGTCTGAGAAGTCGACGACGGTGGTCGGCTCAGTGCCGCAGTCCCCGGCGTCGACGACGGCGTCGAGCACGTGGTCGAGGCGCTCCTTGATGTCCCAGCCGTCGATGAGCGGATCCTCGTCGCCGGGCAGGAGCAGGGTCGAGGACAGGATCGGCTCGCCGAGTTCCTCGAGGAGGGCGCGGACCACGTTGTTGTCCGGGATGCGGACGCCAACCGTTTTCTTCTTGGGATGGAGCATGCGTCGCGGCACCTCGCGCGTCGCGGGAAGGATGAAGGTGTAGGGGCCAGGCGTGACGCCCTTGATCGCGCGGAAGACGTCGTTGTCCACGTTCACCAGCTGCCCCAGCTGCGCGAAGTCGCGGCAGACGAGGGTGAAATGATGCTTGTCGTTCAGCCGCCGGATCTGGCGGATGCGGTCAAGTGCGTCCCGATTCCCCATCTGTGCTCCGAGCGCGTAGCACGAGTCCGTCGGGTAGGCGATGAGCCCGCCGTCCTGAAGAATGCGGACGATCTGGGCAATGAGGCGGGGCTGGGGATCCACGGGGTGAACGTCGAAGTAGCGCGCCATCCTCGTAAGCCTACGCGGATTCCCGCCGCGCCGGGGTGGCGTCCTTATTTTGTCGGAGGAGGCTCCTAGCCTCGAAATATGAGCGCACTTGCTATTGAAGAACTGGACCTCCCTACCGAGGAGCTCTGCACCGACTGCCGCCGCGGCCTCGCCGAATCCGACGAGTTCGTCTGCGCGGACTGCAGCGACCTTGCCCTGCACGCCGACTGCCGAGACTGCGGTCGCATTCTGCGCGACGCGGATGTCGAAGCCGGCGTCTGCGCCGACTGCATCGCCTGACGCCTTTCACCGAACACTCCACGTCATGATGGGACCCCACCACGCGGCCTGCGGGGCGGCCGCGTGGGTTGCTGTGACCACGCACCTTCATATCGATGCTTCGCCGCTCACCGCCGGATTGCTCGGCCTGGGACCGGCGAGTTTCGACGTCGGCTGGCCGCTCCTGCACGCATCGCCCCTTGGGGTTGTGGCCGGCGCGCTCGTCACGGCCGGGGCCGCGCTGTTGCCGGACGCCGACCATCCGAGCTCGACCATCGCGCACTCCCTGCCGCCGGTCTCGCGCGTCCTCTGCGAGATTCTCGGGGCAGCCTCCGGAGGGCATCGCAACGGGACGCACTCGCTCGTCGGAATTGCCTTGTTCACCGCCATGGCGTGGGCCGCCGGGCTGTGGACTGTTGAGACCCCATGGTTCGGGACCGTCTACGCCGGTGCCGGGCTTGTGTCGCTGCTCCTCGTGAGCTTTGCCGCGAAGGTCCTCGGCGTCTTTCCCGACGGCGTCCGGAAGCTCCCCTGGGTCGTCTCCGTTCCGCTCGCCGCCTTCATCGCGGTCGCCGCCCCACATGAGCAGAACTGGTTCCCGCTCGCCGTCGCCCTCGGTGCCGCAGTCCACATCGCCGGCGACATGCTCACCACTGGCGGTTGCAACCTCCTCTGGCCCATCGCGTTCCGCCGGCCGAGGATGCTCTCAAAGGTTCCCCTCCTCGCGGAGGTGTGGCATCGCGGCGGCCGCGTCGCAATTCCGGTCCTCGGCGACGCCGGTTCCTGGCGTGAGTGGCTCATGCTCGTACCCGTGAGCTGCTACGCCCTCGTCGGCGTCGGCACCGCTCTTTGGGCCCTCGGGCATGCCGGGATCCTCGGGGTCGCCACCGCGCTCGGATTCTGAGCCCGCGGTTCGCTCTCACCTCGGCTTCTTATTTTGTCGGTGGCCGTTCGTAGGCTGTTCTCAGTTGGAGCGGGGTGAGCCGGAGGGGGACCGGGATGAGCGCGGAGCCGCAGGAGGAGGACTGGCCGGGAGCCGAGGCCTGGGACGAGGTCTGGTCCGAGGCTGAGGCGTGGGAGGGCGTCGGGGGCTGGGCCGAGCATCCCGGCTTCCCCGAGGCCAACGCCGGCGACGGCGCCGCCGACGCGGGCTGGGTGGGGTGGCTCGTGCTGGCGGATCAGGGGCCGGGCTCGCCGCTGCAGGGCTCGAT
>NZ_JBQCGQ010000240.1:0-18325 GCF_051955515.1 Sinomonas sp.
GGCTCCAGAGAAGAAGATTTCGCAATCCGTCCGTCGACGCATTCTGGAACGCGATGGGAGCCGATGCGCGGTGTGCGGCGTGGGTAATGGCGAGGAGTACCCGAACGAACCTGGCTCGAAAGCAGCCATGACCATCGGGCACATCGTTGCGGTTGACCACGGGGGGAGCAGCGCGGACCTCAATAATCTCCGAACCGAGTGCAAGCGCTGCAATGAGCCCGTACGTCAAGAAATACGTCGTCCCGAGACGCTCCAAGAGGTTCTTCCAGACATCAGAAAACTCCCACGAGAAGACAAACGCAAGCTCCTCTCATGGCTTCGATCGGGTCAGCGGACTCGAGATCGGCTTGATGTCGTCTATGACCGTGCCCGCTTTCTCTCGCCCGACGAGCGCAACGAACTTCTTGTCCTGCTGACACGCATGAGCGGCGCCACTCCTCCGAGTGTCGGCGCCGTCTCATAAGTTCAGCCCGGTAGGCTTCTAGTCGCATGCACGGGAGGAAACACATTGGCCGAAGATCCGACATCCGTTGAAATCTGCGCCGGCGCGGGCGGACAGGCACTAGGTCTCGAGATGGCCGGCTTCGGTCATGAGGCACTGGTGGAGATCGAGGCGCCGGCCTGCGAAACCCTTCGGATGAACAGGCCCCAGTGGAACGTCCTAGAGAAGGATCTCCTGGAGTGGTCAGGCAAGGCGTACGAGGGGGTCGACCTGCTCGCCGGAGGAGTCCCCTGCCCGCCGTTCTCCAAGGCCGGGAAGCAGCTTGGAGCCGAGGATGAGCGGAACCTGTTCCCCAAGGCGATCCACCTTGTCGACGAGATCCGGCCCAAGGCTGTCATGCTCGAGAATGTCCGAGGCTTGCTGGATGCTGTCTTCGACACCTATCGCCAGGATGTGGAGGGCCAGCTGAAGAAGCTCGGGTATACGCCCGGATGGCGGCTGCTCAACGCATCGGACTACGGTGTGTCCCAACTCCGGCCGCGTGTGGTCTTCGTCGGCATCCGCAACGACCTTGCCGAGCACTTCCACTGGCCTGTTCCGGGCGAGATCATGCCGCCGACGGTGGGGGAGCTGCTGAAGGACCTTATGGCGGCGCGGGGCTGGGAGGGAGCCGACGAATGGGCCCTCCGCGCCTCTAGCATCGCTCCGACACTCGTCGGCGGCTCCCGCAAGCACGGGGGACCCGACCTCGGGCCAACCAGGGCACGTGCGGCCTGGGCGGCACTCGGAGTGGATGGCAAGACCCTTGCCGAAGACGCGCCGGAGCCGGGTTTCGAAGGCCTGCCCCGCTTGACTGTGCGCATGGCCGCACGTGTGCAAGGATTCCCTGACCACTGGAAGATCTCCGGCCGTAAGACCGCCGCTTACCGCCAGGTCGGCAACGCCTTCCCACCGCCCGTCGCGGCCGCTGTCGGCCGTCAGATCCGCAAGGCCATCACCGCCCGACAGCTGCACGCCGTCGCCTAGTGGAGCAGACGGAGGCGGCCTTCGCAGGGGCGCGCAGGCAATTCCATGCCGGGCTGCTCAACAGTGGCATCCTCTCGGTCAACGCCGCAGGTGTGCCAAGCAATGCCGACGGCAGCAACGCTGCGAGCATCCAGTACGCCCAGCGCATCGCCACCGCCCTGAATGTCGAGACCGTCAGCGAACGCCTCGCGGGCCAGACCTCCGGCGGGGGGTTCGAACAGGCATGTGCCGAGTTCGTCTCGGCCACGTTCCCCCGGCTCGGCATGCTGAGACCGGGGGAGTGGGACATCCGGAAAGTCAGCGGACGGGGGTCAGCTGCCCAGGCTGCCGTGTACGAGCAGTATGCCCATCTCGTCGACCTCGATCTGGCGGTCAAGGCCAACCCTCAGCTGCAGGCCGTCCTCGGCAACGGATACGCGATTGCCCCCGACGTCGTCGTGTCCCGCGCACCAGTGCCGGACGCCCTCATCAACCAAGAGGACCTCCTGGTCGACGATTCCATCGCCCTCCACTCACCGATCCGCGCGTCAAACCAGCAGCGGCGCATCCTTCACGCAGTGGTCTCCTGCAAATGGACGATCCGCAGCGACAGAGCCCAGAATTCGCGCTCCGAGGCGTTGAACCTCATCCGGAACCGGAAAGGACGCCTCCCGCATATCACCGTCGTCACCGGCGAACCGCTCCCTTCACGCATCGCTTCGGTCGCCTTGGGAACGGGCGACATCGACTGCGTCTACCACTTCTCGCTGCCGGAACTGGTAGCGGCGGTCGACGAAGTCGGACACGGCGACGCGGTCGAGCTCCTCACCATGATGATCGAGGGCAAAAGGCTCAAAGACATCGCCGACCTTCCGCTGGACCTCGCCGTCTAGATCTAGACTTCCGTCCCGGAACCGAGCAGCCCCGGCGAAGTCCGAGAGGTTGCCCCACGGGGCTCGTGAAAGGAATGGACGAGGCAAGCGCCTTGAAAAGTGTATATACACCTGCCTAGTCTTGATGCATCGTGTATCGGAACAACCGAAGGAGCACGCTTTGAGCACGAACCGCCCCAGCGCCTGGATCCCCGAGCTCTCCAAGGAGCTCCGCATCGACACGATGGGCGTCAAGCTGAATGCCGTCCTGCAGGCGAAGCGACTCGGATTCGACTGGGCCACCATGACGGACGAGCAGAGCATGACCCTCCGCGAAGCCACCCGCGAAGACCTCGCCGCAGTCAAGGCATCCGCGAAGCCCGCCCGCCATGCCAAGTAAGGGCACAACGCCCAGAGCCATCCGCATCCCGGACGACCTGTGGGATGCGGCCCTTGCCATAGCGCGCGAGCGCTCCGAGACATTGTCGCAGGCGATCCGCAGGTTCCTCGAGGAGTACGTCAAGCCCCAGCCCCCGACCCGGTGACGAGTTCCCGCAGCCTCCATCCGACCGATCTGCCGCCTGAGCCCTAGCGTGGTTCGGATACCCAGAGCTGACGATCGGCCGTCAGATCGCGTGCAACTGGGCGAGGTCCGAGAAGTACCCCAGCGCGGGGTCGGAGAATGTGCCGACGACCAGTCCCCGGTCAAGGAAGCGGTTGAACTCCTCACAGCTCGTCTCGGGAAGAAGGGCGCATCCATGGCAGGCCGCGAGGTTGCATGAGTCGGGGCCTTGGCCCTTCTCGCCCGCGTCCATGCACACGGGGTCGGTGGAGCACCAGTGGGCATCGCTGATTGCGGCGGCGAAGACCGAGCGGAGCCTGTCGGGCCCTGCCATCCGGACCAGACCCCCCATAGTGCCTTCGGAGTCACCCGCCGCCGTGTAGATCAGGAGTCCGGCCATCTCGCGGCCGTGTGCGGTGGACACGTAGAGCCGTTCGCGCAGGGAAGCGGAGCTGTAGCCGCAGGCGAAGACGAGCTGGTTGATGAGCAGGTGCCCGAGCGTGTGGAGCAGGACGAAGCGCGGGCTGAGTTCCCGCGGCTGGAGGCCCCGCTTGGCCGCGACGGCACCCTGGTGGCCGGTCATCTTCTGCGCTCTGGCCTGGACTTCTGCCCGTGCCTCCCACGCGGCCAGCCGCGAGGGATCGAGCTCGAGGTAGATGCCCTCGCCTTTCACCACGTAGGCAGGCAGCCAGTCCTGTACCGGTGCCAATGGCTCCCTGCGCAGCAGCGACTTGCCTTCGCTCAGCTTGAGCGCCGTGTCATCCCGGACCCGGGTGAAGCCCCGGAGCGCTCGGGTCTCCCGCAGCACATCGACGGAACGAACGCGGTCGATGTGGGACCGGAGGTCTGGATGCACTGTCGGATCGGTGGCAGAGAGGTAGTCGTCCTTCGGCGTCTCCCGGATGTGCTGGAACTCCGGATGGCGCCACTCGTCGTCCCCGGTGAGGACCTCGGAGCCGCCGTCGTCCCCCTCCTCCGGCTGCTCGGCACCGATGCCGAAGAGATCGCGGTATCCGGCCATCAGCTCGTCGTCGGAGACCGGGCGAAACAGTTCCGCCGGCACGGTCTTGAGGAGGGCATCCCGCAGTCGACCTGCTTCGAGATCGGCCCCGAAGACTCCATGGAGGGTCTTCATGGTGGAGCTGACTGCGGGGTGCTGCATGAGCTCGTGCATCTCGGCGCTCACAGCGCCTTCCTTGAGGGGAAGGTAGATCGATGACTCGACCTTCGGGAAGTAGACGTTCCCGGCGGCGCGGAGCGCTCCGCGCAGGGGTTGATCGCAGGGCCCGTCAAGCTGTGCGAGCCAAGGTCGCGCGCCCGTACACAGGTAGGGGTCTTCCGGCTTTGAGAGGTGATCGCTCAGGGTGGTGTGCTCTTCGCCCTGGACGAAGCGGCCTTCTGTGATGCCGCGCAGGGAGCGTTCCTTCCCGCACCCGTCGCAGGTCACGACCTGCCCTACGAGGCCCCCGCCGCCGCGTGACTTCAAGCGGAGGGGGCCGCTGCAGGAGGGGTTGTGCGAGCGGTGGACCCATTTGTCGAAGGGGAAGTCGTCGAGGTGGCCTCGCGAGCACACGGCGACGAAGGGCACCTGCGACATGCGCGGCTTGTACTTCTTTCCAGCGTGCTCCTTGTCCTTGCACGTCACCTGCTGCTGCATGGTCAGTGTGCTCAGCTCCAGCCGCTTGCAGTACATGCAGAAGCTCCAGCGGGGGAAGCGCAGCACCGGCACGGTGAGCTTGACGTTGCGCTGGTCGCTTCCCTCTCCGGGGCGGCGGTAGTCCGGCGGCAGCCGGAACTCCGAGACCCCCAGGCGGGCCTCCAGGCGCCAGTCGTGCGCCTGGTATTCCTCGAGGGCCAGCGTCCCGGCACCGTCGACGTCATACCAGTGGTCGAGCCCTGCCGTGACGACGGAGGTCCCGTTGACGAGAACGCTCATGGCGCCCACACCGAAAGGGGTGACGAGCTGGGCCCGTCGCATCGAACCTGTGCTCACAGTCCATCCTCCTCGATTTCGGAATCCTCCCGGGCGTACGCCAGAGAGACGGTGAGACGGCACTCGGCATCGACATTTCGCATGCTGGTCGGCACGTCCCAGATCATTGCCTTGCTGTCCAGATCCGGGAGGGTCCCGGCGAAGCGCATCAGGCCCTGCTTGGGGTCCCCCCACGGCGGTGGGTTCGCACTCCAGTCGGTGCGCTCCCACTGGGACCATTGCCTCGCGCGGCCGTCGGCCATACGCTCCAGGATCGGCAGCTCCCCGGGGTCGACGATCGAAGCTCGCTCGCGAAGCAGCTCGATCGCCTGCTCGTACTCGTCCTTCGGGAACGGATGGGGCAGGATGCCCGGGGCGGTCTGGCGCACGTGGGCGACGGCGGCTGCATGCAGTGCCCGACGCAGGACCGGTGTGGCGAACGGTGTGACAGAGGTCGGCTCGACCTGCGCGTAGAGCTGCTGGTGGTAGGTCCGGAACCGCTCGTAGTGGCTGCGGTCTCGAGGTTTCGCGGCGCCGTAGATGGTCACCACCAGGCCGGGGCTGATGTCTGCCCGGCGGCCGATGCGTCCGCTGACCTGGATGTACTGGGCTGTCGTCTTCGGTTGGCCGACGATGGTCATAAGTCCGAGCCGGTCGATGTCGACCCCGACCTCGATGATGTTCGAGGCCAAGCAGATGTCCACGCAGCCGTCCTGGCCGTAGCTGACCTGCAGCTGTTCGATTGCCTTGGGGATTTCGTCCGATCGCCGACGCGACGTCAGTTCCATGGTCCGACTTGGCCAGCGCGGCTTGTCGATGCCGTCGCGGCGGAGCAGCCCGGTCAGGTAGTCGGGGATGTCGGATTCGAGGAGCGAGACGGTGTTCCCGAGCTCTCGGAGGCTGTTGAAGAAGTTCAGGTTGGTCCAGTAGCCGTCCCTGTCGGCTTCGGGGACTTTGGCTGCGCCCTGGAGCGTGGCAGCTGCCACGCGGACCTGGACCGTCTGGGTCGAACCGAGGGATGCGCTCATGATGCCCAGGTAGCGGCGCCCCGGTTCGGGCGAGCCGTCAGACAGGGTGGCTGGTTCGGCGAAGAACGAGTGCCCCTCCTCGAGGCCGTGGGGTGGGAAGAGCGCGACTCTCTCCCTGCCGAAGAGGCCCCTGATCTGGTCTTCGTACCGGCGCACGGTGGCTGTGGAGGCTATGATCTTCGGCGGCACCGGCTCTGCGCCGCGGCGGTCGGTGCAGAGGTCGTCGATGATCGGCTCGTAGAGGCCGACCATCGAACCCAGGGGACCGGAGATCAGGTGCAGCTCGTCCTGGATGATCAGGCCGGGCGGCGATACCTCGCGTCCGCCGTGCTCGCTCAGGCCGAAGAGGCGGTGGGCCTCCGGGCGCCATGCCATCATGGCGAACTTGTCGACGGTGCCGATGACGATGGAGGGCCGCACGTCGTAGATGTCCTCGTCGACGACGTGCACGGGGAGCCCGGCGCGCCTCGAGTAGCGGCATTGGGTATCGACGCAGCGGAGAACGACCTTCGTTCCGGCCTGTTCGTACCCGATGACGTGCTGGCCTCCCTTGCCCTTGGGCTTGGTGCCCATCTGGGCACCGCACCAGGGGCAGCGCAGCAGCAGGAAAAGGTTCTGCTCGTGGGGGTTGCGGCGGAGCTTTCCGAGGACTTCGACAGCCCTCGTCCAGTTGTTGGGGGTGGAGGTTCCGCCGAGCCAGATGCCGATGCCGAAGGGGGACGTGCCGAGAGCTTCCGCGTTGCGGTCGCGGATCTCCTCGAGAACGCACACCAGCGAGGCTGCGCGGAGGAACTGCTGTGCTGTGAGCAGCCGCAGCGTGTAGCGCATGAGGGTGTCGGTGCCCGCGTCGTCGGGATTCCTCAGGCGCCTGGCGAGGAGGCTGATTGCCGCGGCTCCGAGGTAGGCCTCGGTCTTGCCGCCGCCGGTGGGGAAGTAGATCAGGTCGACGAGGGAACGCGTGGGCAGGGCGGGTTCCACGAGCTCGGGCAGGCTTGCCAGGATGAAGGCGATCTGGAACGGGCGCCAGGTGCCCTTGCCGGGCGGTATGGAGGGTTCCGGGTGAGGCCCGACCGGGCGCAGTATGTCGTTCTTGTCGGCCTTGACCTCCCGGAGCGGGAAGTTGGACCGGATCTGCTGGTACAGCATGGCCTCGTTGGCCCATCGGAACGCCCGGCTGGCGGTGTCGTCGGTCTGGGCGAGCTGCCAGCCGGCCCGCATCCTCTCCAGTGCTTCCCGCGCCCGCGCCATGTGCAGGGCGGCAGCCTGCTGGAACTTCGGCAGCAGGCCCGGGATGAGGCTCTCCTGCTTGGTGATCCATTCTCCGTAGAGTCGGAGGATCGTCTCCACCTGGTCTCGGCCTTCTTGGGCTCCGTCGGCGAGGGCGGCCATGCTGGCGGTGACGGTGCGCCGGTTCCCTTGGGCGTCGAGGATGTAGTCGCCGTGGTCGTCGGTCAGGTACACGTTGGGTGTGAGGCTGAGGACCTCGTGGGCTGGCATAGCGACGGCCTGCACCCAGGGTGCGGTCGTCGATGTCTGCCCTTGGCTTTCGCCCCATTCTGCAGCGCAGCCGTGGCCGATCGCGTACGTGCGCTTGTTCCGGTAGAGCAGTGCGATGGACTGCTCTTCTTCGCCGTGGTCCGGCTCGTCGGCCTCGGGGTACGGCTCGATGGAGAGTGCTCCTGCTGCGGTGACGGTGAATCCCATCTGGAACAGGGCGCTGCTGGGTCCTGTGCCCGCGACCTGGTTCGCGACGGCGACGGTCACGAGGCGCAGTTCGGGGTCGGTGGATCCCGGGACCGCTCGGCTGAAGACCCGGGTCGTGGGCGCGATGGTGGGACGTTCTGCGAGCGGCTCCATGGGCACGATCTTGAGCCGGTTGGTCTCGTTGAGCAGGACGGATCCGGGCACGCTGCCGGTGAGTTCGAATGGCCTGCGGCGCCACCAGTCGGCCTGCTTCACTCCCGGGATGTGGGCGCTGATCCGTTCGTAGTAGGCGCCTGTCACGGACACGCTGAAGGATCCTCCAGACCGTACGCGGCACTGGAATGAGACTGCCATGGCCGATGGCTTGAAGGTGTTGGCGTCGGTCAGGTCGAAGTCGTCGGAATCGGCTTGGTCGGAGCGCATGGTGTCGCTGATCTCGATCGGTTCCCCGGGCGGGTCGTCCTCGCTCTGGGGGATCCCTGTGACGCCTGTGAGGTCTACGTCGTCGCTGCCCTCGACGTCGATCTCGGTGCCGCCGACTGCCGCGCCGCTGTGGAGCACCCCTATGCCGTAGCGGCGAAGCGGGTCCCCGGTGCTGAGGATCTCCTGGAGCGAACTGGCGTCGTGGAACTGCCCTCGGCTGGCCTCGGCGGAAGCGAAATGGATCGAGCCGGGGGAGCAGTCGATCGGCTTGCCCCGCGGTTCATCGTGTTGGAGTGGACCGAAGAGCTCCCTTCGGAGCTCGGCTTCGATGATGCCTCGTGCTTCCAGTCCGGTCATGGTTTACCTCCGAATGCTGCCCGGAGTGTCCCGGACTCGATGAGTGCGAACAGGCGGTCGGTCGCCCTGGTGAGGCCGACGTAGAGCAGTGCTTCGTAGTTGGGGACGTTCCGGTCCATATCGGTGATGATGACTGCGGGCGCGTCCAGGCCCTTGAATGCATGGATGGTGCTGTAGGCGATCCGGCCCTTGGGGCGGGGACCGCCGTCGGCGGGGCGGAGCACCTGGCGCAGCCAGGGGTCTGTGGTGGTCTCGGCAGTCGAGTTTCTCGCGAGCGGGCTGAGGATGACGATCTCGTTGAGCTCGAATCCCTCGTCCCTGAGGCTTCGGACTACCTTGACCAGCTGTGCGGACTGGTCCTGGCCCGACGCGTAGGGCAGGACGCTGGGGTCGACACCGTCGTCGAGGCGTCGGAACTGGTCGCTCTGGTAGCCAGGCTCCAGCCTGCTGAGCAGATTCGTCTGGAAGCCGATGCGGGGCAGGTTGCGGCAGTTGAGGAACAGCCTGTGGGACATCATGTGGGGGGCCCGTGCACGGAGCCTGTCCCTGCCCTGCTCGTTCTCGTAGATGGCCTGGCGCTCGAAGTCGCCGAAGAACAGGACGCGGCCGTCCTTGAGGCCGCCGACGACCATCAGGTCGAGGACGTCGAGATACGGTTCGGTGGCGATGTCCTGGATCTCGTCGACCACGAGGAAGTCGCCAGCGAGCCTCTCGTCGTCGACGAGGGCTTCCAGGGCGCGTTCGGGCAGTTCCCGCTCCCAGAACGACCGGTCGGCTCCCTCGGGCGCCTTCGGGAGTCCGGCGAGACGGAGGAGTTCCTGGTGGAAGGTTCCGACCGTCAGGTTCTCGACATCGGCCATGTCTGCCGAGAGACGCTTCCCCAGGAGGCTGTTGAAGCAGAGGAGGCGTCCGCGTCGCCCTATCGCCACTTCGCGGCGGGCCGCCTCCATGGCAAGGAATGTCTTGCCGCATCCTGCCGGTCCTGAGAAGAGGACGGACCTGTTCTCGGCCACGGCGTCCAGCGCCCGGTATTGCTCCTGGACGAAGGCGACGAGCGCGGAGCTCCGTGCCCGTCGCCGGTCCCCGGGCGCGCTCGCCAGTTCGAAGCGCGGGCGGAGGGCGGAGGCGATGCGCTCCGCCTCCTCCGCGTCGGGCCCGATGCCCCCGAATGTGAAGTACTTGACCTTCTCGTCGAGGTGCTTCGTCCCGGCCTCGAAGGTTCGGACGACCGCTGCTGGAGCGGCCTTGAGATCCTCGGAGTCGAGTACCTGCCAGCCGTGCCATTCGGGGTCTTCGGGCAGCATCGTGCGTGCCCGGACGCCGGTGAACCAGACGGCGTACAGCATGGGGACCGAATGCAGATCGATGTGCTTCCTGAAGAGGAAGTCACGCAGGCTGTGCATGGACTCTCTGGCCTGCTGGAAAGGGCCGCGCGCGGTAGGGGCATCGTTGCCGAGCTTCCACTGGCCGTCGTCGCGGCGATGGATGCTCTGGTGCGACTTCACCTCGACGACGAGGATGCCTCTGTTGGGCACGAGGATCACGAAGTCGGCTTCGCCTTCGACCTGCCGTACATGCTCTGCGATGCCAAGGGAGTGCAGCACTATCCAGCCCGCGGTTTCGCTGCTGGAGCTCAGCGCGCCGTAGAGCGCCTTCTCTCCCGGCGGCGCATCCTCCGGGCAGTAGGCGGGCATCATTCGAGCCACTGTCCGCTCCGATCTTCGAACGGCACTCTCGCCTCGTTGCGGGGGACGATTTCGGTGTGCGGGGAGATGGCGATGACGCGAGCGGCCAGGATTCCCCGGAAGCCGCCCGATTCGATGTCGATGCTGAGGTGGCCGTTGCGTTCGAGCGCAGAGAGGTCCGCTGCGGAGGCGGCAGTCTCCAGCTGCTCGCGGATATGGACGCTGGTCCTGTGGGTCTCGCGCCGGAGCAGAGTCGCATTCGCGAAGGACGGTTGAATGGGGAGGTCCAGCCACTGGAGCAGCTTCTCGAAGTCCTGGTCGCTCTGGGGGCGCACGAGGTTCGGCTCGCACCAGGCGCGTGCCCTCTCTGCGGTCTTCACCCCTGCGCTCCAGAGCTCGCGTTCCGCTCTCCAGGGGCCCATCTGCCTCAGACGCCTCTGCAGGCGCTGCTTCCACTCCCGCTGGGTCGCTTCGACCTCCGCTGCGCGCTGTCCGAGCCGATCGAGCGCCGCCTCGTACAGCGCGTTGGGTTCGCTCTCACCCTCACGGAGGAGCAGGTAGGTGCCGACGCGCACCGCTTCGACGTCGGTGTAGACGACCCGTTCGCCGGAGGGCTGCCCGGGATCCAGGGCCCGAATGCGTTCACCGTTGTCGAGCCACAGCCCGCGGTTGCCGCTGAGGAGCAGCTTTCGGGCTTCGACTTCGTCGCTCGAGGCTTCCCGTCCGGGAGACGGAGGACTGCCCCAGATGGGCTGCGGGAGGAGCTCCTTCTCGAACTCCTCCTCGTCCTCGACCTGAAATTTTGGTTCCGTCGGATCGCCTTCGACGAAGAGGCGCGCCTTTACGCGAATTGCCCCTTCGGCATAGGGGGCGAGGACGGAATGCGGAATCTGCCGGTCGCGGAACCATGCAGGCATCAGGAAGCTCACGGCGTCCGTCGTCGGCGCGGTGACGAGGGAGGGGCCGAAGAAGCGGGGTGGGCCCACGGCGTAGGACTGTTCGATGCCGGGCTTTGCGCGCTGGAGGGAGCTGGCCGTCAGCACGCTGACTCCTTGGGGACGGAGCCATTCGCCCATCGCGGCCCTGGCTGAGGCGTTGGCGGCGACCACGACGCAGTCGTTGGCTCCGACCTCCTCAGCCGAGCGCAGCAGGATGGCACCGAGCGCAGGGTCTTGCGCGATGGCTCCTTCGGCGGCCGCGGCGAGTTCATCGAGGAGGGAATCCTGCTCCACTGCCCCCCGCAGGCGGCGTGTCTGGCGGATGACCTCGGCTGCTCCGTCCCGGAGCGCGGGATTGAGGTCGATGGGCTGGGGATGGGTCATGAGCCGCCATCGGAGTGACTTCACCGAGCCAAGCAGGTCGTCCCAAAGCCCGGGGCCGTCCTCGTCCACCCTGAGCATGAGCTGGCGGCAAGCCGCGTTCAGGCGTGCACCGGCTGGGTCTGCCACTGCCACGATTTCGACCCCATGGCGGATGAGGGACGATGAGGCGGCGTAGCGGCGGTCGAGGGCTTCGATACGGCTCATAGCGGCACCGTGAATGCCAGGGCTTCGACTCCAGAAGGTGCGGGCCAGTTGAGGTCTTGTCGCGGCGAGACGGGTTCACCACGGCTGCTTCGCAGCTGCACGAGGATTTCGGCTGCCGTCTCGTCTGCCACGGACCGGTCGATGACGCAGACCACAGCTGGTGATTCGATGCCATGGATGTACTTGATCGCGGAGGATCCATCGAGGATGACGGCGTGCAGGTCCTTTGGAAGCGGCAGGTGCTCGGCCAGATGGGCCGATGTATAGATCCGCGTGGACCAGGTTCCAGGCTCTCCGGTGTCGGGCAGGAGCAGGTCGCGAATGGGTGCCGGATCCGGGTCGTCGCCTTCACGGCCGAGAAGGGCGTCGAAATCCTCCTTCAGCCAGGCGAGGGTGCCCACGATCGCAAGGTCCGCCGTCGGGGCAGCGAGGCGGGCATCCCAGCTCTGGTCGAGGTGGGCCCATCGGCCGACACTTCCAGGCCGGGGCCGCGGAGCCTTCACCGGTGCAACGATTTCGGGCAGTACGGCAAGCGCGGTGAAGCGGTTGACGGGCCAGGACGACCCGGAGATCCGGACCCGGGGGGGACTTGCCGCCTCGTCCAGCTCCCAGAAGGGGCCGTTGATGATCTGGTGGCCGTTGATGGCCCGGACGGGTGTTCCCGGGGCGATCGTGCGCAGGGTTTCCAAGGGATCGGGGAGTGCGGGTGCTGTGGATGCCATGACCCATCCGCAACCGATCAAAGCTGCCGCGAACTCTCGACTGGGGACGGACACGGCGACTATCAGCTGCCGTTCGGGGTGGTCCCGGACGAAGCGTGCAACTCGAGAGCCCAGCAAGAGCAACCGGCCGATCCAATCGGCCGCCAGAAACCGTCCGCCGATGCCCTCGGCGAGCGTCAACACCGGTCCCGGCGCGCAGACGCACCCATCTTCATCCCCATCTCTGAAATCGGTCAGGGCGAGTCCCATCGCCTTCACCCTCAAAAATACGCATCCCTGCCGACACTTTAGGGCGAGAACGAGCCAGCAGGGCGACCGACAGGCCGATAGGACCCGGAGCTCGGCACTTTGCCTACCCTCCCGAAAGAAAAAGGCAAGGCGACCCTGGCAGTATCCTTTCAACTGACCCTAGATAGATGTATTCAATCGGGGATAGAATTATCAAAGGAGGAGGATTCGAGCCAGTTGTTCGGATCCGGAAATCAGCCGGATTGGAGAGGCGAGAATGAACCAGGAAGCTGCAGGGCACGATGACTGGGCTTGGGTCGTATTCGACGGCAGCGATGATTCCCAGGCCGAGAGGCTGGAGACGGTTGCTGCAGAATCCCCGGGCCTCCTGACGAGCATTGGAGTGCAAGGTGTGTTCCAGGCCGCGCGGATCATGGTTCCGGACTCGCGCGACTATGACAATGCATATGACTATCTGGCCGGCCTTTTCGGCCTCTACTGAGCAAATGGGGGCGAAGAGGGAATAAGGCTGATCAGTAGTGCCTGCGACGGCGTGATGTAGGGCCTATCTGAAACAGGCCGCCAGTCCTCGAACCTTGGGCGAGCCCCTCCTTGGTCTTGCAGGAAGAAGGGAACGGCAGCAATGGCAACGGAGAAGTTCGCTGCAGAGGCCACGAAGGAAGGCAAGTGGTGGGCGATCGAGATCGAAGGGATCGAACAGGTCGCCCGGGCGCACAAGCTCAGCGACATCGAAGTGATAGCCCAGAGCCTTGTCGCGTCCATACGCAACCTGAGCCCCGAAGAGGTCGACGTCACCGTAGCCGTCCATCCTCCCGCCGAGGCCAAATCGCGTTGGGAGGCGGCCAAGGCTGACCTGGAAGCTGCGAAGGAACTCTCCGAGCGAGGTGCCGCAGGAGCGCGGGCCGTCGTCTCGGAACTGCGACGGGAATACACGTTGAAAGAGGTGGCCAGAATGCTCGGCATCACCTTCCAGCGCGTCCAGCAGCTAGCCGGGCGGAAGACGCACGACCCTAACGCATGAGAGGGAAACCCGTCAGGCACTCATTGCTTGATGGAGACACTCCGAGGTGGTCTGAGGACGGCGGCGCGGTTGGGTCTATCGGCGGCACCATGCCCGAGGACGCCTCGCAGTGAAGGGGTCGCGCCCATCATCCCAAACGGCGGTGGCCGACGTTACTTCCTGAGCCACTTGGCTCTGCTGAGCCGGTTCCGCCTCGGATATCTGCCCAAGCCAGTCGGATGAAGGATCGTGCTTAGCGGCTGCGATCCGGACCCCGTTGCTAAAGTCCGCTTATGATCCCGAATTTTGATGTGGAAGTCGCACGCCTAACTGATACGTGCCATCACCTCTTCGGGGATGAATCCCGCTGGATTGAACCAGATGGCTATCGCGACAGCTTGGCACTCTGCATCATCGATTCCATCTTCTCGACCGGATCGCACTACACGAGTGTGATCAACGTGGTGAGCAGGTACTGCGCTTACCGGCGTCAGCAGGGCGCAGACCCCTATCGGGACGGTCCTGACGAGCTCTTGGCGACGTTCTCCGAGGTGGGCGACAGTCGGGAGTGGGCGAAGGCCGTGGTGGGCAACTACAAGCCAGCACACACCAGGCCAGGGGCTCCATTGAAGGCAGAGGTGGTTTATCAAACCGCTCGTGCGCTAAAAATGCTGCAGCTCATGGCCCCGCAGGACGTCCAGAAGGCGTTCGCGAAGGATGAGAGTTTCGCCGCCTTGAAGAAGACGTGGCTGAAGCTGCCAAGCCAGTCATCCGGCATCACCTTCGACTACTTCCTCATCCTCGTCTGCCTGCAATCGGTGAAGCCGGACCGCATGGTCGTGAGGTTTATCCGGGAACACACGAGCATCAACCCAAGCGATCTCGACACGGCCAGCGTCTCGGACCTGATCAAGCAAGTCGCCGCCGCATATCCGACACAGGTACGGAAGCTCGACCATGTCATCTGGCGCTACGTCTCCGGACGACGCCTGTTCGTGGCCCAAGACCAGCCGGAAATCGGGGAGGCGTAGCGTGGGCATTCTGATCCGTGAACGCGGGGGTGACTGGCAGGAACCGGTCATGGGCTATGACAGCGAGAAGGCGCTCCAGGCGATCATCCATGAGCACCCTTCCCTCGTCACCGGCAGCCTGCCCGGCCAGGCCGACACGGTGATCGCCTGCCGGGAGCTCGAAGGCGGTGTCGGGCCGGCCGATGTCGTGGTCCTCGACGCGAGCGGAAACCTCACCCTCGTCGAGTGCAAGCTTGCCCGGAACCCCGAGGTCCGCAGGAAGGTCATCGGCCAGGTCCTGGACTACGCGTCACGGATCTGGCAGATGGACGCCGACGAGTTCGCCCTCGCCTGGGCCAAGGCGAGTGGGGGAGTGTCCCCGTTCGAGGCGCTGGAGGACGAGGATGGCCTCATCCGCGCGGCCGTGGCGGAGAACCTCGCGGCCGCCCGTTTCAGGATCGTCCTGGCTGTCGACGGGATCAACGACGACCTGCGCCGTATCGTCGAGTTCCTCAACCGGATCACGGTGCCCGAGACCGGAGTCATCGCTCTCGAGCTGGAACGGGCGAGCGCCGGCGGCACCGAGGTGCTGATCCCGACGACCTTCGGCACGGACTTCGTCGAGGCAAAGGCCGCGGCCGACCCCGTTGCGCGGCGCGCCCGCTGGAGTCAGGAGCAGTTCTTCGAGTGGTGCGAGGAGAACGATCCGGCAGGGGGCCCGCTCGCCCGCAGGCTGGTGACGGCCCTGCTCGGGCGCGGGTTCATCCTCGAAGGCGGGAACGGGCAGAGGCCATCGGTGAACTTCGGGCTCACCACGGCCGCATACGGGCTCCGCTGGCCGGTCGGGATCGCAGCGAGGAAGGACGGGGTGACCGTCGAGATCCGCTTCAGCGACTACAAGGCGATCCCCGAGCTCCGCGATGCCCTCGCCGAGGCAGTCGAGTCCATCCCCGGGATCCCTGTCCCCGTGGCACAGGTCAGGGAGCTCGGCTTCGAGAAGCGCCCCAGCATCCCGATCCGCGACTTCACCCCAGCGCACATCGATGCCCTCCCCGGTGCGGTCGCCCGAGCGTTCGAGCGTGCGGCAGCGGACGTCCAGCAGGCGTAGCCCGGGCGCCCACAAGCAGGTGCCTCTGCCGCCCGGCGGTCATTCGGCGGCGTCGGGAAGTGTCCAGTCGAAGTCGCGCGGGCGGAGGTCATGGTCGTCGGGGTTGAAGGCGAGGGTCCTGAAGTGTCCCGCCTCGGGGTCCAGCTCGCCGTCCTTGAACCTCATGCCGGACCACACCCCCATCACGCACAGCCCGGGATGCCGGCGGGCGTGGTCGACCTCGTTGCGGGTGACGATGACCGAGTCCCCTCTGCTCTGGGTGCCTTTGGCCTCGAGGTAGACCCGTTCGTCGCCTCTGACTGCGATGGCGTCGTAGGGATGGCCCTGCCGGGTGTCCGTGACGGTCCAGCCGCGCTCCCGGTAATGGCGCATCAGACGCTCCTGTGCGGCGTCCTCGATCGCGCGGCGGGCCTCGGGGTCCATCTGCAGCCCCTGGCCCGTCGCACTGGGGGCGTCCCACTCTTGGGTGGGGCCGTCGCCTGCGGCTGCCTCGGTCCCCTCGGAGTCCGGGTCGTAGGTCTCGGGGTCCGGGTCGTAGGTGATGCCCCTGGCCGGTCTGACCGGTGTTCCGGCAAGGGCCTGGTGGATCGGGTGCGCAGTCGGCAGGGGACGGCCGATGAGCGCCTTCTTCGACTTGCCTGCGCTGTTGTCCGGCAGGATCTCGTGGTCGGGGCCGTCGAGTTCTGCGACCAGCACGACGCGTCCTTGGTAGCTCAACGCCGCCCACCGCTCGGCTGCGATGCGTTTGGCGTCCAGGGACCAGTCTCCGCGGTTGTTGGCCCAGAGCTGTTCGGGGGTTGCATCGGGGTCGAAGCCCCACCAGTCGCGCCCGAGCGGGTCGTCGCTGTCGGCGCTCTGGCGGTCTATGAGCCTGATGGTGATCATGCGTCGAGTATCTCCGACCGGGGCCCGCGAAGAGCGCACCGTGACCCGAGGGTGCTTCGCCGTCCGCCGACCCCGACCCGCACGGCAGTCCGGCCGGAGGGATCGTGCGCCGGACTGCCCTCGGGTTGTGGTCCCTCCGTGTCTGGTGCACTGGTTGACGCCGGGGTTCGGCAGGCATGGAATTCTGGCCATGAGGACAGTTGCTGTGGGCATCGATGTCGGCCACCTCGATGCGAAGGGGCTCGACCTTGTGGCCTTGGACTCCGACCGGCGGATCCTCCGGAGCATTCGCAGTCTTCGCGATCTGGATCAGCTGGTGGGGATCGTGGAGGGGCTCGAGCCTGCAGTGGTGTGCATCGATTCGCCCTCGCAGTGGGCGGAGGCCGACAGGCGCCGCCCCGCCGAGCGGGAGCTGACCCGACGGGGGATCAACCTCTACACCACTCCGTCGGAGGACAGGGCGGGGGCGTTCCACCGCTGGATGCGGGACGGTTTCCGCGTCTACGCCGCGCTCGCCCCCCGGTACCCCCGGTACACCGGGGGAGACGTCCGCGGGAAGGCAGCCGAGTACTACCCCCATGCCGCGGCGGTCGCCCTGGCAGGGCAGGTCGGGGACTTCGCCAGCAAGGTTCCCATCCGGCGCCGCCTCCTGGCCGACCACGGGGTCGACGAGAGGGCGCTCCTGGGCCCGGACCAGGTGGACGCTGCGCTGGGTGCGCTCACCGGACTGATCGCCCTGGAAGGACGGCACACGTGGGTCGGCGAGGGGAAGGATGCGCTGGTCCTTCCCGTGCCCGCGCTGCCGGAGAAATTCCGGCGCGCTTCCGCCTGCCGGCCTCGTCAGGAGCCGGGCTATCGGGCGCCCGCGAGGGTCGGGCGTCAGGACCCGGCGCGTCCGCCGTGCCTGTGCGGATGCGGCCAGACGCCCGGGCGGCTGCAGTTGCGATTCATGCCCGGCCATGACCACAGGGTGAACCCCGCGACGGGGAGAAGGTGGAACGGCCTGCCCTGAGAACACTGCACCCCCGAACCGTCTGGAGGGGCCCCGAGACCCCACCTCGATCGGGATCCTCCCGGAACCGTCATCGGCATCCCCACTGTGGCTGGAACGAACGATGCCGAACGGACCGCAGGAGTCCTCGGGAGCATCCCGAAGGTGGGCCCGTCAGCACGGTTCCCGCCCTTCCGCGCCCGCGGAATGAAGCTGCAGGAAAGGCGGCCACAGGGGGCGGCGAGATCCCCGCACGGGCTGTCCGTCCGCGCCCAGTCACTCGTCCTGAGCCATCCACCGGTGAGTGCGGCGGAGGGTGCCACGGCAGACCGGTTCCTTCACGGCGGCAGCACACCGCCCCCCCGCGGGGCGCGCGGGGGAGGCCGCGCAGCGGCGGAGGCTCACGTCGTGCGGAGGGGACCGGCAGGCTACCGGGCCCCGGCCTGCCCGTCCGCTACCGGACCTGTGGCGCCGGTGTCCTCCGACGGCGATCCCTGGGGGCCGGCGGGACGTGCAGCGCGTCTGCGGACGCGGGCCTTCTTGGCGGGTTCGTCGAAGCCGATGCGTCGCAGTTCGGGTTCGGTCCAGCCTGCGGTGACGGCGGCTGTGTAGGCCTTGAGGTCGTCGCGTTCGGCGTCGGCCAGGAAGGCTGCGATTTCTCGTTCGAGCTCGGCGCGGCGATGGTCTGCGAGATCGCGGGCGTCGGTGATTCCCTGACGTGCCTTGGCGAGGTTGCGGATGGCTTCCATGCGCTCGTGCTGGGCACGTTCGGCGCGTTCGAGTG
>NZ_JBQCGQ010000241.1:0-25661 GCF_051955515.1 Sinomonas sp.
CAGGAAACCTGCTCGCCACATCGTTCCACCCCGAGGTGACGGGCGAGCGGCGGGTCCATGAACTTTTCATCCGCATGATCAAGGGAGAAGCGTAGGCATGTCCGGCCACTCCAAATGGGCGACCACCAAGCACAAGAAGGCGGTCATCGACGCCAAGCGTGCGAAGGCGTTCGCCAAGTACATCAAGACGATCGAGGTCGCGGCGCGCCTCGGCGGCCCTGATCTGTCCGGCAACCCCGCCCTCGACCTTGCCGTCTCGAAGGCCAAGAAGAACTCGGTCCCGAACGACAACATCGACCGCGCGATCAAGCGCGGTGCAGGTCTGACCGGTGAGGCGATCGAGTACACGGAGATCACCTACGAGGCCCGCGGGCCTCAGGGGTCTGCCCTGCTCATCGAGTGCCTTACGGAGAACCGCAACCGCGCCGCCGCGGATGTTCGCCTCGCCGTCACCCGCAACGGCGGGAGCATGGCCGATCAGGGCTCGGTGAGCTACCTCTTCAACCGCAAGGGCGTGGTGAGCCTCCCCAAGAACGGCCTGTCCGAGGACGACGTGCTCATGGCGGTCCTCGACGCCGGCGCCGAAGAGGTCAAGGAGGCGGGCGACAACTGGGTTGTCTACTCGGACCCCAGTGATCTTCAGGCCATGCGGGATGCGCTCAACGAGGCGGGGATCGAGTACGACACCGACGAGGCGGAATTCGTTCCCTCCATGGAGGTGGAGCTCGACGCCGATGCCGCGCGCAAGTTCGTCCGCCTGGTCGATGCCCTCGAGGATCTCGACGACGTCCAGAACGTCTACACCAACGCGGACATGAGCGAGGAGGTCATGGCGGCCCTCGAGGCCGACTGACCGGACCCCCGTGCCCGACAAGTCCATGCTGCGCGTCCTCGGAGTCGACCCAGGCCTCACCCGATGCGGCCTCGGCGTCGTCGATGTCGCACGGGATCGGCGCGCCACTCTGGTGGGCGTGGGGGTAGTGGGCACGACGGCGGAACAGCCCCTCGATGCCCGCCTCCTCGTGATCGCGACCGCAATCGAGGACTGGCTCGATCGCTACGAGCCCGAAGTCGTGGCCGTTGAGCGCGTGTTCTCGCAGATGAACGTCAGCACGGTCATGGGCGTGGCGCAGGCCTCCGGGGTCGTCATCGCAGCGGCCGCGAGGCGCGGCCTCCCCGTGGCGCTGCACACGCCGTCTGAGGTCAAGGCGGCGGTGACGGGCAGCGGCCGGGCGGACAAGGAAGCGGTGACCCGCATGGTCACCAAGATCCTGCGCCTGGATGCTTCTCCTCGGCCCGCCGACGCCGCCGACGCCCTCGCGCTTGCTCTGGCCCACGCGTGGCGCGGCTCCGCGCCCGGCTCGCCGTCCGCCGTCGGACGGACGACGGCGTTGACGGCGACGGCGTTGACGGCGGCCCAAAGGGCGTGGGTAGAAGCGGAGTCGAGGGCGCGTCGAAGGAAGTGACCCTCCCGAAGCGGGCGGAGAAACGGCCAGCGGCGGAGTCGAAGGCGCGTCGAAGAAAGTGAGGCGCGCCGTCGCCCCTGACACAGTCTGTCCGTCTGGCCCGGTAGCTTTGTTCGTAGATATGTTCGGACGGCAGAAGGAGTCTCACCGTGATCAGCTTCCTCCGGGGCGCGGTGGCGCATGTCGGCCTGTCGTCGGCGGTGATCGACGTGGGGGGCGTGGGGATGTCGTTCGCCGCCACTCCCCAGACCCTCGCCGGGCTGCGCGTGGGGGAGATCGGCACGGTGCACACCCTCATGGTGGTTCGCGAAGATTCGCTCACCTTGTATGGCTTTGCCTCTCCTGAGGAGCGCGAGGTCTTCGAAGTGCTGCTCGGGGTTGCCGGGGTGGGGCCGCGCCTCGCCCTCGCCGTTCTTGCGGTGCACAGCCCGGAAGCGGTGAGGGTCGCGGCCCACTCGGAGGATGCGAAGGCCTTCACGAAGGTGCCCGGAATCGGGCCCAAGGTCGGCGCACGCCTCGTTCTCGAGCTGAAGGGCAAGCTCGTCCCGCTGGGCACCCCGGGCGAGCGACCGTCGTCGTCCGCTCCTTCCGCAGAGGAAGCGTGGAAGCCTCAGGTGGTCGAGGCCATGACGTCGCTCGGGTGGTCGGAGAAGGACGCTGCCTCGAGCATCGATCGAGCGCTCGAGGATCAGCCGGACCTCGCGGAGAACGGGAGCGTCCCCGAGATTCTGCGGGCCACGCTGCGCTGGCTCGGTCAGGGAGCTCGCACGCCCGTGAGATCGGGCGCACGTGGCTGAGCCTTCCCTCGTCTCCACCGGCGAAGAGCCCGAGGAGCACGCGATCGAGGCCGCGCTGCGGCCCAAGCACCTCGACGACTTCGTGGGGCAGCAGCGCGTGCGGCGGCAGCTCTCGCTCGTCCTGGAGGCCTCGCGCCTGCGGGGGAGGAGTGCGGACCACGTGCTTCTCTCCGGCCCTCCCGGCCTGGGCAAGACGACACTCGCCATGATCATCGCGGCGGAGATGAATGCTCCGCTCCGGATCTCCTCCGGGCCTGCGATCCAGCACGCCGGCGACCTCGCCGCCATCCTCTCCTCGCTCTCGGAGGGCGAGGTCCTCTTCCTGGACGAGATCCACCGCATGTCCCGCCCTGCCGAGGAAATGCTGTACATGGCGATGGAGGACTTCCGCGTCGACATCGTGGTGGGCAAGGGCGCCGGCGCCACGGCCATCCCGCTCGACCTCCCGCCGTTCACCCTCGTCGGCGCCACGACTCGCGCTGGGCTCCTGCCTGGCCCTTTGCGGGACCGCTTCGGCTTCACCGGCCATCTTGAGTTCTATTCGGTCGAGGAGCTCGAGCTCGTGCTGCGCCGGTCCGCGGGCCTCCTCGACCTGCGCGTGACCTCGGCAGGGTTCACCGAGGTGGCAGGCCGCTCCCGCGGGACCCCGCGCATTGCGAACCGCCTCCTGCGGCGGGTGCGCGACTGGGCCCTGGTCCACAGAATCGAGCAGATCGACGCGCGGGCGGCCGCGGCGGCGCTCGACATGTACGAGGTGGACGCCAAGGGGCTTGACCGTCTGGACCGTGGGGTTCTGTCCGCGCTCGTGACGAAATTCGGCGGCGGTCCCGTCGGCTTGTCGACCTTGGCCATTGCCGTCGGAGAGGAGCCCGAGACGGTGGAGACCGTCGCGGAGCCATACCTTGTCCGCGAGGGCCTCATGGGGCGGACGCCGCGCGGTCGCATTGCAACCCCCGCTGCGTACGAGCATCTGGGGCTGCCCGTCCCGCCTGACGCGCCGTTCGCCTACAGCGCAACGCTTTTCGGACCCGGGTCCTTGGGCGGCGACACAGACGACGACGGCGCTGCCGCCGACTGGACCTGAGGAGCCGAGGCTCCAGACTGAGCGGCCCCATGGGGCAGGGGCCGCGCGCCTTCGGGAACTCTTGCGGGCCGTTGCCCGTAGACTTGAATAAGACATCCTGCTTGCGCGGGACGTCATGCCGTGCCCGGAATCAGCCGGGTCCGACGCGCATCCTAGGCAGCGCGTCCCAGCAACAGATTGGACTCAGCCATGGACTTGATGACCATCCTCCTGCTTGTCATCTTCGCGTTCTTCATCTTCACGATGTTCCGACGCAACAAGAAGGCACAGGCCCAGCAGGCCCAGATGCAGTCGAAGTTCGTCCCCGGCGTTGAGGTCATGACGAACTTCGGGCTGTTCGGCCGCATCGTGTCGTTCGACGATGTGGAGAACAAGGTCGTGCTCGAGCTTTCCCCCGGCACCACTGCCACGGTGCACCGCCAGGCTGTGTCGAAGATCGTCGAACCCACGGAGGCCCCGGCGGACGAAGAAGCGACCGGTGCCCTGACGGAGCCGACCCTCGGGTCAACGCACAACCCGTCGGCCGAGCGCGGCGCGGACAAGCCGGCAACGCCGGAAACCCAGCTCAACGAGACGCCCGAGCAGACCCTCCGGCGCCTCGAGGGCGAGGGCAAGTAGCGCCACCTCGCTTCCGCCCGCGCGTGGGAAGGCCGCGCGCGGGTGTCTTCCGATCAGGAGTTAGGAACCCATGGCTCGATCCCGCAGCAAACGGCCGGGACTCAGGACACTTGTCTGGCTTGTTGTCCTCTTCGTCGCTCTCGTGTCCCTCCTCGGCGGAGGCGCCCTGACACATCAGGCTTCATGGGCTCCAAAGCTCGCGCTTGATCTTGAGGGCGGCACGCAGATGATCCTTGCGCCCAAGGTCACCGGCGGGGGAGCGGTCACCCAGGACCAGCTCAATCAGGCCGTGGAGATCATCCGGCAGCGCGTTGACGGTTCTGGTGTTTCCGAGGCGGAGATCAGCACCCAGTCGAGCCGCAATGTGGTGGTCAGCCTGCCGGGCATTCCCTCGGCCCAGACCCGCCAGCTCATCCAGGCCTCGGCGGACATGAACTTCCGCCCTGTGCTCACCTCGGGCGACCCGGCGCCTGTGGCGCAGGATCAGCTCGTCCCTGAGGACCAGCTTCCGAAGCCGACGGCCGCTCCTGCGAACGCCAGCGACCAGAACTGGATCACGGCGGACATCTACAAGCAGTTCGAGGCCCTCGACTGCACCAAGCCGCAGCCGGAGAGCACTCAGCGGTCCGACCCCTCGAAGCCTCTTGTGACATGCCAGCCGGCCGCCAACGGAACGCCCGCGGTGAAGTACATTCTCGGTCCGGTCGAGATTCCCGGAACCGACATCTCGGGGTCCACGTTCCAGCTGGTCCAGGGACAGCAGGGCGCCGTCACCAATCAGTGGGCCGTGAACATCCAGTTCAACTCGGATGGCACACAGAAGTTCAAGGACGTCACGCAGCGCCTCAACGGCTTCTACGTCGCCGCGGGTGGAGACAGCGGAAACGATCCCCGTTCGCAATTCGCGATTGTCCTGGATGACAAAGTGCTATCGGCTCCGCGTGCCCTCGCGGTCATCACCGACGGTCGCCCGCAGATCACGGGCAACTTCACGCAGGCCAGCGCCCAGACCCTTTCGGACCAGCTCCGGTTCGGAGCGCTGCCGATCAGCTTCGACATCCAGAGCGAAGAGCAGATCTCGGCGACTCTCGGTACGCAGCAGCTCCAGATGGGCCTTCTCGCGGGCCTCATCGGCCTGCTGCTCGTGGTGGTGTACTCGCTGTTCCAGTACCGAGCTCTGGGCTTCGTCACGATTGCCTCGCTCGTCGTCGCAGGTCTTCTGACCTACCTGTCCATTACGCTGCTCGGCTGGATGCAGAATTACCGGCTCTCGCTGGCCGGTGTTGCGGGCCTCATCGTGGCAATCGGCCAGACGGCCGACTCATTCATCGTGTACTTCGAGCGCATCCGCGATGAACTGCGCGAAGGCAGGGGACTGGTCTCCGCCGTGGAGAACGGCTGGCGACGTGCCAAGCGCACCGTTCTGGCCTCAAAGGCTGTGAACCTCCTCGCTGCGGTGGTCCTCTACTTCGTTGCCGTCGGAAATGTCCGCGGCTTCGCCTTCACGCTCGGTCTCACGGCCATCGCGGACCTTCTGGTGGTGTTCATGTTCACGCACCCGACCCTGCAGCTCA
The DNA here is from genome assembly GCF_051955515.1 of Sinomonas sp. Taxonomy (GTDB): domain Bacteria; phylum Actinomycetota; class Actinomycetes; order Actinomycetales; family Micrococcaceae; genus Sinomonas. Next base: position 5,540 of record NZ_JBQCGQ010000241.1, read on the forward strand.
TCGCGCGGACCAAGTTCTTCGGCGAGGGCCACCGCTTCTCCGGCCTGGACCCGGTACAGCTGGGCGCAGTGCCCCTCTACAGGGGTGCCGGACGGCTCCGCGAGGCCTCCGAGGCTGCGCGGACCTCGCTCAAGCCGAAGAATGCCGCCGCGGCCCGCGAGGCCGGGCGCCGCATGACGATCGCCGAACGCCGCGCGGCGGCGGCCGCCTCCGAGAACGGAAGCAAGGCCGATCTCGCCGGCGCCGGCAAGGCAACGCAGCGCTCGGAGCGCTCACCGGAGGAGAACTGATGTCGACGACTGCCCTCGCCCGCTTCGGCAATGACCTCTACTCCGGCAAGCGTTCCTACGACTTCGTCGGCAAGAAGCGCCTGTGGTTCCTGATCGCCGGGATCGCGGTCGTGATCGCGATCCTCGTCCCCATCCTCCGGGGCGGCTTCAACCTGGGGATCGACTTCCGGGGCGGCTCCCAGTTCACGGTTTCTCAAGCCAAGTCGAGCGACACCGTGGTCGGCCAGAACGCGGTTCACTCCGTGGTTCCCACCAGCGCTCCTCGGGTCACGAACGTCGCGGGCAACACGATCCAGGTCCAGACCGATCAGCTGTCCGACACTGAGACGCTCCAGGTCAAGGACAAGTTGGCCGCAGCCTATGGGGTCACGGCGAACGATGTGACCTCGACGTTCATCGGCCCGACGTGGGGTGCCGACGTGACGAATCAGGCCCTCATCGGGTTTGCCACCTTCGTGATCCTCGCCGCCGTCCTCATGGCGCTGTACTTCCGCACCTGGAAGATGTCGTTGTCTGCGTTGACCGGCATGGTCGTGACGATCATGATCACGGAGGGGGTCTACGCGATCAGCGACTTCGAGATCACCCCGTCCGCGATCATCGGCTTCCTCACCATCCTGAGCTACTCGCTCTATGACACGGTGGTGGTGTTCGACAAGATCCGTGAGAACACGGCGGACATCACCGCGTCGTCGCGCCGCACGTTCGCGGAGGAGGTCAATCTGGCCGTGAACCAGACGCTTGTCCGCTCGATCAACACCATGATGGTGGCCGTGCTCCCTGTCGCGGCGATCCTCTTCATCGGAGCCGGCCTGCTCGGCGCGGGCACCCTGCGGGACCTCTCGCTTGCGCTATTCGTGGGAATCCTCGTGGGCACCGCGGCGACGATCTTCATCGCGGCCCCGATGTACGCCCTGCTTCGCGAGCGCGAGCCGGCGCTGGTCAAGCAGGCAGAGAAGGTCGAGGCACGGCGGGCGACGGCGGAGCCCGCCGACGCGTAGCAGCCTGCGTCGGCCTCTCCTCCGCACGAGCTCCTTCTCCCGCACAGCGGGACGTGGCACGCCATGGGCGAACAGCCGCCGGCCCTGGGAATGGGCAGCGTTCTGCAGTGCGTTCCTCCGGGCATACACTGAGTGAATCCGTAGACCGTTCAGGAGGCTTGGGTGGAGGAGCGTGCGACGCCCGTCCCGGCCCGGTCCGGCGCCCCGCGTTCCGCGGCGTCCGGTACCGGTCAACCGGAGTTGACGCGCGCCCAAGGCGCCCCTGGCACCCAAGGTGACGTGGCGCCGTCGCCCGCTCCCCAGGCGCCGGCGCGACCAATGCCTGCCCCGGTTCCCGCGCAGGCCCCCGCCCCGGCGAACGCTGCCGACCAGCCCGTCGGCGGCAATAGCCTCCTCGAGCGGCCGCTCCTGGGGAGGCGCGACCGCACCTTCTCGCGCCTTGCCCGGCTCACCGGCCGTGGTACTGCCGCGCACTCGCCCATCCTCGAGCCGCTGCTCCGCACCGTCCGAGCGAACAACCCACGCGAGGACTTCGAACTCATCACCAGGGCGTATGAAGTCGCCGAGCGCAGCCATCAGGGGCAGAAGCGCAAGAGCGGCGATCCGTACATCACCCATCCGGTGGCGGTGGCAACGATCCTCGCCGAACTCGGGATGACCGGGACCACGCTCGCAGCAGCCCTACTTCATGACACCGTCGAGGACACGTCCTACACCCTCGAGCAGCTTCGGAAGGACTTCGGCCCGGAAGTGGCCATGCTCGTGGACGGCGTCACGAAGCTGGACAAGGTGCAGTTCGGCGACGCGGCGCAGGCCGAGACGGTCCGCAAGATGGTAGTCGCGATGGCGAAAGACATCCGAGTCCTCGTCATCAAGCTGGCCGACCGCCTCCACAACGCGCGGACGTGGCGATTCGTCTCGCCCGAGTCGTCGGCGCGCAAGGCACGCGAAACCCTCGAGATCTTCGCCCCGCTGGCCCACCGGCTCGGCATGAACACGATCAAGTGGGAGCTCGAGGACCTCTCCTTTGCAGCGCTCTATCCGAAGGTCTACGAAGAGATTGTGCGCATGGTGGGTGCCCGCACTCCCGAGCGCGAGAAGCAGCTAGCCGTCATCCGCGATCAGATCACGGAGGACCTCCGCGGCGCGAAGATCCGGGCCGAGGTCACGGGGCGGCCCAAGCACTACTACTCGATCTATCAGAAGATGATCGTCCGTCAGAAGGAATTCGACGACATCAACGACCTGATGGGAGTACGGATCCTCGTTGATTCCGTGCGCGACTGCTACGCCGTGCTCGGGGCGATGCATGCCCGCTGGAACCCCCTTCCGGGGCGGTTCAAGGACTACATCGCCATGCCGAAGTTCAACATGTACCAGTCGCTCCACACGACGGTCATCGGCCCCAACGGGCGTCCGGTCGAGATTCAGATCCGTACCCACGAGATGCACCGGCGCGCGGAGTACGGTGTGGCCGCACACTGGAAGTACAAGGATCAGCCGAACCGCAACGCCCACACCCCCAGCGGCAAGGCCGCGGAGATGGGCTGGCTGCGTTCGCTGGTCGATTGGCAGCAGGAGACCTCGGACCCCGGGGAATTCCTCGACTCGCTCCGGTTCGAGATCAACGCCAAGGAAGTCTTCGTCTTCACCCCCAAGGGCGAGGTCATGGCGCTGCCGGCCGGTTCGACGCCGGTCGACTTCGCCTACGCGATCCACACCGAGGTGGGCCACAGGACGATCGGCGCCCGCGTCAACGGGAAGCTCGTGCCGCTCAACAGCGAGCTCAACCACGGCGATGTGGTGGAGATCTTCACGTCCAAGGCGGAAGGCGCTGGTCCGAGCCAGGACTGGCAGAACTTCGTCAAGAGCGCCCGAGCCCGCAACAAGATCCGCCAGTGGTTCAGCAAGGAGCGCCGCGAAGAGGCCATCGACAAGGGCAAGGAGCTGCTCACGCGCGCCATGCGCAAGCAGAACCTCCCGCTGCAGCGACTCCTCAGCCACGACACCCTCCTTGCCGTCGCGCAGGAGTTCCGGTATCAGGACATCGCGGGCCTGTACGCGGGCATCGGCGACGGGCATGCGTCGGCGCAGTCCGTCGTCGAGAAGCTGGTCGACAGCCTGGGCGGGGCGGCGGGGACAGCGGAGGACATCGCTGAGACGATTGCCCCGACCACGCCGTCGCCGCCGAAGTACTCGGATTCGGGCATCATCGTCAAAGGGGCGGCCGACGTCTGGGTCAAGCTTGCGCGCTGCTGCACCCCGGTCCCGCCAGATCCGATCCTCGGGTTCGTCACCCGGGGTTCCGGGGTCTCGGTGCATCGAACGGACTGCACGAACGCCGCCCAGCTGCGCGCCCAGTCGGATCGGATTGTCGAGGTTGAATGGGCGCCGACGCAGTCGAGCGTCTTCCTCGTCGAGATCCAGGTCGAAGCGTTGGACCGCAAGAGCCTGCTCTCGGACGTCACGAGGGTTCTCGCGGAGAACCACGTGAACATCCTCTCGGCCCACGTGCACACGTCCAGTGACCGGCTCGCGCTGTCCCGCTTCGCCTTCGAAATGGGAGACCCCAAGTATCTCAACCACGTTCTGAGCGCCGTCCGCCGCATCGATGGCGTGTATGACGTCTACCGGACCACCGGGAACCGGCGCCGCAGCTGACCTCACCGCTCGGCCATCGCAAGCCGTCGGAGGACCTCCTTGGCTCGCTGCTTGTTCGGCTGCCGCGGGAGCGCGTCCACCGCTCGGGATACCAGTGAGAGAGTGAGGCCGAGCCCCGGCTGGGCGACGAGCCTCCGCACGACGAGCGCCGCGAGAGCGCCTTCGCCGTGCACCGCGACGTCGACGACGGTGCGCAACGGGGTCGTCACGCTGAGCGCTCCCACCTCGATGACATCGAACTCGCCGAGGAAGACCTCGTGGAGGAGGACTCCATGGCCGCGGCCTGCCGCCGAGAGGCGACGCGGCGCAGGGACCAGCAGGACCGGCGCGGCGGGCGCCGGGGCGCAGCCGAAGATCCACGCAGCCGAGAGGCGGCCCACCACGGTACGCCGCACGAGCCGAGAGGTGAGTCCTGTCGCGAGGGCTGCCGAACGCAAATCCGGTGTTGGGCGAGCGGCCGAGGGTGCGTACACGTCCGGGATGATCCGCTGGAGGACGCCGTCGTTAGCCATCGCGCGCAGCTCCACTTCGCTGAATGGCTGTCCCGGCGTGAGAATCTCGGGAGACTTCCACCGGACGGTGGGGTGGAGGTTCGGGGCGGAGATGGGCTGCATGCGTTCCATCGTGCCCGTGACGAGAGGTGCAATGAGTGCCACGGGCACTGCAATGTGGATAACTCAAAGGCCCCTCGCCGTCCAGTAGGGGACGCCGAGGGGCCTTTCGATCCGAAGAGGAGGTGGCTAGCCGAGCTCGCTCGCAGAGCGACGCAGGGTGTCCAGCCAAGCCTCGCGCGCCTCGAGGGCTTCGCGAGCCTTCGCGGCCTCCCTGGCGTTGCCCGAGTTCTCCGCGCGGGTGAGGTCGTCGCGAAGAGCAGCGATGGACGACTCAAGCTGCGAGAGCGCCGAGTCTGTGCGCGCCTGGATCTCGGGATCAGTCCGCCGCCAGTTCTCGTGCTCGGCGTGCTGGATGGCGTCCTCGACCTTGCGCAGGCCAACCTCGATGCGGCCCATGTCTGCCCGAGGAACCTTGCCGGCGTCCTCCCAGCGGTCGCGGATCGACTGCAGCGCGCGCTTCGCGGCAGCGACATCCGTGATGGGAAGCAGCTGCTGGGCCTCGGCCAGGAGTGCTTCCTTGACCTTGAGGTTGGACGAGAACTCGCGGTCGATCGCGGCGTTGGCCGCCTGGCGCGCCTCGAAGAACACGTTCTGTGCCGCCCGGAAGCGGTTCCACAGCGCGTCGTCGTCCTTGCGATTGGCGCGGGGCGCTGCCTTCCATTCGTCCATCAGCCGACGGTATTCGCCCGCGGCATAGCCCCAGTCCGTGGAGGTCTGCAGGGCCTCGGCCTCGGCGATGAGCTGCTCCTTGGCCGCCTTCGCAGCGGCGTTCGCGGTGTCCAGCTGCGAGAAGTACGCGCGCCGATGCCGGTCGAACTGCGTGCGAGCCGCGCGGAAGCGCTTCCAGAGGGCGTCCTCCGCCGAACGGCCAAGCCGCAGCCCGGACTTCTGGGAGGCCTTCCAGTCGTCGAACAGTTCGTTCATGCGCGCACCGCTCGTCTTCCACTGGGTGCGCTGCGGGTCCTGCTCCGCGATGGACTCTGCCTCGGCCACGATCGCTTCCCGCTTGGCGAGCTCCTCAGCCCGGGCCTTTTCGTGGGCTGCCTTCTGCTCTGCCTCGGCCTCGGTGACGGCGGCATCGAGAGCGTCCAAGCGTGCCTCTGCGCCGCGGATGTCGCCCACCATGTTCAGCTCCGCCAGCTGGGCACGGAGATGCGCCGAGGCCTTCCGCACGTCGGCCGCGTTGGCATGGGACGAAACGCGCTGCTCATGCAGGGCGATCTGCGCGACGATGTCTTCGAACTTCCGCGCGAAGTAGGCGAGCGCCTCGTCGGCGGAGACCCCGGGGTACTGGCCCACCGGATGCTCTTCGCCGTCGAGCGTCAGGAAGACGTGGCCATCTCCCTCGACCCGGCCCCACTTCTTAGCCTCTTCGAGGTTGACGGGGACGACTGATGCCGTGACCGCCGGCGCGGCAGGCGCAACAGGCGCCACAGGCCCGGGCTTGGCCTTCGCGAACGCGGCGGGTGAGGGAACGGAGGGAACGGGCGCAGCTTCGGGAGCTGCGGTGTCGTCGGATTTCTGACTTTCGGTCACCGCTAGAAGTCTTTCGCTTGGACGGACTGGAGTGCGGGCCCACCAACTCGCGGGCCCGCGGCTTAGTTCAGTGTGAACGAGTCTATCGTGACTGCAGTCACGGGGGACCCGTCTTCTGCCGAGGAACCGCCGGGGGCGACGCCTGCGGAGGCAATCTTCGTGATCGCGTCGAGCCCAGACGTGACATGGCCGACAATGGTGTACCCACCGGCGGAGTCGTTGGGGAACGTCGAGTCGCGGTACGCGATGAAGAACTGCTGGCCATTGCCGTAAGCGTTGTCCGACGTGCGGGCCACCGCGATGGTTCCCGACGGGTACTTCTGGTCGGCCGGCGTGTTCTCGAGGGGACCCCAGGTGTAGGACGGGTCCGCCTTGCCCGTGGCGTCCTCGGCCCCGCACTGGAGGATGGCCGCCGTGGCGCTCGTGGTCAGGCGATGGCAGACGCGGCCCTTGAGGGTCCCCTGATCCGCCAGAGACTTGAAGACGGCCGCGGCCTGCGGCGCCTTGGTGCCGTCGATCTGGATGCCGATCGGCGACCCGTTGAGGACCAGGCTCCCAGTGAAGGTCTTGCCCTGTGCTGTGCTGGCGGCAGGCACGCCCGCCGCGTTGGTGGGCGACGCACTGGGACTTGCCGACGCGGAGGGATTGTCCAGCCCCGCCTTCACCGCGGCGTACTCCTCTGCGGTGGGGTTCGACGCGAACACCGTGCCTTGGAGCACGGCCGCGAGGGCGATGGCGACGACGGTCGCGACCGAGGCGATGACGTTGTCTCGCCGGCGCCGCGTCTCCTGGCCACGGCGCAGCGCCTGCTTGGCCTCCATGAGCTGCACACGCCGGCGCGCCTCGTTGGGGCTGCGTTTTGGCACGCGGACCGACCTCCCTGGCTACCGCATAAACTTGGGCATCAGTCAGTCTACGCACGCCGTTCGCACTCAAGGAGCATTCACCCCATGGCACGTACCGCCTCGCTGTCCGGATTCCCCGAGTGGCTTCCGCAGGAGCGGTTGGTGGAGCTCCATGTTCTCGACACGCTGAGGCGGACGTTCGAGCTGCACGGCTTCACCTCCATCGAGACCCGTGCGGTCGAGACGGTCGGCCAGCTCCTGCGCAAGGGCGAGATCGACAAGGAGGTCTACGGGCTCAGCCGGCTGCAGGATGATGAGGATTCGGCCAGCAAGAACGACGCCAACGCCCTCGCCCTCCACTTCGACCTCACGGTTCCCTTCGCGCGGTACGTGGTCGAGAACGCGGGCTACCTCGCCTTCCCGTTCCGTCGCTACCAGATCCAGAAGGTCTGGCGCGGCGAACGCCCCCAGGAGGGCCGTGCGCGGGAGTTCACCCAGGCCGACATCGACGTCGTGGGCGACGGCATGCTGCCGTTCCGCTACGACGTCGAGCTCGCGCTCGTGATCGTCGAGGCGCTCTCGGCGCTTCCGATCCCGCCCTTCCGGCTGCGCGTCAACAACCGCAAGCTTGCCGAGGGCTTCTACCGGGGCATCGGACTCACTGACACGGCAGGCGTCCTCAGGAGCATCGACAAGCTCGAGAAGGTCGGCCCCGAGCGCGTGGCGGAGCTGCTGCACGAGGAGCTGGGCGCCACGGCCGAGCAGGCGAAGGCGGCACTCGAGCTCGCCTCGATCCGCACCGAGGACACCTCGTTCGTGGAGCGCGTCCGCGATCTAGGCGTCGAGGACGACTTGCTCGAAGAGGGGCTCCGCGAGCTCGAGCAGGTCATCGCGGCAGCGTCTGCAGCGGCGCCGGGGACCGTTGTCGCAGACCTCAGCATCGCCCGCGGCCTCGACTACTACACGGGCACGGTCTACGAGACCGTGCTCGTGGGGCATGAGCACCTCGGCTCGATCTGCTCGGGCGGCCGCTATGACGCGCTCGCTACGAAGGGCAGTCGGAAATTCCCCGGAGTCGGGCTGTCGGTGGGCGTCACGCGTCTCGTGAGCCGAATCCTTGGCGCCGATCTGGCGACGGCGAGCCGTTCCGTGCCGACCGCGGTGCTCGTGGCCCTTCCCGACGACGACTCCTGGAGTGCCGCCCAGACGGTCGCGTCCCAGCTCCGCTCCCGCGGGGTGCCGACCGAGGTGGCTGCGACCGCCGAGAAGTTCGGCAAGCAGATCAAGTATGCGGACCGACGCGGCATCCCGTTCGTCTGGTTCCTGCATCACGACGGGAGCCACGAGGTGAAGGACATCCGCTCGGGCGAGCAGGTCGCTGCGGATCCGGAAGCGTGGATGCCCCCCGCGGAGGACCTTGTTCCTCAGGTGCGCCGGCAGTCGGAGGGCCCGGCAGCCTGAAACCGCCGACAACCTGGTAAGGCGCCCTCAGCCTGCTACCGGGCTGACCGCTGTCAGTCGCGGCGTCGCCGCACAGCGAGGACCAGGGCGCGGGCGATCACGCCAAGCGCCAGCACAGCTGCCATGGTCAGAACCGAGCGCCATGGAAGCGTCACCGCGAGCACAAGGCAGCCTGCGAATCCCACGACCGTCAGCCAGCGCGGTGCGAAGCCGGGGCGGTCCTCGAGGCGAAACGCCGAAGCGTTGGCGATCGCGTAGTAGATCAGGACGCCGAAGCCGGAGAAGCCCACGACGGTCAGCAAGTCCGATGTCAGCACCAGGACGATGACTACGACCGCGACGGTCACTTCCGCGACCCAAGGCACCGACCGCCGGTGTCCGATCCGCGCGAGGGGCCTCGGCAGGTCACCCTCGCGAGCCATCGCGAGCGAGGTGCGGCCCACTCCGGCTACAAGGGCGAGTAGCGCTCCGAGGCAGGCACACGCTGCCCCCACTTGGACCACGGCGCGCGCCCACGCGCCGAGCGGCGCGATGAGGTCTGCCAAGGGCGCGGCGGACGACGCAAGCCCAGTGGGGCCGAGACCGCGCAGGAGGACGACGGCGAGCACGGCATAGATCACGAAAGCTCCCGCGAGCGCGCCCATGATGGCTCGCGGGATGGTGCGGGCCGGGTTGCGCACCTCTTCGCCGAGCGTCGCGATCCGCGCATAGCCAGCGAACGCGAAGAACAGCACCCCCGCGCCGCTGAGGATGCCCAGCCCGGGCGATGCGGCGCCGTCGTCCACTGCGCCCGCCGTCCCGAGGCCTGCCCCCGCCGCGGCGGCGAACGCGAGCACACCGAGGACGACGACGAGCAGCACCTTGGTCGCGAGCGCGGTCCGGCTCACCCCGAGTAGGTTGACGGCAGTGAGACCGACGACGGCGGCAATCGCCACCGGGATCGCAGCCCCTGGCCAGACGTAGTGGGCGAAAGTCAGAGCCATCGCGGCGCACGAGGCCGACTTGCCGGTCACGAAGCCCCATCCTGCGATGAAGCCCGGCCACGGCCCGAGCTGCCGCCGCCCGTAGATGTACGTACCGCCGCTGTGTGGATACCGCGCCGCGAGTGCTGCCGAGGCCACGGCATTGCAGTAGGCAACGACTCCCGCGAGCACGAGTGAGACGAGGAGCCACGGGCCGGCGAGAGCCGCTGCGGGACCGAACGCGGCGAAGACGCCGGCGCCCAGCATGGAACCGAGCCCGATCGCTGTGGCATCTGCTGTTCCCAGCTCGCGTCTCAGGCCGCCGGCAGTGGTCACTGTTCCTCCTCGCGTGCCGCAGCACGCAGACGGGTAGACTTTCAGGGATGTCTGACGGGCCTCGGATGCAGGCCACGCTGATCTTATGGCAGAACTTTTCGAAGAGGAGCGCTGTGCTGCGCACACATGACCTCGGTTCCCTCCGTTCCGAGCACATTGGACAGACCGTCACGCTTGCAGGCTGGGTTGCCCGTCGCCGGGATCACGGCGGGGTGGCCTTCGTCGACTTGCGGGACGCGTCCGGCGTCGCCCAGATCGTGGTGCGTGAGGAGGAGGTCTTCCACGGGCTCCGCAACGAGTACGTGCTGAAGGTTGTGGGCACGGTCGAGAAGCGGCCCGAGGGCAACGAGAACCCGCAGCTCGCCACGGGCGAGATCGAGGTGATCGCCGAGGAAGTGACCGTCCTCAATACGGCGGATCCGCTTCCCTTCCAGGTCGACGAGCATGTTGAGGTCGGCGAAGAGGCCCGTCTGCGGCATCGCTACCTCGATCTCCGCCGCCCCGGGCCCGCGCGGGCGATGCGACTGCGCTCGGAGGCGAACCGGGTGGCCCGCGAGCTGCTCCACGACGAGGGCTTCGTCGAGGTCGAGACCCCGACGCTCACCCGCTCGACGCCCGAGGGCGCCCGGGACTTCCTCGTCCCGGCGCGCTTGGCACCCGGGTCCTGGTACGCCCTCCCGCAGTCGCCCCAGCTCTTCAAGCAGCTGCTCCAGGTGGGCGGCATCGAGAAGTACTACCAGATCGCCCGCTGCTACCGCGACGAGGACTTCCGCGCGGATCGCCAGCCGGAATTCACGCAGCTCGACATCGAGGCAAGCTTCGTCGAGCAGGACGACGTCATTGCGCTCGGCGAGCGGATCGTGGCCGCGATCTGGAACCTCATCGGTGTCGAGGTGCAGACGCCGATCCGGCGCATGACCTACGCGGAGGCCATGGCCAAGTACGGCTCGGACAAGCCGGACTTGCGCTTCGGGCTCGAGCTCACGGACCTCACGGAATACTTCAAGGACACGACGTTCGGCGTCTTCAAGGCGCCGTACATTGGCGCCGTCGTCATGCCCGGAGGCGCATCCCAGCCGCGGCGCACCCTCGACGCGTGGCAGGAGTGGGCTAAACAGCGCGGCGCGAAGGGCCTCGCGTACGTGCTCTTCAAGGAGGACGGCGAGCTCGCGGGTCCGGTCGCGAAGAACCTCACAGATGCCGAGCGCGAGGGCCTCGCGGACGCCGTCGGGGCCAAGCCCGGCGACTGCATCTTCTTCGCAGCCGGCGAGCAGTCCCCCTCCCGCGCTCTCCTCGGCGCGGCTCGCGTGGAGATCGGGCACCGCACGGGGCTCATCGACCCCAAGGACTGGGCCTTCGTCTGGGTTGTCGACGCTCCGCTGTTCGAGTCCAGCGAGTCGGCTGTCGCGTCCGGCGATGTCGCGCTCGGCTACTCCGCCTGGACGGCGGTGCACCATGCCTTCACCTCGCCGAAGCCCGAGTTCATGGAGACCTTCGACCAGGATCCCGGCAACGCCCTCGCCTACGCCTACGACATCGTCTGCAACGGCAACGAGATCGGCGGCGGCTCGATCCGTATCCACCGCCGTGACGTGCAGGAGCGCGTGTTCAAGGTGATGGGCATCGATGAGGAAGCCGCGCAGGAGAAGTTCGGCTTCCTGCTCGAGGGCTTCAAGTACGGCGCTCCGCCGCACGGCGGCATCGCCTTCGGCTGGGATCGGGTGGTCGCGCTCCTCGCGGGCGTCGAGTCGATCCGCGAGGTCATCGCGTTCCCGAAGACCGGCAACGGCTACGATCCCCTCACGGCGGCTCCCGCACCGATCACGCCGGAACAGCGCAAGGAGGCTGGGGTCGACGCCAAGCCAGATCCTGCCAAGGCGCCCTCCGGCAACCCGCCGCAGAAGCCGGTGGGGGAGAAGGCCCGGGCCTGACCTGCCAGCGACCCCGGCACCGCGAGGTGCGTGGCGGGGTCGCCGACCGGCGGTAGCGTAGGACTGATGGAAAGTCTGTTCGGATTGGAGTCCTCGGAGGACGGCGACGCCGACGAGGCATTCGACCGCACCCGGGAAGCCCAGCGGAGTCCCCTGGCGGTCCGCATGCGTCCGCGGTCGCTCGACGAGGTGGTCGGACAGCAGCATCTGCTGGGTCCGGGCTCTCCGCTGCGCCAACTCGCGGCGGGAGCCGCCGCGAGCGGCCCGACCGGTCCGAGCTCGGTCATCCTGTGGGGCCCGCCCGGAACAGGCAAGACGACCCTCGCCCACGTCATCGCCCGCGGGCCCGGTCGGAAGTTCGTCGAACTGTCCGCCATCACGGCCGGTGTGAAGGACGTGCGCCGCGTCATGGACGAGGCGCTGACGGCCAGAGACCTGCACCGCATCACCACCGTCCTCTTCCTCGATGAGATCCATCGCTTCACCAAGGCCCAGCAGGACGCGCTCCTGCCGGGCGTCGAGAACCGCTGGGTCGTGCTGGTGGCGGCAACGACCGAGAACCCTTCTTTTTCGGTCGTCGCGCCACTCCTGTCCCGCTCCCTGCTCCTCACGCTCCAGCCGCTCACGGAGGACGATATCCGTGGCCTCCTCGAGCGCGCCGTGACGGACGTGCGGGGCTTGGGCGACGCCGTCGTCCTCTCCGACGACGCGGCCGAGCACCTCGTCCGGCTGGCCGGGGGTGACGCCCGGCGCGCCCTCACCGCGCTCGAGGCGGCTGCCGCCGTCGCGCTCGACGAGGCCGCGCGGGAGAGCCGCAGCAATGAGGACGACGACGGGACCCCCGAGGGCGTGCCCGTCACCGTCGAGGTGCGCCACACCGAGAAGGCCCTCGATGTCCATGCGGTCCGCTACGACCGCCAGGGCGACATGCACTACGACGTCATCAGCGCGTTCATCAAGTCGATCCGGGGTTCCGACGTGGACGCCGCGCTGCATTACCTCGCGAAGATGGTCGAGGCGGGCGAGGATCCCCGGTTCATCGCGCGTCGCATCATCATTTCCGCGGCGGAAGACGTGGGCATGGCCGACCCGACAGCGCTGCAGACAGCCGTGGCTGCGGCGCAGGCAGTCCAGCTCATCGGCATGCCGGAGGGTCGGATCGTCCTCGCCGAGGCCGTGGTGCATCTCGCCACGGCGCCGAAGTCGAACGCCTCCTATATGGGGATCAACGCAGCGATCGCGGATGTGCGCGCCGGACGTGGCATCGGGGTTCCCGCCCATCTGCGCGATGCCCATTACGCAGGGGCGCAGCGGCTCGGGCATGGCGCCGGATACGTCTATGCGCACGATGCGCCCCATTCAGTGGCGAGTCAGCAGTATCCGCCCGATGACCTGGTCGGAAAGGACTACTACGTCCCCACCGGGAACGGCGCCGAGCGTGAGATCGCCGCCCGACTCGAACGGCTCCGGGCGATCATTCGCGGCGGGTGACCGTCGCGGCACGTGATAGGCTGGGTGATCGTCTGGCACGTCGTGCCCGCCTTCATCTATGCCTGCGTTCGGTCGCGGAGTGGTGACAAAGGCAGCGCGGATGGCAGCTGAAGGCAGCAGCGGGCCGAAGCTCTCCCACCTGGAGGCCAGGATTCATGAACCCTGCACAACGAAAGGACACCCGTGTCGAGCACTCGTGCCCGCCGGCAGACGCGCCTCTCGCGCTCTCTCGGCATCGCTCTGACCCCCAAGGCCGCCAAGTACATGGAGCGCCGTCCGTACGGCCCCGGTGAGCATGGCCGCGCCCGCAAGAAGCAGGACTCTGACTACGCGGTGCGTCTTCGCGAGAAGCAGCGTCTTCGCGCCCAGTACGGCATCCGCGAGGCGCAGATGACGCGCCTCTTCGAGGAGGCCAAGCGCACCAAGGGCCTCACCGGTGAGAACCTCATCGAGCTGCTCGAGATGCGACTGGACGCCCTCGTGCTCCGTGCCGGCTTCGCCCGCACGATCGCTCAGGCCCGCCAGCTCGTGGTCCACCGCCACATCACCGTTGACGGCAAGCGCGTCGACCGCCCGTCGTTCCGCGTCGCCGAGGGCCAGCTCGTGGCCGTCCACGAGCGCTCCGAGACGATGGCGCCGTTCCAGGTTGCCGCCGCCGGCGCGCACCGCGACGTCCTCCCGGCCGTGCCGGGTTACCTTGACGTCAAGCTCGAGGCCCTGCAGGCCCGCCTCGTGCGCCGCCCCAAGCGCTCCGAGATCCCGGTGACCTGCGAAGAGCAGCTCGTCGTCGAGTACTACGCGCGCTGATCTTCATCGGCTGTTCAGCAAGGAGCCCGCGGCCGCGCCGCGGGCTCCTTGCCGTTGAGGGGCAGTTTGCTCGTCGTGTCGTGGCGCAGGGGCGGGCGGCCTTGCCCGCTCGCCTGCCCCTGTAAGGTAGCGGAGGGACGCAGATCGGCGTCCCGTGAGGAGGGATTGTGTCCGGCTCGGACATCGCCGGCCTGATTGCTGCAGGCGTCTTCGCCGTCCTGGTCGCGCTGCTCGCGGTGCCGATCGTCAAGCTGGGAAGGGTCTTCGACGAGCTCCGACAGTCGATCCGATCGCTTGCCGACGGAGCGACTCCGCTCATGGATGAGGTGACCTCCACCGTCTCGACGACGCACGAACAGCTCAAGAAGGTCGATGGCATCGCGACGAACGTCTCGGACGCCACCGCCAACGTCTCGGCCCTCTCCTCGCTCATCGCCGCTACCGTCGGTTCGCCGCTCGTCAAGGTTGCGTCGTTCTCCTACGGTCTCCGTACGGCCTGGGCTCAGCGGAGCGACCGTTCGAAGCCCACCGGTCGGCGGAGCAGATAGAGAGGCGCGAAGCATGAGGAGCATGTTCTGGCTCTCCCTCGGGGTGGTGATCGGCGCGGCCGCGTACCGGAAGGTGCAGCAGCTGCGAGCGAACCCACAGGAGGGCGGCCTCAACCGCGCGGCGAACGGGCTCGTGGACTCCGCAGCACACTTCGCGGACGACGTTCGTCGGGCCATGGCGGTGCGCGAGACGGAGCTCAGGAACGCGTTGGGCCTCGAATCGTGAAAGCCCGGCCCGTTCGCGGGGCACGGACGGTTCGGGGCACAATTGAATGTCGCGGTCAGAGCAGGATGCCGGCCGTACTGGGCTGCGCCGGAGCGCGGCTGCACAGTTTTTCAGAAGGGTAGAAGCACAGACCATGAAGTCGTACGAGATCACCCGACGCTGGGTCGACTACTTTGTCAGCAAGGGGCACACGGCTGTGCCTTCGGCGTCGCTTGTCTCGAGCGATCCCTCGCTGCTCTTCACCGTCGCAGGAATGGTGCCCTTCATCCCGTACCTGACCGCCCGCGAAGAGCCGCCGTTCCCGCGCGCCACAAGCGTTCAGAAGTGCATCCGCACCGGTGACATCGAAGAGGTCGGCAAGACGGCCCGCCATGGCACCTTCTTCCAGATGTGCGGCAACTTCTCCTTCGGCGATTACTTCAAAGAGGATGCGATCAAGTTCGCCTTCGAGCTGCTCACCAAGAGCGTGGACGACGGCGGCTACGGGCTACCAGCGGAGCGCCTCTGGGTCACGGTGTACGAGGAGGACGACGAGGCCGAGCGCCTCTGGCTCGCCAACACCTCGATTCCCACGGAGCGCATCCAGCGGATGGGCAAGAGCGACAACTACTGGTCCACGGGCCAGCCGGGTCCCGCGGGCCCCTGCTCGGAGATCTACTACGACCGCGGCCCCGCGTACGGTGCCGAGGGCGGCCCCGCGGTCGACGACACCCGCTACATCGAGATCTGGAACCTGGTGTTCATGCAGTACCAGATCGAGAACGTGCGCTCGAAGGTCGAGTTCGACATTGTGGGCGAGCTCCCCAAGAAGAACATCGACACCGGACTCGGCATGGAGCGTCTCGCGATGATCCTGCAGGGTGTGGAGAATATGTACGAGACCGACCAGGTGCGCCCGGTCATCGACAAGGCCGCAGAGCTCTCCGGCAAGGAGTACACCTCCGCCGAGACCGATGCGGACCCGCACCATGCCGACGACGTGCGGATGCGGGTTGTGGCAGATCACGTGCGTTCGGCGCTCATGCTGATCGCGGACGGCGTCACGCCCTCCAACGAGGGCCGGGGCTACGTGCTCCGCCGGCTCATCCGCCGCGCCGTGCGGGCGATGCGACTCCTCGGCGTCGAGAAGCCGGTCCTGCCCGAGCTCCTGCCAGCGTCACGCGACGCCATGAAGGGCGTGTATCCCCAGGTCGAGCGCGATTTCGAGCGCATCAGCCGCATCGCCTACGGGGAGGAGAAGGCGTTCCTCCGCACGATTGCGGCCGGCACGGCCCGCCTCGATGAAGCTGTCAAGGTCTCGAAGTCCTCGGGCACCCCGCTCACGGGTGAGGAGGCCTTCACGCTCCACGACACGTACGGCTTCCCGATCGACCTCACCCTCGAGATGGCCGAGGAGGCCGGCGTCGCGGTCGACGAGGCCGGCTTCCGTGCGCTCATGGAAGACCAGCGCAGCCGTGCCCGTGCCGACGCCAAGGAGAAGAAGAGCGGCCACGCGGATCTCACGGTCTTCCAGGAGCTCCTCGCGCAGGGGCCGACGGTCTTCACCGGATACACCGAGCTGGAGGGGGAGTCCCGCGTGCGCGGGCTGCTCTCGAAGGGCTCGCACATCGACAGGGCTATCGCGGGTTCCGAGGTCGAGATCGTCCTCGAGGAGACGCCCTTCTACGCCGAGGCCGGCGGCCAGGCTGCGGATACCGGCCTGATCGTGGGCGACGGCTTTGTGGCCGAGGTCCTCGACGTTCAGCGGCCCGTGAAGGGGCTCAGCGTGCACAAGGCGATCGTCCGCGAGGGCGAGCTGCCGGCCGACGCGCTCGTGAGGGCTGCGGTAGACCGGGAGCGGCGCCACGCTGCGGAGCAGGCGCACACCGCTACCCACCTGGTCCACGCGTCCCTGCGCCAGATCCTCGGCCCCGAGGCCGTGCAGCGCGGCTCGTTCAACAAGGCGGGCTACCTCCGCTTCGACTTCGCCTGGGGCGAACAGTTGAGCGGCGCGGCGCGGAGTGAGATCGAAGAGGTGTCCAACCTCGCGATCCGTGACAACTTCACGGTGAACACCTCGGAGATGCCGCTCGCCGAGGCGAAGGCCGCGGGCGCCATGGCGCTCTTCGGTGAGAATTACGGCTCGCGCGTGCGGGTCGTGGAGATCAACGGGCCATGGTCCATGGAGCTCTGCGGCGGAACGCACGTCGACTCGACGGCGCTCATCGGATCCCTCACGCTTCTGGGCGAGCAGTCCGTCGGCTCAGGCAATCGTCGTGTCGAGGCTTTCGTCGGACTCGACGCCTTCCGCCATCAGGCTGCCGAGCGGGCCCTCGTGTCCGAGCTCACGGAGATGTTCAAGGTTCCCTCCGGTCAGCTCACGGAGCGGATCAGTGCGACGCTCGCCAAGCTCAAGAACGCGGAGAAGGAACTCGAACGGCTCCGCAAGGAGAAGCTCGCTGCCGCAGCCGCGTCGCTTGTTGACACGGCGAAGGATGTTGCCGGCGTCCGGCTCATCACACACGACGCCGGCGAGGTCTCTTCCGCGGACGAAGTCCGCAGCCTCGCCCTCGACCTCCGAGGTCGGCTCGGTGCGGGAGCCGCGGACGCGGCTGCCGTCGTCGCGGTGGCGGGAGTGGCGAATGGACGCCCTCTCATCCTTGTCGCCACGAATGAGGCCGCTCGGAAGGAAGGCGTCAAGGCCGGTGCCCTCGTGCGAACGGCCGCGGGCATCCTCGGCGGCGGCGGAGGCGGCAAGGACGATGTCGCGCAAGGCGGCGGCTCAGATCCGTCCAAGGTCGTCGAGGCCCTCGGGGCGATCGCCTCGGCCGTGGCCGCGCGCTAGGGAAGGCCTTTGACGCAGAATAGCCATCTGACGGAGAGCAGCCATCTGACGGAGAGAATCCATCCGACGGAGAGAATCCTTATGACGACTGAAGGTTCGGATCGGGAGGGCCCCGCCTTCCGCCGAGGCGTGCGCTTGGGTGTCGACGTCGGCACTGTCCGCGTGGGCCTGGCCGCCTGCGATCCCGACGGGATCTTGGCGAGCCCGCTCCGGACGCTCACTAGGGATAAGAAGAGGAACTACGACGTCCGCGTTGTTGCCCGGGAGGCGGCAGAGCGGAATGCCGTCGAAGTCTTCGTCGGACTCCCGCGCACCCTGAGCGGCGCTGAGAGCGCGTCAGCCGAGATGGCCAGGACCTTCGCTGGGCTGCTCGCCGACAGGCTTGCGGACGACGGCGTCGCGTGCGACGTGCGGCTCGTGGACGAGCGCTTCACGACCGTCGAGGCTCATCGGAGCCTCCGCTCAGCTGGCCTCGCGACGAAGGACCACCGTAAAGTGGTGGATCAGGTTGCCGCCGTCGGCATCCTTGAGCATGCCCTCAGCCTGCTCAAGCGAGCCAGTGGCGAAGCCGGAGAACTTGTGCCGCCCGCGGCGGAGCGCGGTGGGGGAATCCGCCGAGACGATCCGAACAGGAGTGCGTAGCCAGGATGGACCCTCAGGACCAGGAGTTCCGGTCCGCGCCCGAGCGACCCCTGACCCGTCGAGAGATCAGGGCACGCGAGCGCGCGCAGGCCGAGGCACAGGAGCGCAGGCTCGCCGAATCGGCCAAGGCTTCGGGACAGGCCAAGCCTTCAGAACAGGGCAAGCCTTCAGAACAGGGCAAGCCTGCGCAGCAGCCCAAGCCGTCAGACCCGGCCAAGCTCCCCGACACGGGACCCGCGGCGACGGCGAAGGAAGACCCCAGACCTCTCTCGCGCCCGCGTACCGGTCGGACCCTGGCGGATTGGCCCGCGCCCGTCCCGGCAACCGCCAGCCATCTGGTGGTGAAGGGCGCTCCGGTCTACGAGGCCGAGGAACGGCTCGCTGCGAGCTTCCGCCCCACGGCAGGTCCGCGCGAGACGAAGCCGGCCTCTGGCGCGACCGGGGCGATCCCCAAGACCCCGACCGAGCGCCCGCAGGCCCCGACCGCGCGCCCGCAAGCGCCGACGGCGAGGCCGGGCAACGGCGCCAAGCCGGTCGAGCCCGCTACCGGGGGTCTCTCCGTGCTCAAGCGGGCTCGAGCGGTCCAGGCGGCCTCCCAGGCGGCCTCCTCGGCGGCCGACGCCGTCGCAGACATCCCCACCGTCGAAGGAGTCGACGGGCGGCATCGGGACGCCGCACAGCGGCATCAGCAGGCCGGCACCCAGACCCTCGCCCAGCCGGCGGTGGCCGCCGAGGCTGCTGCCGCCGCGGAACCCGGCCTCCTCACCGACATTCTGACGGCAGTCCCCGACGGTCACGAATCCCTCCACGAGCCGGCCGTCCATGAGTCGACTGTCCACGAGTCAACCGTCCACGAAACGGTGTTTGCCTCAGCAGAGGAGGTCAAGGCCCCCCGGCGGAGGTCGCGCCAATTCAAGGCAGTCTTGGCCATGACCATCACGCTCGCGTTCATCGTGGTCGCCTGCTTCGTGGGAGCCGCCGTCCTCCGTCCGATTCTCGGCATGGACAAGGTTGCGGACTACCCGGGCCCGGGCACGGGACAGGTCGTGGTCACCGTCCAGCCGGGGTCGGGGGCCCGTGCGGTCGCTCAGGATCTCCAGCAGGACGGCGTGATCGCCGACGTCGACACCTTCCTCAAGGCGTTCGCCTCGACCGGCGCGAGCCTCCATCCGGGTGATTTCACGTTCAAGAAGCAGATGAAGTCCTCGGATGCGGCGCAGGTGCTGGCGGGGGACAGTGCGAAGGTGATGTATTTCGCGCTCAGTGCGGGGCTGCGGGTGAATGAGTCGCTGGACATCATCGCGAAGTCGGCGGGGGTGGACCGGAAGGATCTGGACAAGCTGAACGCCCAGCCGGGGCAGTTCGGGCTGCCGGCGCAGGCGAAGAACCTGGAGGGGTATCTGGCTCCTGGGGAGTACCGGTTCCCGGTGGGGACCTCGGCGAAGGACATCCTCACGTCGCTGGTCTCGGCCACGGTCGATGAGCTCAAGCAGGATGGGATCACGGATCCGGGGAAGCAGTACGAGGTGCTCACGGTGGCCAGCATCGTCCAGGCCGAGGGCGGCCAGGCCGACTACGGGAACGTGGCGGGGGCGATCTACAACCGGCTCAAGCCGAACGATCAGACCAATGGGCTGGTGCAGTCCGATGCGACGGTCACGTATGGGCTGGGGACGAAGACGGTGCAGCTGACGGATGCGCAGAAGCAGGATGCGAACAACGCGTACAACACGTACGTGCACCAGGGGCTGCCGCCGGGTCCGATCGGCTCGCCGGGGGCGAAGGCCGTGGCGGCTGCGGCGCATCCGACGGCGAATGACTACCTGTTCTGGGTCACGGTGAACCTGGACACGGGGGAGACGAAGTTCGCCAAGACCTACGCCGAGCACCAGACCTACGTGGCGCAGTACCAGCAGTGGTGCAACGCCAACGCCGGGAAGTGCCAGT
>NZ_JBQCGQ010000242.1:0-23210 GCF_051955515.1 Sinomonas sp.
GGCGGCGTCATCCGCTACAGCGTGGTCAATCCCCGGGGGCAGGCCCGCACCATCGATGACTACGCCGCAGCACTCGCACGAATCGGAGAGAACGACCGGAATCGGATAGAGTGAAGCAGCGCGCCGGCGTAGCCGGCCACACGGGTCTTTAGCTCAGCTGGTAGAGCGCCACGCTTACACCGTGGATGTCATCGGTTCGATCCCGGTAGGACCCACTACGCCCCTGCACGGCTTTTCGCCCCCGGTTGTTCCGCGCCAAGGGCGCGGGCTCGAAGACGTCACCGGTTCGGTCACGTCAGCGACCACAAAATGTCGGTGCGCCCACATAGCCTCCCGCCATGGAGAGCATTCTGGTCCGAATTGCGCCGAATGGGGCGCCGTACTCCTTCAGGCGAGGAGACCGCAGCTGGCGGGTCGCTGCCGAACCTGTGCACTGGTTCGAGCGCGTGCGCTGGTGGAACGGAGCATTGCGCCTGCCGCGCGGAGCGAGCCGAGTGGACGTCGAAGTCTGGCAAGTACAGGCAGCGGCTGGGCTCCGAGGAGGCGGGCTGCGGACGTTCGAACTCGTCCGGGACCAGCTTGGCGGAGGATGGAGCCTCCGCGGATAGCCGCGCTGGTTGAGTCCGGGCATGGAAAGAGCCTCCCGCCGCTGCCTTGGGGGGATGCCGCGGTGGGAGGCTCTGGTCTGAATACTAGGTGAACGGCAGGTGACGGAACAAATTCACACTCCGGCCCGTATCATGTTCTCTGTTCAGCATTTTGGACAACCGCAAGCGAACGGGGTTCGCTGAGACGAGGAGCAGCGTGGCACCGAGCAAGACAGCAGGCAGTGGAGAGCTGGAGCGATCACGCGAGGAGGCATCGTCGTCGTCCGCTGCGCCTGCGGTGACCCGCGCCGCTGCGGTGCTCGACGTCCTCGCCGCATCGGCTACCGGCCGAGCCACCTTGAGCGACCTCGCCCGGGATCTGGGGATCCCGAAGTCGTCGACCTCGAATATCCTGCAGGCGCTGGAGGATGCGGGTCTGGTGGCTCGCGAAGGGAGCGAGTTCTCGCTGGGGCGCAAGCTTGTCGAGTTGGGGGCGTCGTACCTGAGCCGGCGTGACGAGATCCGCGAGTTCTACCAGTTCTGCGGACAGGCGCCCACGCTTTCCAAGGAGACGGTGCGGATAGCCCTCCTGGATGGCGACCACGTCATCTATCTGGCCCGTTACGAGGGCCATCCCGCCGTGCGGCTCACTTCGACGATCGGGGACAAGATGCCCGCGTCGCTGTGTGCTGTGGGGAAGGCCCTCGTCGGCCGCCTTCATGAGCATGACTGGGAGGAGCTGTACCCCGACGACGCGGAGCTCCCGGTCCTCACGCCCCATTCCATCCGGACGGGCAAGGAGTTCAAGGAGGAGCTTCGGCGAATCAAAGAGCAGGGGTACGCCTTCGAGGATGAGGAGTCGACCCTCGGCGTGGTCTGCGTTGCCGTTCCCGTGCCCACGAGGGGGGCTCATGGGCCCAACCTCGGGGTGAGTGTCACCTCCCTCAAGGCAACCTTCACCGAGGAGCAGAAGCTGGCGATGGTCCGCGAGCTCCAGGGTTTGGCGAGGGCGCTCGGAAATCCGATGGGCGAGTGGTCAAAATCCTGAACGACTGACAACCTGCTGGACAACCGGTCAGGATTCTGTACTCTGTTCACTACAGTGATCGTCCAAAGGAGTACAGATGCACACCAGTCCTCTCGACGGCGCCGTCGGGACCCCCGCGTCACGACCTGATCGGCCAGCCGCCGCTTCTGGCACCGCGTTCGACCCCGCCCAGCTCCGCAGCGCTACCCTTGCGAGCTCTGTCGGGTCCGCCCTCGAGTACTACGACTTCTACATCTTCGGACTCGCGACGGCCCTCGTCTTCGCGCCCCTCTTCTTCCAGCCCTTCGGCGATGCCAAGGTCATCGCGAGCTTCGCGACCTTCGGAATCGCCTACGTGGCACGGCCGCTCGGAGGACTGCTCTTCGGCTTCGTCGGCGACCGCTGGGGCCGCAAGGTGGTGCTCCTGACCACGATCCTCCTGATGGGGTCAGCGAGCTTCCTCATCGGCCTGCTGCCCACGTATCGGGAGATCGGGGCGCTCGCTCCTGTCCTCCTCGTCGCCCTGCGTATCCTCCAGGGTCTCGGGGCCGGGGCGGAGCAGGCCGGAGCGACGACGCTCATCTCCGAGGTGGCGCCGGCGCCGCGTCGCGGCTTCTTCGCAGCCCTGCCGTTTGTGGGTATCCAGCTCGGAACGCTTCTGGGTGCGGGCACTTTCGCGCTGTTGGGCCTCGCGCAGCCACAACTCGTCCAGGACTGGCTGTGGCGCGTTCCGTTCCTCGCCTCGTTCATCCTCATCGCGGTCGCGCTCGTCATCCGCTTGAAGCTCAAGGAAACCCCCGTCTTCCAAGAGCTCGAGAAGCACAAGGAGGTCGCCAAGAACCCGGTGGGCGCAGTCTGGCGGACCTCGAAGGGGGCTGTGCTCAAGGGCATCGGGATCCGCATGGCGGAAAACGGGAATTCGTCAATCTACTCAGCGGTGACCGTCTCCTTCCTCGGCACGATCGCCTTCTTCAAGGACGACAAGACCTTGGGCCCCACGTCCCTCCTCGTCGCCGCCGGAGTTGCCGCTGTTGGCGTGGTCTTCTTCGGTTGGCTCTCCGATCGCCTCGGCCGCGTTGTCGTTTACCGCTACGGCTCGCTTTTTCAGGCCGCGATCGCGATCCCCGCGTTCTATCTCCTCACGCTCGGCCAGGCGTGGCTCGTGCTGCTGGTGATTGCGATCGGCACGGGAATCGGCGTCCAGTCGATGCTCGGCCCGCAATGCGCGCTCCTGCCGGAGATGTTCGGATCGACCCACCGATTCACGGGGGTCGCACTCAGCCGCGAGGTTTCGGCCATGGTCGCCTCGGGTCTCGTGCCGGTGCTGATCGCTGCCCTGCTTGAGGCGACGCACAACTCCTGGCTCGTGCTTGCGGGCTTCTCGCTCGTGCTCTCACTCATCACGTTCGCTACGACCTTCGCGATCCGCGAGACCAAGGGGCGCGATCTCACGCTCATCGAGGACGGCGCCTGACCGCACCTGAAGACGGAAAGAGGGCTCCCGCCGTGCCGGAGCCCTCTTTCTCCGTCGATCGAAGAAATGCGTCGATCAGTAGAAGTGAACCGGATCCACCCGGTGGGGAAGCGGCTCTCCCGCCTGGAACTTGCGCAGGTTGTCAGCGAAGCGCTCGGCAATGAGTCGGTTCTCTGCCGCGCTGAGCGCGGAGGTGTGCGGGGAGACGAGCACGCGGGGGTGCTCCCAGAGTGGCGACGTCTCAGGCAGGGGTTCGACGGCGAACACGTCCAGGCAGGCGTACCCGACCGAGCCGTTCTCGAGCGCCTCGAGGAGAGCATCCTCGTCGACGACCGTGCCGCGGCCCACGTTCACCAGAATGGTTCCGGAGCGCATGGCGGAGAACACCTCGCGACCAATGAGCTTGTCCGTGAAGGGGGTGCCGGGAAGCGTGTTGACGAGGGCGTCGGCGCGTGCCAGGAGCTCCGGAAGCCGTTCGGCGGTCGCGACCTCCTCGATGCCGTCGATGGGATCTGCAGTGCGCTTGGTGCCGCTCACCGTCATCCCGAGGGCGCGGGCGAGGCGGGCGGTCTCGACGCCGATCTCGCCGAGGCCGGCGACCACCACGTGCGAGCCCGACGCGAGGCGAGTGGGCACCCGGAGGTCGGGCCAGTTCTTGGCGCGCTGGTCCTCTGCGAGCTCCGCCGTGCGCTTGAGCCCGTTGAGGATTCCCATGACCGCGAACTCGGCGAGCGGGAGCGCGTGAACGCCGGCCGAGGTGGTCACGATGACGCGTTCAAGGTCTTCCCTCGAAACCCCGCTGGCCTTGACCGCACCGCCTGCCCCGGCGGCCATGGCGTGCACCCAGCGCAGACGGGGGTTCTCGGCGACGACCCTGGCGAAGCCAGCAGGCGACTCGTTCGGGAAGCCGTAGAGGACGTCCGCCGAATTGACGAGCTTCCAGTAGCGTTCCTCAGCGTCGGCGGAGCGCCGGAACGATGGGTCGCCTGAGTGGTCGGCGGGAAAGCGCTCCGGGGGCAGCAGATCAGGTTCGTAGAGGACAGTGATGCTCGGGTCGACCGCGCGGATGGCCTCGACGTGCTCGGCTTCGAGCGGGACGGCGATGCCCACCGTGAGGGAGGATTGAGTACTCATGTGTCCACTCTACTGAATCTCGCCTAATATACTGAACAATGAAGTGGAAGGAGCGCGGATGGAACGCGAAGAATTTGTCGGTTTCGTAGGCCTCGGCCTCATGGGCGGGCCCATGGCCGCCAACCTCCTCGCTTCCGGCCGGCGCGTCGAGGGCTGGAATCGCTCGGACGGACCCTTCGACGCGTTCGAGGCGGCCGGGGGTCGACGCGTTGAGTCCGTCGAGGATCTCGCGGCGCTCGACACCATCGTCTTCATGCTCCCTGATCTGCCCATGATCGAAGATGCTGCGGCACCAATCCTGGCTGCGTGGGAGGGGGAACCCCCGACGGCCAGGAAGCGCCTGGTCGTCATGAGCAGCGTCTCGCCCGTGGGGGTCAAGCGGTTCGGGACCGCCGTCAACCATGCCACCGGGGGACACGCCGTCGTCGTCGATGCTCCGGTGAGCGGGGGCCGCAAAGGGGCGGTCGAGGGCAGCCTTGCGATCATGGTGGGTGCCGAGCAGGAGGATTTCGACGAGCTCCAGCCTCTTTTCCGGGCGATGGGAACCTCGGTGGTCCGCCTCGGTCCCCTCGGCGCCGGCTCTCTCGCCAAGGCGTGCAACCAGTTGATCGTAGGCACGACGGCGGCCGCCCTCGCCGAGGCTGCGGTGCTCGCCGAGGCCCAAGGACTCGACGTCGAAGCGCTGTTCGGGGTCCTTTCGGGAGGGCTCGCGGGCAGTCGCGTCATGGACCAGCTTGCGCCCCGGATGATCGCCAGAGACTACGCGCCGACCGGGCCCAGCAAGTTCATGCTCAAGGACCTTCGGTTCGTCGAGGCCGCAGGCGCTGAGGCCTCTGCCGCGCTGCCCCTCGCCTCGAGCGCCCTCGCCATTTACTCCGACCTGGTCTCGGAAGGTCTCGGAGACAAGGACCTCGCCGTCGTCCACGAGCTGGCGCGCCGCCGCTCGGGGCTCGCACCCACCACCCACTCACAGGAGAGTCGCCCATGACAGCCCTTTTCGACCTCACCGGACGAGTCGCCCTCGTCACTGGATCCAGCCGCGGGATCGGGACGGCACTCGCGCGTGGCCTCGCCGACGCGGGCGCGACGATCGTGCTGCACGGGCGCGATGCCCAGCGGGCCGAGGCGACGCGCAAGGAGTTCGCCGACGTCTACGGAGAGGACCGCGTCCACGCCGTGGCGTTCGACGTCACCGACCCCGAGGCGGCGGCTGCGGGCATCGAGGAGGCCGAGGCCAAGGCAGGCCCCCTACGGATTCTCGTCAACAACGCCGGCATCCAGTACCGGGTGCCGCTGCTCGAGCTGGACCCCGCGGACTGGGAGCGCGTCATCCGTACCGACCTGACCAGCGCGTTCCTGGTCGGCCGCGAGGCCGCCCGCGGAATGGTGGAGCGGGGTGCCGGCAAGATCATCAACATCTGTTCGGTCCAGACGGACCTCGCGCGCCCCTCGATCGGCGCCTACACCGCGGCAAAGGGAGGGCTCCGGAACCTCACCCGTGCCATGACGGCCGAATGGGCGGGCTCTGGCCTCCAGATCAACGGGATCGCGCCGGGCTATATCCACACCGAGATGACCCAGAACCTGGTGGATGACCCCGAGTTCAACTCGTGGATCCTGGGCCGCACTCCGGCGAATCGCTGGGGATCGGTCGAGGACATCGCCGGCCCGGTGGTGTGGCTCGCGTCCGACGCCTCGAACTTCGTCAACGGTCAGACGATCTTCGTCGACGGCGGCATGACCGTCGTCGTCTGAATGGCAAAAGCGGCAACCGCTGCCAAAAGTTAGGTCGACCGAAATAGGCTGTCAAGAAGCGGCACGCAGGCGAGCAGTCCACTAGCGTAGTCTGCGGCACTGGCTGCGGCTCAGGCCCATCAACCAAGCGGGCCGAGCTCGAGAAACGGAGAGTACATTGTCTGCACAGATCGGAGTCACCGGACTCGCGGTGATGGGCGCGAACCTCGCCCGCAATCTCGCACGGAACGGCTTCACCGTTGCGCTGCACAACCGCTCAGTGGAGAAGACCGACACGCTGCTGGCCAAGCACGGCGACGAGGGCAGCTTCATCCGCACCGAGACGCTGCAGGAACTCGTCGACTCCCTCGAGAAGCCGCGGCGGGTCCTCATCATGGTCAAGGCCGGTGCCCCCGTGGACGCTGTCGTGGACCAGCTCGTGCCGCTGCTCGAAGAGGGCGACATCGTGATCGATGCCGGCAACTCGCACTACGAGGACACGCGCCGTCGCGAGGCCGCGCTGGCCGAGAAGGGCCTTCACTTCGTGGGCGTCGGCGTCTCCGGCGGCGAGGAAGGGGCACTCAACGGCCCCTCGATCATGCCCGGCGGTTCGAAGCAGTCCTACGAGGCGCTCGGCCCGCTGCTCGAGAAGATCTCCGCGAAGGCGAGCGATGGAACCCCGTGCTGCGCGTGGATCGGCACGGACGGGGCCGGGCACTTCGTCAAGATGGTCCACAACGGCATCGAGTACGCCGACATGCAGGTGATCGGCGAGGCGTACGACCTCCTGCGCAGCGCCGCGGGCATTGAGCCTGCCGAGCAGGCTGCGATCTTCGAGGAATGGAACAAGGGCGACCTCTCCTCGTTCCTCATCGAGATCACCGCCGAGGTGCTGCGCCACGTCGACGCCAAGACCGGCAAGCCCTTCGTCGACGTCGTGGTGGACTCCGCCGGCCAGAAGGGCACCGGCCGCTGGACGGTCCAGTCCGCTCTGGACCTCGGCTCGCCGGTCTCGGGCATCGCAGAGTCCGTGTTTGCGCGCGGCATCTCGTCCCAGCGTGCCCAGCGCGAGATCGCTCAGGAGACCCTCGCCGGTCATGAGGGCGAGGTCAGCCTGCCCGAGAACTTCGTCGAAGACGTCCGGCAGGCGCTCTACGCCTCCAAGCTGGTCAGCTACGCGCAGGGCCTGGACATGCTCGCCAGCGCGGCGAAGGAATACGGGTGGGAGCTCAAGCTCGATGAGATCGCATCCCTCTGGCGTGCGGGCTGCATCATCCGCGCTGAGCTTCTGAAGGACATCATGGAGGCGTACAAGGACGGCGAGAAGCCCGCGAACCTCCTGTTCGCCCCCGCGTTCGCGAAGTCGGTCGGCGAGGCCGTCCCGGCGTGGCGCCGCGTGGTCGCCACGGCTGTCCAGCTCGGCATCCCCGTTCCGGTCTTCTCCTCCTCGCTCGCCTACTACGACGGTCTGCGCCGCAAGCGCCTCCCGGCCGCCGTCATCCAGGGCCAGCGCGACCTGTTCGGCGCCCACACCTACCAGCGGGTGGACACCGAAGGCACGTTCCACACGCTGTGGGGCGAGGACCACTCCGAGATCTCCGCGGTCGACACCCACTGACGCGGTTCCGCCGGCCGCATCACCTCGCGGCCTGACGACGACGGCGCCGCCCACCGAGTTTGGTGGGCGGCGCTTTGTCGTCTGGGCCCGGACGTCTGGGCCCGAGCGGTCAGTGCCGGGAGTCCGAACGCGGTCGACTCAGCGTGAACGTCTCGAAGGCTTCGAGGCCTCCTCCGACTCCGGTGACGTTGTAGTAGGTGACCTTCATGGTCGTCTGGCCGCCAGGGGAACCCGGGTCCACGTCGAAGGCGCCGAAGCCGTAGGAGTTCGCGGCATCGCGGACCGCCGACCACGGAGCGGGTTCGTGGACGTAGACCGGGGCACGCTTGCCCGTGGAGGGGTCCGGCGCAGTCACCGATACGATGACCCGGCACTCCGGCGGCGTGAACAGCAGCTGATTGGACGGTGCGGAGGTCCCTCCGCCGCCGAGCACCATGTGGACCGTGCCCTGAGTCGTGTCCACAGTCTGGGTGTTCGTCGCTGCAGGGACCGGCGTGAGGGTCTGATTGTGCTGCTGTCCGCGGATGGGATGCGAGCGCTCGTAGTGGTGCTCGTGACCGCACACCACCAGGTCCACGCCGTATGTGTCGAAGAGCGGGATCCATTCCTCGCGGATGCCCAGATCTGCGCCGTTGAAGTTGTTGGCGGTGCTGATGGCCACCTGGTGCATGCATACGACGATCCAGTCGATGTCCCGATCAGACCGTGCAGCGGACAGCTCCGCCTCGAGCCACGCCTTCTGCGCGCCCTTCGAGTAGCCGTGCACATATGAGTTGCCACCGTCCTGGTAGCACACGTCGTCGTTGGCGAGGGAGATCACGCGCACCGCGCCGACCGTGAAGCGGTACCAGAGGCCGCGCGTCGCATCGTTCTGGCCAGAGGCCTCCGGGACCTGGAAGTAGGTCTGGTAGGCCCCGTAGCCGATGGGGCCATTCCCGAGCTCGTTCTCGTGGTTTCCGGCTGAAGGCATCCAGGGTCGGTTGCGGGCACTCCGGGAGTTGTTGGTCCAGAAGTCCCACCACGTGCGGATCCGATCCGTGGCGAGGTTCGCGTAGCAGAGGTCGCCGTTGAACAGGTGGAACATCGGCTGGATCCGCTCGACACCTCCGGTCGTGTCGCCGGCGGCGGGGGAGCCCAGATTGTCGTTGACCCAGGCGTTGGTTCCGGCCTGCTTCTTGCCGAGGGTCGGCGTGCCCTGATCCCCGAAGCTGGTGAAAGTCACCCTGGCGCGCCCACTCGGGCCGGTCGTGAACGTACCGAATTCGGGCGTTGCCCCGTCGTGCACAGCGGCATAGAGGTAGCCCGTCGAGGGAGCGAGGCCGTCGAGCACGCCGTGGTGGGCATACACGGTCCGGCCCGACTTGGCGTCGACGTAGCTCTTCGTAGTCGCCGCGACGGCCTTGGCGAAGTTCCCGTGGCCGTCCCCGAGGAGCACGCGGGGCGCCGCGACAGGCTGAAGCGTGTGCCACGACACGACCATCTCGCGCGACGCGTCTGCGCCGAACTGGAGGTGCAGCCCGTCGACCGTGGGCACCGAGACAGGGTCGCTCGCCGAGAGGGATCCCGGCAGGTCCTTCTCCTGCCCGGCCGGTGGGGCGGCGTCGGCCGGTGCGGCCATCGCGGCAGAGCCGGCGACGGCGGCGAGGCCAGCTCCCACGAGCAGGCGACGGCGGGTGACGGGGGAGTTCTCTGGAGGAGTTGTGGTCATGCGGCGAGCATGGCAAGCCTCCTCGCCGTGTCGGTCAATCCCAAGTGAACGTCAGGTTCCCGCACGAGGAACAAAAGCGCCGCCCACCTGCAGGTGGTGGTCGGCGCCGTCGTCGGTCTCCGGCGTGGCTGCCAGCGGCAGCCGCGTCAGATGTAGTAGTACTCCGCCGGATCCACGGCGGGCTTGGTTTCCTTCACCGCGTCACGATGGCGCCAGGTGGCGGGGATGCCGGTGACGATCGAGTTGGGCGGGGCATCCTTCACGACGACGGCATTGGCGCCGACGGCGCTGCCGTGGCCGATGGTGATGGGGCCGAGGACCTTTGCGCCGGCGCCGATGGTGACGCCGTCCCCGATGGTGGGGTGCCGCTTGACCTTGGCGAGGGATCGGCCGCCGAGGGTGACGCCGTGGTAGATCATGACGTCGTCTCCGATCTCCGACGTCTCGCCGATCACCACGCCCATGCCGTGGTCGATGAAGAACCTCCGGCCGATCGTGGCTCCCGGGTGGATCTCGATTCCGGTGAGGAAGCGCCCAGCCTGCGAGATGAGGCGGGCGGGGAAGCGGAGATCCGGATTCTGCCACATCTTGTGGGTCAGCCGATGGATCCAGATGGCATGGAGGCCGGAGTACGCGAAGAAGTTCTCGACGTTTCCGCGGGCTGCGGGATCGTGGGCCCTGGCGGACTCGAGGTCCTCCAGCAGCCGCACGAAGGTGCGTTTGATCAGTGACACAGGCTTCTTTCTACCGCAGCCCGCCGGAAGGGGCGACTCTAGCCGCGGATGTCGTCGAAGAGAACTGTCGAGATGTAGCGTTCGCCGAAGTCGGGAACGACGGCCACGATGAGCTTGCCGGCGTTCTCGGGGCGCTTCGCGAGCTCAAGCGCCCCCCAGACCGCGGCTCCGGAGGAGATGCCGCCCAGGATGCCCTCTTGGGTTGCGAGGGCACGCGCGGTGGCCACGGAGTCCTCGAGCGTCGCGTCGAGGACCTCATCGTAGACATTCGTGTCCAGGACCTCGGGCACGAAGTTGGCGCCGAGGCCCTGGATCTTGTGGGGACCGGGTGCCCCGCCGTTGAGGATCGCCGAGTCCTTGGGCTCGACGGCGACGACCTGAAGACCGGGCTTGCGCTCCTTCAGCAGCTGCCCGGCGCCCGTGATCGTTCCGCCCGTGCCGATGCCGCCAACGAAGATATCCACCTTGCCGTCGGTGTCGTTCCAGATCTCCTCGCCGGTCGTGGCGCGGTGGATGGCCGGGTTCGCCGGGTTGGCGAACTGCTGGGCCCAGATCGAGTTCTCGGTGTTGGCCACGATCTCCTGGGCCTTCTCGACAGCGCCCCGCATGCCCTCCGAACCGGGCGTCAGGACGATCTCGGCACCGTACGCGCGGAGCAGGACGCGACGCTCTGTGGACATCGTTTCCGGCATGGTGAGGATGACTTTGTAGCCGCGGGCGGCGCCCACGAGCGCGAGTGCGATCCCGGTGTTGCCCGACGTGCCCTCCACGATGGTCCCGCCCGGCTTCAGCGCGCCCGCCTTCTCCGCCGCATCGATGATGGCCACCCCGATGCGGTCCTTCACGCTGTTGGCGGGGTTGTAGAACTCGAGCTTGACGGCGACGTCGGCGCCGAGGCCCTCGGTGAGGCGATTGAGCCTGACGAGAGGCGTGTTGCCGACCAGCTGGGTGACGTCGTCGAAGATTCGCATGGGTTCCTTCTTGTCGTGTGGGATGGCGCGGTGGATCACGGCAGCGCAGGGGGCTGGCCGCGCTCAGCCTAGCGACGAGCCGAAATGAGAGCTAGGCGTCAAGCCATGCCGAGTAATATTTCCGGGCCTTCGCCAGCTTCGGATTGATGATGACGTGGCAGTAGCCCGCGTGGGGGTTCTTGGCGTAGTAGTTCTGATGGAACTCCTCCGCGGGGTAGAACGTGCTGGCCCGCGCCACCTCGGTCACAATCGGGTGGTCCCACAGCGTCTGGTTGCGCTCGATCGCTTCTTCGAACAGGACCTTCTCCTCGTCATCGACGTAGAACATCGACGACCGGTACTGCGTGCCCACGTCGTAGCCCTGCCGATTCAGGGTGGTGGGGTCGTGGATCGCGAAGAACATGTCGAGGACCGTCTCCGAAGGAATCACGCCCTCGTCGAACGTCACGGCGACCACTTCCGCGTGCCCCGTCATTCCGCTGCACACGCTGTAGTAATCGGGATTGGGGAAGTGCCCGCCGATGTAGCCCGACACGACCGACGTGACGCCTCTGGTCTTCTGGTACACGGCATCGAGGCACCAGAAGCAGCCGCCGCCCAGGATGAAGGTCTTCATGCTGCCTACAATGTCCGGGACAAGCGGAAGATTCCCGAGAGAGGACCGGCCTTTGTCTGACGAACGCGTCACAGGTCAGAATGCGGGATCCGAGGACACCGTGGAGAACGCGGAGAGCGGCGTGAAGCCGGAGTCCCGGGAGGATGAGATTTCCGTGGGCGGATCGCCGGAGCCGGATGCTCCGGAGTCCGCGGAGCCAGCGAACGACGACGCCGCCCGGGCTTCCGCCGCGACCCTCGCCCAAGTGCTGCTCGCCGTCGAGGAGCTGTGGCCGGAGTCGCTCGCGGAGGGGTGGGACGCCGTCGGACTTGTCACGGGCCACCCGTCACAGGAAGTCACCAAGGTGCTGTTCGCCGTCGATCCTGTCATCGAGGTGATCGAGGAAGCCGCGACGTGGGGGGCCGACCTGCTGATCACCCACCATCCACTGCTGCTGCGTGGGGTGCATTCCGTGGCAGGCAACACGCCCAAAGGGCGGGCGGTGCATCGGCTCATCGAGGCCGGAACAGCCCTCCTGACGGTCCACACGAACGGCGACAGTGCGGTCGGTGGAGTCTCGGACGTCCTCGCCGACGCACTCGGCCTCGACAACGTGGAGCCCCTCACCAAGGCAGCCAACGGCCTTCCCGAAGAGGGGATCGGCAGGGTGGGGGACCTTCCCGAGATCACGAGTCTCGCGGCCTTCGCCGAGACGCTCTTCGGGCTGCTTCCGGCCGTGGCCGGCGGGGTCCGAGTGTCGGGCGACCGCGACGGGCTAGTGCGCCGGGTCGCGGTGTGCGGGGGAGCGGGCGACAGCTTGTTCGAGAGCGTCCGGACCGCCAATGCCGATGTCTTCGTCACCGCCGATCTCCGCCATCACCCTGCCTCGGAGGCCCGTGAGGCGAGCCCCGACGGCAGGCCGTACCTCGTGGACGTGAGCCACTTCGCGAGCGAATGGCTGTGGCTTCCTGCCGCGGCGCAAGCACTCGACAATGTGCTGCGCGACCAGGGGCACACCGTGGACATCCGGGTCTCGACCGTGAACACGGACCCGTGGGACTTCATTCTGACCCCGAGCGAGGGATAGAGTCGCAGCCACTGACGCGATCCGCAGGAGGACCTATGGCCAAGGCGCCCGCCGCCGAACAGCTCAAGCTGCTGGGGCTGCAGGCCCTCGATGCGAAGCTGCACTCCCTCGACGTCCAGCGCAGGGCCCTCGATTCCGATCCTCGTCTCGCGCCGACCGCAGAGGCGCTCGCCCAAGCTTCGCTCGCTGCCCGGGAAGCCGACCTCGCCGTCGAGCAGGCCCAGACGGAGCTCGTGCAGGCCGAGCAGAGCGTCGAGCAGGTGACGGCGCGGATCGAGAAGGACGAGGCCCGGCTCTACGCAGGCGGACTCTCGAAGGACCTCCAGGCGCTTCAGCATGACATCGAAGGATTGACGGCGCGCCGCTCAGACCTCGAGGACGCCGAATTGGAGCTCCTCGAGCGGCTCGACGGCCTTCGGGAACGGCAGTCCGCCGCCGCCGCGGTCCTGGCCGAGGCGCAACGGGCGAGCGATGCCCTGCGCGCCGAGCTCGACCAGCAGATCGCGGTGCTCGCCGAGGAGCGCGCCCAGGTGGCGTATGAGCGCGAGGACTACGTGCGCGGGATCGTGCCGGATCTTGTCGGAGTGTACGAGAAGACCCTCGCGCGCCGGGGGGTGGGGGCCGCTCGACTGTTCCACGGCACGTCGGAAGGGTCGGGGATGGCGCTTAGCCCCGGCGACCTGGCAGCCATCCGTGCGGCCGCTGAGGACGAGATCGTCTTCTGCCCCGATTCCGGGTGCATCCTGGTCCGCTCGCCGGAATGGAGCTGATCCGCCCCTCGGGCTAGCCCTCCAGAATGAGGCCGAGCGAATGGGGCTTGCGCCCGGTGCCCCCGCGGAGCTCGGCGTTCCACCGCTCCTGGGCCACCCCGAGCAGGGCCTCTGGGGAGTCCGGAGCCTTGCCCCGCCGCGCGAGGAGATGGCGCACGAACTCGCCGCGGTGGTGCTTGGCGAAGTGGCTCACCACGGTCCGCTTGCCGGCCCGTTCGGTGAAGACGTCGACGGCCACCGTCTGCGCCGCGGGTGGCGCGTAGGCGGAGGCGTAGGTGCTCGATCGGCAGTCGACCACGAGCCCCTCGCCGGCGCGTTCGGCCAACGCCTCGCCCAGGAGGGGCTTCCAGAAGGAGGCCAGGCGCCCCACGTCGGGAAGCGCCGTCGACATCGAGAGGCGGTAGGCGGGAATGCGGTCCCCGAAGCCCACCGCGCCCCAGAGGGCCGATACCACCACGATCCATTCGTCGGCCTTGCGCCGCTGCGCAGGCGTGAGCGTGGGGTAGCCGAGCGCTTCGTACAGGACCCCGGAGTACACGCGGTGAGCAGGCGCCGCCGGTTCCGCGGGAAGCCGCCGGTTGCGGTCGACGTCGTCCGCCAGCGAAGCCCCGACGCCGAGCAGCGTGAGTGCGTCCTCGCGCCCGCTGACCGCGGCCAGCGCTTCCATCACCTGCTTCCGTGCGATCTCGAGCTCGGGGAAGCTGAGCGAGGAGAGGTCGACGGCGGTCCCGCCTGCAGCGGCCGTCTTCCCTTCGGAGGGTGGGAGGAGGATGAGCACCACGGAAGCTTACCGGTGGCCCGCCTGCAACGGCTCACCCGTAGAATGTTGGGGCGAGGTCAGGTCGGCTGGGCGATCGCGGGGCGCTGGCTCTTTCGAGAGGCAGGGGCCACGAGGAAAGTCCGGGCTCCGCAGGGCAGGGTGGTGGGTAACGCCCACTCGGGGAAACCCGCAGGCCAGTGCCACAGAGAACAGACCGCCCCGGCGCGCCGCGCGACAGCGCGAGTGGCGGGGTAAGGGTGAAACGGCGGTGTAAGAGACCACCAGCTCCCCGGGCGACCGGGGAGGCTCGGTAAACCCCACCCGGAGCAAGGCCAGACAGGGCGCGTTCGAGGGCTGCCCGCCCGAGCGTCCGGGTAGGCCGCTGGAGGCCGTCGGCAACGGCGGTCCTAGATGGATGATCGCCTCCTGCGCCTGCGCAATCAGGCGTGGAGACAGAACCCGGCTCATAGGCCGGCCTGGCCTCGCATTCCCCTCCGCGCGGAGGGACTCATCCCCGGAACTGAGAGCCTGTGAGTGACTTCACAGGCCCTCCCGGCCCTTGGCCCTGCCCAGTCCCGTAGCATTGAAAGCGAACGTAGAAGTTCGGGAGCCGGCTCTGCGATCGCAGGACCGGCTTCCTTCGCGTCGGGCATCGGCACCAGATGCCCGGGCAGCGCACGACGGAGTGCGCACAACCGCAGAGAAAGGCACCTGTGTGAGCATGACGGAGACAGCCCGTAAGATGGAGGCCGACCTCTGCACGTGGATCGGCCGCGAGGCCGCGGCGGAAGAGATGATCCCGGTGATCGGGCGCCTGTACCGCGAGAACAACGTTGTGACCTCGGTTCACGGCCGCAGCCTCATCAACCAGTCCGTGGTCGGGCTGCTCAAGCTGCACCGCTGGGCGCGCCAGATCGACAGCGAAGAGCTCGCCCTCGAAGAAACCCTCCCGATCCTCAAGGCCCTTGACTCGCTGCAGCTCGGGGCAGCCTCGATCGACATCGCCCGGCTCAATGAGAAGTTCCGGTCGCAGGGTGCGGGGCGCGCGCTCGAGGAGTTCCTGCGGGACGAGCTCGCTCCGATCGTCGGCCAGCGCGGAGCGGATCCCCGGCCGAGCACAGACGTCGTGCTGTACGGCTTCGGCCGCATCGGCCGCCTTGTTGCACGGATCCTCATCGAGCACTCCGGCGGAGGGCATGGCCTTCGGCTCAGGGCGATCGTGGTGCGGAAGGGCTCGGAGAACGATCTCGTCAAGCGGGCCAGCCTCCTGCGCCGCGACTCGGTGCACGGTCCCTTCGAGGGCACCATCACCGTCGACGAGGAGAACAACACCATCCTCGCGAACGGGACCCTGATCCAGGTCATCTACTCTGACAACCCAGCCAACGTGGACTACACGGCATACGGGATCAAGGACGCCGTCGTTGTCGACAACACGGGCAAGTGGCGCGATGATGCTGGACTCTCCCAGCACCTCGAGAGCAAGGGCGTCGCACGGGTCCTCCTCACCGCTCCCGGCAAGGGCAGCCTCCCCAACATCGTGCACGGCATCAACCACGGCGACATCACCGCCGAGGATCGCATCGTCACGGCAGCATCCTGCACCACGAACGCGATCACGCCGGTCCTCAAGGCGATCAACGACAAGTACGGCGTGGTGCACGGGCACGTGGAGACGGTCCACTCGTTCACGAACGACCAGAACCTCACCGACAACTTCCACAAGGGTGACCGCCGCGGGCGCTCGGCGGCGCTGAACATGGTGCTCACCGAGACCGGCGCCGCGAAGGCCGTCGCGAAGGCCCTCCCCGAGCTCGCCGGGAAGCTGACGGGCAACGCCATCCGCGTCCCCACCCCGGACGTCTCCATGGCCATCCTCAACCTGAGTCTCGAGCGCGAGACGACGAAGCACGAGGTCAACACGTACCTCCGCGACATCTCCCTCCACTCGGATCTGCGCAAGCAGATCGACTACATCGCCTCGCCCGAGGTGGTCTCCACCGACTTTGTCGGCTCTCGTCGGGCCGGCATCGTGGACGGGCTTGCCACCATCAGCAATGGCAAGAACCTCGTGCTGTACGTGTGGTACGACAACGAGTTCGGCTACAGCTGCCAGGTCGTCCGGGTCCTCGAGGAGATGGCGGGCGTGAACGCGCCGTCGTTCCCTACTGAGGGCGCCACCCCCGCTGAGGGCGCGGTGCGCCCCGCGGAAGATCTCTTGGCAACAACTCGGTAAGGTCACTGGATTCGCTCAGGCGGCAGAGGCAAGATGCACCTATGGAAGCGACTGAGCACGAGAGCACCCTTGAACATGCGCTCGACGTGGCCAAGGCCAACGCCAAGCAGGCTCGACTCCTGCTGGAGCACGCCAAGGCCAAGCAGGCGGTCGGCGACGTCTCACCGGAGCGCGTCGCGCAGCTAGAGGAGCTGCTGCGGGTCGCCGAAGAGGACCTCGTCAGAGTAACCAGAGAGCAGTAGCCGACGAATTGGCGCAAAGGGCGCCGCACGCAGGTGCGGCGCCCTTTGCTATCTGGCTATTTGGCTCAGTGGCCGAACGGGTCCGGGTCCACGCCCGGCATCCAGGTGAGGCCTGGGGTTCCCCATCCGTGCTTCTTGGCGGCCTTCTTGGCCTTCCGGGCATAGCGGTCGACGAGCTTGTCGACGTACAGCTTGCCGTCGAGGTGGTCGTACTCGTGCTGCATGACGCGGGCGAACCATCCGGTGGCCACGAAGTCCACGGGCTTCCCGTCGCCGTCGAACCCCTCCACCCGGGCCCAGTCGGCACGCTGGAGCGGGTAGCTCTCGCCCGGCACGGACAGGCACCCCTCCTCGTCCTCCTCTGGATCGGGCAGGGAGCCGGGAACTTTCGACAGGGTCAGGCGGGGGTTCACGAGGGCGCCACGGGGAGGGACACCGTCGTCGTTCTCGTATTTGTAGACGAAGATGCGCAGGCCGACCCCGATCTGCGGTGCGGCGAGCCCCACGCCATTGGCGGCGTCGTTGGTCTCGTGCATGTCCTCGATGAGAGCCCGGAGATCGTCATCGAACTGGGTGACCTCCGCCGCGCGCCGGTGCAGCACGGGCTCCCCCCAGATGGTCACGGCGTGGACAGTCATGTGGGGCTCCTCCGTCTGGTGACTAGGGATGCGGCCAATGCAAGAGGCCGCACGGCTAAACCGTGCGGCCTCTGTACGGGATGGTCCCGCGTGGGGTGAGTAACGGGGCTCGAACCCGCGACCTTCTGGACCACAACCAGACGCTCTGCCAACTGAGCTATACCCACCATGTGACCGTGCTGGAGATGACGGGGAATCCGTGCCCTCCGCGCTGGCAACGACCACTAGTCTACCTGCTGTCGGCGAGTGCTTTTGCCAGATGAGAGCGGCGGCGAGAACTTTTTCTGAGAGTGAGGCTCAGCTCACACCGCGGCAGCTGTGCCAGCCGTGCCTGCGGCGCCGGAGATCCGTGCGGAGATCTCCTGTGCCGTCGCGGAGTCGGGGCCGGGCTGCGGAACGAAGATCGCCTCGCGGTAGTAGCGGAGCTCATCGATCGAGTCGCGGATGTCGCCGAGCGCGCGGTGACCCCCCGTCTTCGCGGGCGCCTGGAAGTACGCTCGCGGGTACCAGCGGCGCGCGAGCTCCTTGATTGTGGAGACGTCGATGATCCGGTAGTGGAGGTGCTCGACCACATCGGGCATGTCCCGTGCGAGGAACAGCCTGTCGGTGCCCACGGAGTTTCCCCCGAGCTGCGCCTTCTTCGGCTCAGGCACCCAGGCCCGGATATAAGCCATGACCTCCGCCTGAGCGGCCTCGAGCGTGCGGCCTCCCGGCAGCTCATCGAGGAGCTTGGAGCTCGTGTGCATCTCCCGGACGAAGTCGTTCATTCCGGAGACCGCTTCGTCGGGCGGGCGGATGACGACGTCGACTCCGTCGCCGAGGACGTTGAGCTCTGCATCGGTCACGAGGACGGCCACCTCGATGAGGGCGTCACGGGCGATATCGAGGCCCGTCATCTCGCAATCGATCCAGACGATGCGTTCAGCATGGTTTGACACCCTGCCAATGTACCCGAGTGCTCCCGGCACCGAGGCCCGTCAGGGGCCCGATGCTAGACTGGAAATCTCCCGAGATTCAGCGAAGGGTGATCCATGTCCACAACGCGCTTTGGCCTGCTCGGGAGGGTGATTGAGTGGCTGAAGTCGCTCTGGACGGCGCTTCCTCCCGTCGGAGTCAATCAGGCACCGCACTGGGCCATCGGGCAAGGGCTGGTCGGCTCACTGCTCATGGTCTACGGATCGTTCGGTGTAGGTCGGCTCGCGGACGCTTCGCCCCTCAACCGGAACCCCTTCTTCATCCCGCTCCGCACTGAGACGTGGGGCGTCACGAGCTGCATCCTCGCGCTTGCCTTCGGGGCCATGCTGCTCACGCGGTCTTGGCTGCGGCTCGGACAGCGGCTGCGGTACTGGGGACCCGGCACCATCCGTCCGGTGAGCGTCGCAGTCGTGCTCTGGGGTCTGCCGCTTGCCTTTACCGTTCCCATCTACTCACGGGACGTCTACGCATACGTGGGCCAGGGCAAGCTCATGGCCGCGGGGTTCAACCCGTACACCACCGGGATCTCGACCATCAACAACTGGCTCGAATTGGGGACCGACCCTTCATGGGCCACGACCCGGACACCCTACGGCCCCTACTTCCTCTGGCTCGAACGGTGGATCGTGCAGCTCACCGGCGGGCAGCCCGACACATCGGTGATGCTGTTCCGCGTGCTTGCCCTCGTCGGCGTGGCCCTCACCGCCTACTACGCCTACCGTCTCAGCGCGCTCCACGGCGTGGACGGCGCGCGGTCCGTCTGGCTCACCGTCGCCAATCCGCTGTTCCTGATCAGCTGCATCGCGAGCGCCCACAACGAGGCCCTCATGATCGGGTTCGCGGTGGCAGGCGTCTACTACGCGGCGCGCGGCAACTGGTTCCTTGGGATTGTCCTCACCACGGTGTCCATCGGGATCAAGCCGATTACCGCCGTCGTGCTCCCCTTCATAGGGCTGCTCTGGGCAGGTCCCGGGGCGAGCTGGCTTCGCAGGTTCCTCTGCTGGGCGGGGACTGGGCTGATCAGCCTGTCCATCTTCGCCCTCAGCGGTCTCGTCTACGGCCTCGGCTTCGGATGGGTCAACGCGATCGTGGACCCGACGCCCGGCTTCATCGCCTACACACCCTCAGGGTTCGCGAGCGGCCTCGTGGCCACTCTGACGAGCACCGTGGGCTTGGACGGGGGATCCATCGCCGACGGCTTCCGCACGGTCGTCAAATGGATCGGAGTGGGCCTTGCCGTCTGGTTCATCCTCCGGGGCGATGAGCGCAAGGTGGTGCGCCGCCTTGGCCTTGCGTTCATGTTCATCGTGGTCCTCGGACCGATCATCCAACCGTGGTACGTGCTGTGGTTCATCCCGTTCCTTGCTGTCACCGGCATCCGGGACAACTGGGAGATCAAGCTCTGGTACCTGACCGTGGTGTTCTTCGTGGTGTTCGGCGCCCAGGATCAGCTGTACGTGTTCAGCTTCGTGAACACGCCCCTCGCACCGGAATCTCTCGCCGGACTCGTCGCCGTGGGATTCCTCGCCTACCTGGTCCTGATTGATCCGAAGACGCGCCGGCTCGTGTTCGAGCGCGCGGTCCGGCGTCAGGACCTCGCGGCGCGCAGCTCCTGACCTGAAACCGGTGCGCCCTTGCGGCCAAGGCGGACCAAGCGGAGCGCCGACCACACGAACAGCACCACCAGCAGAACGTTCCGGACCGTGAGCACGAGGGCCATAGCCGGGTTGTTGTGGCTCAGGGCGTCATAGAACATCGGGTAGATCAGGTACGTCGCCGCGCCGATTGCCAGGAGCAGCCACGCAGGCAGCCGCCACGCGATCCAGTCCTGAGCCAGCCCGAGGGCGACCACCGGGCCGAGCCACACCATGAACTGCGGTGAGCCCACCTTGTTGAACACGATGAAGGCCGTCACCATGGTGAGCGCTCCCGCCAGGAGCAGCTCGGACCTGTCCTCGTGGCCACGCTTCTTGCCCTCGTGCAGGGCCCAGAAGATGACGACGGCCACCGACATGGCGATGAGCACGAACAGCGGCTGCATCAGCGCGGAGGCCACAGAGCTGCCGGGGCCATCCACCTGCATCGAATTGATTTCCGTGTTCATGTACATGCGGGCCCCGCCGATCCCAAGCACGGACATCCAGAGCCACGGAGTCGTGAACGTGGCCTCGAGCTGCATTCCGCGCGAGCCCTGCGTGGTGAGGAAGTCGAGAAGGTGGGGGAGTACGCCCAGGGCTGCGGCTACCGCGGCAACCGCGACGGTGACGACGACCGCTCCCGCGACCACCTTCCAGCGGTCTCGGACGACGGCGAAGAGCGGCAGGAGCGCGGCCGCTGGCCACACTTTCATCCACGTGGCGACCGCGAGGATGGCCGAGGCGGCCAGTGGGCTCGCCACCCCGAGGCTTAGCCCGAGGAGGACGATGGGGGCGGTCACGCCGTCGACGCGCGCGAAGCCGAGATTGCCGAGGATCGCGATGAAGACGAGCCACCACCACGCTGCACGGATGCCTTCGCGCTTCTTGCCCCAGCCGCTCAGCACGCCGATTCCGAGGCCGTTGAGCACAGAGGTGAGCAGGACCCATACCACGAGAAACGGTCCGGGTCCCAAGAGCCCAGAGATCCAGATCGGGAGGAGGCCTCCGATGGGGTAGACCCACGGGGACGGTTGGACGTTCTGCGGGAACCCCGCCGCAGCCCAGTCGCGGTAGATGTTCGTGTCGCTGAATGCCTCTCCATGGAGCGCATACCCCGAGAAGTAGGCCAGGAAGCCCAGATGGACCACGAGGAATCCCGCGAGCAGCGCTCCGGGCGTGAGCAGCCAATTTCCCCATCTGCCCAGCCGCTCGACGAAACTGGCGGGATTCTCGGGGCGGGGCGACTCGATGGAAATGACGTTCTCCTGGGGAAGCTCGGCGCGGTCGAAGCGACGTGGACCGCCGTCCAGTCTAACAGCGGGGCCTCTCACGGAGTTCGGCGATCCGTGGCTGATAGCATCAAATGGACACCAAGCTGAGTCGGCTGCGCCCTCATTGGGGTGCGCGGCGTGGCCCAGCGCCTTCCCATGACAGTAGGGACTTCGATGCCTCAGCCGTCGGCTGATCGCAGCCTGAGCGCCTCCGGCACTGCCCGGAGCATCGCTGGGCTGCCCGGCGGGGGGCGCTATGCAGTCTGGCAGGGTTTCATCGCGTCCCTCTGCATGGCCCTTGGCGGACTCGGTGTGGGGTGGATGGCGAGCGGATCGTCGCTGATCAGGGTCCCCTTCTTCATCGTGCTGCGGGACAATCCGGTCCTCGTGGTGCTCTGCACTGTGCTCGTCGCGTTCGGTGGGCTGTTCCTGGTGCGAGCGTGGCTTCGCCTTGGCCAGCGGGTGGGGGACTGGAGGTCCGTCCATCCCCTCGCGCTCTGCAAGATCGCTGCGCTGTGGTGTGCGCCCCTCATGCTGACGTTCCCGCTTTTCAGCCGCGATGTCTACGCCTACATCGGACAAGGCCGCCTGATGGTGGCCGGGCTCAACCCGTACGTCAATGGCATCTCGGCGCTGAACAACTACCACAATTTAGGGCCGGACTCGCTCTGGACCGAGGCGCCCACCCCCTACGGCCCGGTGTTCCTGTGGATCGAGCAGGCGATCGTCTGGGTGAGCGGCGGGAACCTCGAGGTGGCGATAGGCCTGTTCCGCGTCGTTGCCGCGGTGGGCGTTATCCTGTGCGCCATCGCCGTCATCGGCCTCGCGCAGCACTACGGGCTGCAGACGTCGCGCAAGCTCTGGCTCACGGTGGCAAATCCACTGTTCGTCATCAACTTCATCGCGAGCATCCACAACGACGCGCTCATGCTTGGACTCGTCCTCTTGGGGCTGCTGGCCGTTGTCCGGGGGAGGCCGGTGCTTGGGATTGTCCTGGCGACGCTCTCGATCGGGATCAAGCCGATCACCCTCATCGCGCTGCCCTTCATCGGTCTCCTCTGGGCAGGCCAGCGTGCTGGCTGGGGTCGGAAGATCGCCTGCTGGACGCTCACCGTCATCATCTCGGGCGCCATTCTGACCATCGAAGGTGCGGTGACCGGCTTCTGGTTCGGATGGCTGCCGGCGATGACCACGTCCGGCACGATCTGGACCTGGTACGCACCGTTTGGGCTTCTGTCAGTGACCGCAGCGACGCTCGTCCAATCGATGAACGGCCCCGCCGACCTCGTGGCCGAGCTCATCAAGGCGGCAGGCCGCGCCCTCGGGATGCTGGCCGCGCTGTGGTTCGTGCTCCGCGGCAGCAGCGAGCGGATCATGTTGCGGATGGCGCTGGCTCTGACTGCCGTGGTGGTGACGGCCGCCGCGATCCAGCCGTGGTACGTGACCTGGCTGGCGGCGTTCTTCGCCCTCGCCGGAATCGCCGAAGGGTGGTACCTGCGCGCCTACTATCTGGCGACTGTGTTCTTCACCGTCATTGCGCTGACGGATCAGCTCGATGTGTTCGACTGGATTCCGCTGATCGCCATCAGGGCGGTCGCGATCGCCCTGAGCGTCGTGTTCGTTGCGTACATGATGTTCTGGGATTGGAAGACACGTACCCTCTTCACGCGCGGGCCGGCGCTCAGCGGTGCCTCAGCGGCACGCTAGACTTGGGCTCGCAGCCAGCTCGCTGCGCGCCCGCCCCAGTAGCTCAGCGGATAGAGCAGGGGCCTTCTAATCCTCTGGTCGGGGGTTCGACTCCCTCCTGGGGCGCACTGTGATGTCATACATCCTCGACGCCCCCGGTCTTCGGACCGGGGGCGTTCTTCTGTGGCCCACTGGCCGCTCTTGGCATTACCGCGGCGTGCCCCCCCCCCCCCCGGCCAACCCCCACCCCCCCCCGGGGCCCCCCCCGCCGGGGGGGGGGGGGGCCCCCCCCCCGGGCCGGCGGGCCGCCCAGCCCCCCGCCCCCC
>NZ_JBQCGQ010000243.1:0-10104 GCF_051955515.1 Sinomonas sp.
GATCACGCACTCCGCGACGATCACGCAGTCCGCGACGCCGGGGTGTCAGTCCGGGTCGACCCGGTGGGCGGCGACACGGCGCTCGGGCGTCGTCAGGTCCACGTCCGTGTCCTCGGCGGTGCGACGGTCGTCCGCCTGCCCGCCGTCGTGCGCTCACCCGAGCGGAAGCTCACTGGTGTTCAGAAGCTCGCTAGCATTCAATAGAGCCTCAACGACGAGGAAGCGCACGTGATTTCCATCATCAAAGGAGCCCCTACGGTGGGCACCGCCACTACTTATTCGCGCCGCGAGATCCGCTTCATTCTGACCTTCGCGCTGCTCGGGACGCTTTTCGACGGGGCCGAGCTGAATCTCATCGGCTATCCGCTTGTGTATATCTCTGGAAGCCTGCACGTCTCGACCATTGCGCTGGTCACCGTCGCAACGGTCCAGGGCTTCGCCTCGATTCTTGGCGGGTTCGTCTTCGGAACTCTCGGGGACACGCTGGGACGCCGTCGCACGTTTGCGATTTCCGTCGTCGCCTTTGGCCTCGCCGCCCTTCTCGGTGGCCTCGCCGTCAATTACGAGATGTTCATGGCCACCCGTGTCCTGGCCGGCGTCGGCATGGGCGGCCTCTTCGGGCTCTCCTTTTCAATGTTCACGGAATGCTGGCAGACCGCAAAGCGCGGGACTA
Source organism: Sinomonas sp. (assembly GCF_051955515.1). Classification (GTDB taxonomy): domain Bacteria; phylum Actinomycetota; class Actinomycetes; order Actinomycetales; family Micrococcaceae; genus Sinomonas. The sequence continues at coordinate 674 of NZ_JBQCGQ010000243.1, forward strand.
TGGGCGGGATTATCCAGGCCATGTATTTCGCGGGGGAGATCCTCACCGAGGGCATTATCTTCCTTTTCCTCACGCTCCTTGGCCACGATTTCGGATGGCGCGCGGGGTACGTGGCGATCGGGGTGGTGAGCACCGTCATCGGCTTCGCCTCGCTCAAGCTCCTGCCGGAATCGAAGCAGTGGCTCGCGTATCAGCAGCACCTCAAGGCCGGCACGCTTCCCGCGGAGTTGCGCCGTACCAAAGTCCCGGTCATTGACATCTTCAAGCCGCAATTCGTGGTCGGCACGGTCCTGTTCATGGTCCTTTCGACGGCAATGTTCCTTACCACGAATTCCGTGGGCGCCTACCTCTCGACCTACCTGCTCACCACGCAGAAGCTCTCGCTCGACACGGTCAGCCTCATCGTCCTGATCGGCTACGTCGCGACGATCATCGCGTACACCCTCACTGGCCTGATCTCGGACGCCGTGCGCCGCAAGTATGCCTTCACGCTCGCCTCCGCCGTAGGGACCATCGGGTTCGTCTGGTTCCTCTGGCTCCTGGTCACCGGCTCCGCTCACGTCGGCGCCGACTTCTGGGCCTGGCCCACCTTCTGGGCGCTCATGCTCTGCGCCGGTGCGGCCGGAGGCTTCGGGGTGCTGGGCGTGTGGATGTCCGAATTCTTCCCCACTCGCGTCCGCTCGACCGGCTCGAGCGCGAGCTACTACGTGGGCCGCGGCCTCGGCGCCGGGATCTTCCCGCTCTTCGCCCTGAGCCTTGCCGGAACCGTGCCGTTCGCACTGGCGCTGGGCATCATCGGGCCGGTCGCCGGGCTCGTGTTCTCGGTCATTGCGCCTGACCGGACTGGTAGGGCCATCGCGGACCTCGAATAGCTGCCTTCGCCGATGAGCCGGTGCTCGGACAAACTGTCCGGACACCGGCTCTCTGGCGTCATCACAGTTTCGGGTGCAGATACTCACCCGTTTTTCCCGTTCGGGTGCAGATACCCACCCATTTTTCCCGTTTCGGGTGCAGAAAGTATCTGTACCCGAAACGTGGATGGAGGGGGGAGTTGGCGTACCCGAGACGGCCTAGGGACCCGACTTCGGCGGCGGGCGGCCCGACATCGGCGGCAGGGGGCCCGACCTCGGCGGCGGGGGTTGACTTTGCAAAACGGTTTGCCTCACACTGTGAAGCACGACATACAAAACGTTTTGGAACGGAAGGGGTGAGCGAGATGGCCAAGGTCGGGATCCGCGACGTATCGAAGGCCGCGGGAGTCTCCGTCACGACCGTCTCGCACGCCCTCAGCGAGACGCACCAGTCCCGCGTCAACCCCGAAACGCGTCAACACGTCCGTGAGGTCGCAGCCAGGCTTGGCTACGCGCCGAATCGGCTCGCGAGCGGCCTGCGCAACCAGCGCTCGTACCTGCTCGGCCTCGTGAGCGACGAGATCGCGAGCACCCCCTTCGCGGGCGAGATGATCCTCGGCGCTCAGGACGCCGCCTATGAGCGGGGATGGCTGCTGATGCTCGTGGACAGCGGCAGAAACCGGGCGCTTGAGGAGAAGCAGGTGAATACCCTCCTCCAGCATCAGGTGGACGGCATCGTCTACGCGAAGATGTACCACCAGCAGGCCGATGTTCCAGCTGGCACCACTGGCGTTCCTGTGGTGTTGCTGGACGCCTTCGACGCCGGCGGGAGGTTCTCCTCGGTGGTGCCCGACGAAGTCGCCGCGGCACGCACCGCGGTGAAGGAACTGATCGATGCAGGGCACCGGCGGATCGGCTTCATCAACAACAGGGACGGCATCCCTGCGGCGCGCGGGCGCCTCCAGGGTTACCGCGAAACCCTCGCCGCGGCGGGCATCGAGTACGACGACGACCTCGTCACCCACGAGGTGCCAGAGGTTGGCGGTGGCCGGGCCGGGGCGCAGAAGCTCCTGGGCCTGGCCGAAAGACCCACAGCATTGTTCTGCTTCCACGACCGCCAAGCGTTCGGCGCCTATGAGGTCGCAGCGTCGAAGGGGCTCACCATCCCCGACGACCTGTCCGTGGTGAGCATCGACAACTTCGAGATCATCGCGGACGGGCTCTGGCCAGGCCTGACCTCGGTAGCCCTCCCGCACTACGACATGGGCCGCTGGGCCGTCAGCCGGCTTCTCGACGAGATCGAGAATCCCGACGCCGAACCGGCCCAGATCCGCTTCGAGTGCCCGATCGTCCGACGAGGCTCGGTCGCACGGCCTCGCTGAGAACACCAAATAGTCGGGTGCGGCTGCTGCAACAGCCGCACCCGAACGGATCCACCCATCCCCATCCACCCACGAAGTTCGCCAGAAATTCGAAAGACAGAAGGAATTACGCGTTATGAAAACTGCGCTCAAGCGGGTCCTGGCTGCCAGTGTAGCTGCGGTCGCCATCGGCGGAAGCCTGGCCGCCTGCGGTTCTGGAAGCGGCAGCGGCGGTTCGGGCGACGGCGCCAACGGCACCCTGACCCTGTGGACGCACAATGCCGGCAACGCCGCCGAACTTGCAGCCGACCAGTCGCTCGTGGACGCGTTCAACGCGAGCCAGAGCAAGGTCAAGATCAAGGTGCAGGCGTTCCCGCAGGACTCGTACAACAACTCGGTCGTTTCTGCCGCGGCGGCGCACAAGCTCCCGTGCCTCGTGGACATCGACGAGCCGAACGTGCCGAACTGGGCCTGGTCGAAGTACCTCCAGCCGCTCAACCTCAGCGCCGACCTCTCGCAGAACCTGCCTTCGACCATCGGCAAGTGGAACGGACAGACCTATTCCGTGGGCCTGTACGACGTGGCCTTGGCGATGTTCGCCCGCAAGTCCGATCTTCAGGCCCCCGGCGTCCGCGTCCCGACCATCGAGAAGCCCTGGACCAAGGACGAATTCAACTCAGCCCTCGCCTCCCTGAAGAAGCTCGGAAAGTGGGACTACCCGCTGGACCTCGGAACGGCGGGTACGGGCGAATGGCTCCCGTACGGCTACTCGCCGCTCCTTCAGTCCTTCGGCGGGGACCTGATCAACCGGACGGACTACCAGACGGCGGACGGCGCATTGAACGGCGACAAGGCCGTGGCGTGGGCGCAGTGGTTCCGCGGGCTCGTCACGCAGGGCTACATCGCGCAGAAGAGCGGCCAGGATTCCACGAAGGACTTCCTCAACGGCAAGAGCGCGATCGTCTACACCGGCTCGTGGGCCGCTGACCAGGCCCGCAAGGCCCTCGGCGACGACCTCGTGGTCCTGCCGGTTCCGGACCTCGGGGCTGGGCCGAAGATCGGCGGCGGCTCCTGGCAGTGGGGCGTGACCACCGGCTGCCAGAATTCCCAGGCCGCCATGGACTTCCTGTCCTTTATGCTCAAGCCCGAGAACGTCGCCAAGGTAGCCTCCGCCACCGGCACCATTCCTGCCACGCAGGCCGCGGCATCCCTCATGCCCGACTACGCGGCCAATGGCGCTGACAGCATCTTCCGCGAATTCTCCAAGAACTACGCCGTGATGCGTCCTGAGACCCCGGCCTATCCGTTCATTGCCACGGAATTCGGCAAGACGGTTCAGGACATCCTCTCGGGCGGCGACGCCAAGTCCTCCCTGGACAATGCGGTCAAGAACATCGACGACAACATCAAGTCGAACAACGGGTACAAGAGCTGATCATGGCTGTCAATCAATCCCTCGATCGCGTTGCGGTGCGGCAGCAGCGGAAGCCGGCGTCCGCGCGGCGCTCGGGCGCCGTCCGCCGCCGCGAGCAGGCGCTGGGCTGGGCGATGCTCGCCCCGGCGGTCCTCCTCCTGATCCTGTTCGTCGTGGTGCCGGCCCTGCTCGCCTTCGGCTTGGCCTTCACCAATGCCCGGCTGTTGGCGCCGTACGCGCCGTCGTTCGTTGGCATGGACAACTTTGTGCGTCTCTTCCAAGACGAGACGTTCTGGCACTCACTGCTCAACGTGGCCTATTTCGCGGTCGTCGTGGTGCCCCTGCAGTCCGGAGTTGCCCTGGGTATGGCGCTGCTGATCAACGTCAAGGTCCGCGGGGTGAACTTCTTCCGGACGCTCTACTTCCTCCCGGTCGTCACGTCGATGGTGGTCGTCTCACTCCTGTGGCTGTTCATCTACCGGCAGGACGGGCTGCTGAACGAGATCATCGCGAGGGTCACTTTCGGCCTTGTCCACGGCCCGGACTGGCTCAACAACACCTCGACGGCGATGCCGGCCATCATCCTCATGTCCGTGTGGCAGGCTGCAGGCTTCCACATGATCATCTGGCTCTCCGGCCTGCAGACGATTCCGGCCGACCTCTATGAGGCCGCGGCGATCGACGGCGTGAGCGGGTGGCAGCGGTTCCGCTTCATCACCTGGCCGAGCCTGCGGCCTACGCGGAACCTGATCCTCGTCACGATCACGATCCAGGCGCTGAGCCTCTTCACCCAGATCAACGTCATGACGCAGGGCGGACCGCTCGACTCAACGAGCACCATCGTGTTCCAGGCCGTGCGGGCCGGATTCCAGCAGCAGGAGACCTCGTACGCCTCCGCGATCTCCCTCGTCTTCTTCGTCCTCGTGCTCATCGTCTCCGGCGTTCAGCGCTACCTCACCCGAGAGAAGTCCTGACCATGGCCACCATCCAAGTCGACCCAACCGCCGTCGGCCGCCCCGCCAAGTCCGCCACGCGAGGCCTGCGCCCCGGAACCGGGATCTGGGGCTGGATCCTCCGCATCGCGCTCGCGATCGTGTTCAGCTTCCCGCTCCTGTTCATGTTCGTCTCCTCGCTCAAGCCGGATCAGCAGATCTTCGGCGACCTGTCGTCGATCGCGGCGTTCCTCCCGGTCGGACACCTCTCGTTCGACAACTACGGTGCCGTGTTCGACCGCGTCCCGGCGGCCCGCTTCCTCATCAACTCGGTGGGCGTCTCGGTGGTCACCGTGGTGCTCGGCGTGATCATCAACTCGATGGCCGCGTTCGCGCTTTCGCGCATGCGGGTCCGCGGCAAGGCCGTGATCCTCACGCTCATCATCGCCACGCTCATCGTGCCGTTCGAGACACTCGCCCTCCCGCTCGTGTGGTGGGTCAACCAGCTCCCATGGCTCCAGTTCGACGGCTTCAACCTCACCCTGACAACGGGCTGGCTCGACACGTATCGGGTGCAGATCGTGCCGTTCATCGCCAACGCGTTCTCGGTCTACCTCTTCCACCAGTACTTCGAGTCCATCCCGAAGGAGCTCGACGAGGCCGCCCGCGTGGACGGCGCCAGCTGGTTCACGATCTACCGCAAGGTGGTCATGCCGCTCTCGGGCCCGGCCATCGCCACCGTCGCGATCCTCACCTTCCTGCCCGCCTGGAATTCGTACCTGTGGCCGCTCATGGTCGTCCAGAGCGAGGAGCTGCGTCCGGTGATGATCGGCGTGCAGTACTTCTTCCAGCTCAACGTCTCGTGGGGCCAGGTCATGGCGTACACGTCGATCATCACGCTGCCCGTGGTAGCGCTGTTCGTCGCCTTCCAGCGGGCGTTCGTGAACAGCATCGCCTCAAGCGGGGTGAAGGGGTGAGCGTGCTGGTTATTGGCGAGGCGCTCACCGACACGATCTGTAGGCGAGACGGACGGCGTGAGCATCCGGGCGGCTCGCCCGCGAACGTCGCGCTCGGCCTCGCGCGGCTCGGTGTGCCGACGTCGTTCCTCACCGCGCTCGGCCGGGACGCGCGCGGCGAGGCGATCGCCGCCCGGCTGGCGGGGGCTGGCGTCGAGATCCTGCCGGAATCGTGGTCGCTCGCCGCCACCTCCACCGCCACTGCGGAGATCACGGACGACGGCGCCGCGCACTACGAGTTCGACCTCGCCTGGGAGCTTCCCGCCGAGGTCGCGCTTCCGGCGGCGGACCACGTCCACGTGGGCTCGGTCGCGGCGTTCCTCTCGCCAGGCGCCGACCGGGTCGAGGACATCGTTCGGACGCTTCGCCCGCACGCGACCATCAGCTTCGACCCCAACATTCGCCCCGCCCTCGTCGGACCGTCCTCTGAAGCGCGGAAACGGTTCGAGCGGCTCGCGGCTCTGGCCGACGTCGTCAAGCTCAGCGACGAGGACGCGCAGTATCTGTACCCGAGACTCGAGGCGGGCGAAGCGGCAGGTGCGATTCTGGCGCTCGGTCCGCGCGTCGTCGCCCTCACGTTCGGCGGGCGGGGTTCGCTGCTCGTCTCCGCCAGCGGCAGCGTGGAGATCGAGACCGTCCAGACGACAGTCGTCGACACCGTGGGCGCGGGCGACAGCTACATGTCCGCACTGCTCCACGTCCTCCTCGCAGCGGGCCGGCCGCGCCTCGAGCCCTCGGACTCGGACGAGCTGGCTGCCGCCGGCACCTACGCCGCCCGAGCTGCCGCCATCACCGTTTCGAGGGCTGGCGCTGAGCCGCCTGCCCTCCTTGAAGAACTGAGCCGATGACCTCCACCACCACGCGCGACCGCTACCGGCCGCGCCTGCACTACACGCCTGCCCGGAACTGGATCAACGACCCGAACGGGCTTGTCTTCCACCGCGGCATCTACCACCTCTTCTACCAGCACAACCCGTTCGGGACGGACTGGGGCAACATGTCCTGGGGCCACGCGACCTCTCGCGATCTGCACACGTGGACCGAGCAGCCAGTGGCCATCGCGTGCGACGAGTCCGAGTCGATCTTCTCCGGAAGTGCCGTCGTGGACGAGTCCAATACGTCGGGACTCGGTGACGGCGTGACCCCGCCGATGGTGGCGATCTACACGAGCGCCTACGGGCCGTCGTCGTCCCGGCCCGGCATCCAGGCCCAGTCCCTCGCCTACAGCCTCGACGAGGGCCAGACGTGGACCAAGTACGCGGGCAACCCCGTCCTTGACCGCGGTTCGGCGAACTTCCGCGACCCGAAGGTGTTCCGGTACGAGGGCGCGGCGGGGGCCTCCTGGGTCATGGTCGCCGTCGAGGCGGAGGAGCAGCGGGTACTGCTCTACACGTCGGCGAACCTCATCGACTGGGAATTCCTGAGCGACTTCCGGATGGCGGCCCCCGGGGCCGGGGTGTGGGAGTGTCCCGACCTGTTCGAGCTGCCCGTGGAGGGAGAGCCCGGACGGACCGTGTGGGTACTTGTGGTGAGCACGAACCCGGGCGGCGTGGCCGGCGGGTCGGGGACGCGGTACTTCCTCGGAGAGTTCGACGGCGTGCGTTTCGCCGAGATTCCGGGCACCCAGTCCTGGCTTGACTGGGGTCGCGACTACTACGCGGCCGTCTCGTTCAACGGGTTGCCCGCGGACGACGCCTGGCCCGCCCGCCGCGTGATGATCGGCTGGATGAACAACTGGGACTACGCCGCAGCGACCCCGACCGACGCGTGGCGCAGCGCCATGTCGCTGCCCCGCGAGCTCGCGCTCCGCAGTCTGGACGGACGTTTGCGGCTCGTGCAGCGGCCGGTGGTGCCGCCGTCGTCCGATTCGACTCAGACGAGCAGCCTGGTGCTGCCGCGCGGCGAAGCCTGCCGGGTGCGCGTGAGCGCACCGGCCACAGGCATCTTCGGCGTGCGCTTCAGCTCGGGCGACGGCGACGCCGCGACTCTCGTGGTCGATCCCGCGGCCGGCGAGGTGCGGCTCGACCGGACGTCATCCGGGCTCGTGGACTTCCACGAGAGCTTCGCGTCGGTCGAGCGGGCACCGCTCGACGACGTGGACGGCCGCGTGGAGCTCGACGTCTTCGTCGACGCGTGCTCGCTCGAGGTGTTCGTGCAGGGCGGCCTCGCGACGATCACCGACCTCGTGTTCCCACGGGGCGAGCAACTCGGGATCGAAGTGTTCGCTGACCCTCAGGTGACCGTGGACGCAGTCGAGGTCGGGCGGCTTTAGGCGGGGGCGGGAGCGCGCAGATAGGCGAGGACTGCGAGGACCCTGCGGTGCTCGTCTTCCCCGGCCGCTGCGAGCCCGAGCTTGGCCAGGATGCTGGCGATGTGCGTCTCCACGGTCCGGGCGGTGAGCCAGAGGCGCCGGGCGATGGCCCCGTTGGTCAGGCCCTCGGCCATGAGAGACAGGACCTCGAGCTCGCGGGGCGTGAGCCGGGCGAGGGGATCGGCGGCGTGCCGGCCAGCGATGAGCCGGGAGACGACTTCCGGGTCGAGGGCTGTTCCACCCCGGGCCACCCGGTGCAGAGCTTCGAGGAAGTCCTCGACATCCAGGACGCGGTCCTTGAGTAGGTAGCCGAAGCGGCCGCGCGCCACGAGATCCACGGAGTGCAGCGTCTCGATGTGCTGTGAGAGCAGCAGAATGCCGAGCTCGGGATGGCGTGACCGGATCCGCTTGGCCGCGCGGGCGCCGTCGTCCGTGTGATCCGGTGGCATGCGGACGTCGATGATCACCACGTCGCAGGGGGTGGCCTCGACGACGGACTCGAGCGAAGGCGCGTCGCCGGCCTTCGCGGCGATGTCGAGACCCCGGTCCGTCAGCAGGCTTGCGAGTCCCTCTCGGAAGAGGACAGAGTCCTCGCCGATCACGACGCGCATGGCAGCACCGCCTCGACCAGAGTTCCGGCCTGGACAGGGCTGTGGATGCGCAGCCTGCCGCCTGCCGCGGCGACCCGATCGGCGATTCCGGCTAGTCCTGGGCCGTCCGCCCGGGCCCCGCCGCGCCCGTCGTCGGTGACGCGAACGGTGAGGACTCCGGCGTCTCTTGCCACCTCGACGCCGATCCGCTCGGGGCCCGCGTGCTTGATGGCGTTCGCGACTGCTTCGGCGACGACGAAGTACGCGGTCGTGGCCACGTCGTCGGGGAGTTCGCCGGCACGCACGTCGACCGCGACGGGGATGGGCGAGGAGCGCGTGAGGCCCGCCAGCGCAGGAGCCAGGCCGTCATCGAGACAGCTGGGTCTGAGCCCGTGAGCGAGGGCGCGCAGCTCGGCGACCGCGGTGCCAAGCTCGGCGACCGTCTGATCGAGCAGGCCGTCGACGTCTACGCGGCCGGCCTTGAGGCGTCCCTGGGCGATCCGAAGTGCCATTCCGAGGCTGACGAGGCGCTGCTGCGCGCCGTCGTGCAAGTCCCGCTCGAGGCGCTCCCGCTCGGCGTAGCCAGCCTGCTGGAGTCGTTTTCGACTCGCTTCGGCCTCATGGAGGGACTGGCGCACCTCGATCCTGAGCCGGGTGACCTCGACCAGCAGCGCAGACGCAGCCGCGACCTCGCGCAGGAGTGCGGGACCCGTGTGTGCGGTCCCTTGGATCGATCCGATGGTGCGGCCGTCCAGGACTACCGGAACGGTGGGGTACTCCGCGGAGGCGGGGGGAAGGGGTTCACCGCCCACGCCGATCAGCCCCTCATGCCCCGGGAGGACGAAGCCGAGGCGCAGCGCAGGCTCCCCAAGCCCGGACTGCAGGGCGAGCTCGAGGTCCTCGGGGGCGCCGGCTCCCCGGTGCGTGCGGGAGGCGAGTTGGGCGATCGCCTCGAG
>NZ_JBQCGQ010000244.1:0-4813 GCF_051955515.1 Sinomonas sp.
AACCCTGCCCTGCTTGTAGGCGTGGCCGGACAGCTCGGTCACGCGTCGAGGCGGCATCTGGCCGCGATGGCGGTGCGCGGGCTGGGGCTGGGCGGGGACGCCCTGACGCGTGTCGTGCGAGGTGGTCATCTGGTGGTTCCCTCTGCGATGGGGCCCAGCGCGAGCGCCGGGAAGTAGTTCAGGGCGGTGAAGAGGACGGTGACGGTCCCCAGCAGGCCGGCGAAGAGCGGCCCGTAGGTGGCGAGGGTGCCGGGCGAGGGCGGGATGGGCTCCTGGGCCGCGAAGCTCCCGGCGAGGGCCAGGACAAGGACCATCGGCAGCAGACGTCCGACCCACATCGCGACGTCCATGAGCGAGGAGATGATCGGGTCCGAGGCGGTGAGGCCCGCGAACGCGGAACCGTTGTTGTTCGCCCCAGACGTGAAGGCGTAGAGGAGTTCGCTGAACTGGTGCGGTCCCTGCGAGGGCGCGTTTGCGACGGCAGACGGGATCAGGACCGCGGCCCCGGTCAGCGCGAGCACCAGGACCGGCGTCACCAAGAGGTACAGCGCCGCGAGCGTCATGTGCCTGGCCTGGATTTTCTTGCCCAGATACTCGGGGGTGCGTCCCACCATGAGGCCGCCGAGGAACACGGCAACGATGGCGAGGATGAGCATCCCGTACAGGCCCGAACCGACCCCGCCGGGCGCGACCTCGCCGAGCATCATATTGAACATCGCCATGCCGCCAGCCAGCGGCGGAAGCGAGTCGTGCGCTGCGTCGACGGCGCCGGTCGAGGTGAGCGTCGTCGCCGTCGCGAAGACGCCGCTCGCGGCGGGCCCGAAGCGTTGCTCGAGGCCCTCGCCCAAGTTCGGCCAGACGGAGAGCGCCCACGCCATGAATCCGGTCGAGAGGAGCCATAGCGACCCCATGACCGTCAGGATGGTGTAGCCCTGCTTCCGGTTCCCGACCATGCGCCCGAACGTATAGGGGAGGGAGAACGGGATGGCGAGGAGCAGGAACACCTCGAAGATGTTCGTGAGGGCGTTGGGATTCTCGAACGGATGGGCCGAGTTCGCATTGAAGTAGCCGCCGCCGTTGGTGCCGAGCTCCTTGATGGCCTCCTGGCTGGCCACCGGGCCGCCGGGAATCGTCTGCGAGACGCCCGTGATCGTGTTGTGCACGGCGGTGGGTCCCCAATTCTGGACGACACCGGTTACCACGAGGACGACGGCGGCAATCGCCGCGAGCGGGAGCAGGACCCTGAACGTGATGCGGGTCAGGTCGACCCAGAAATTGCCGAGCGAATCCGTTCCCTTGCGGGCGAGGCCGCGCACGAGGGCGAAGGCGACCGCGATGCCGACCGCGGCCGAGACGAAGTTCTGCACCGCGAGGAACGCCATCTGGACCACAAAGCCGAGGGTCGATTCGGGGACGTACGCCTGCCAGTTCGTGTTGGTGATGAAGGAGATGGCAGTGTTCATCGCCACCCACGGGTCCACCCCGGGAAGCTGCCCGCCTGACAGGATCGGCTGGAGGCGCTGTGCGAGGTACAGCAGGATGACGCCCGCCACCGAGAAGGCGACGACGCTCCGCGCGTATCCCTTCCAGGTCTGTTCGCTGTTCGGGCCTATGCCCGCGGCCCGGTAGATCCGGCGCTCGAAGGCGAGGTGGCCGTCGTCGTCCGCGACCTTGGCGAGGTACGCGCCCAAGGGACGGTGCACCGCGCCCAGCGCAACGATCAGGATTGTCAGCAGCGTGACGAAGGAGAGGATGCTGAAGGGCACGGCCTACCTCCCTCCCGGGCGGAAGAGCTGGTCCACCAGATACACGCAGAGGGCCAGAGCCAAGAGACCCAGCAGGCCCCAAGCGAGGACGTCGCTGCTCATTTGCCGTCCACCAGCTTCGACAGGGCGGACAAGCACCACATCACGAGCCCCGCGAGCACCAGAAAGATCGCCACGACGGCCACATCGGCCATGACACTGCCCCTTCCATGAGCCGCACCCTGCGGCCACTGTGGAACGAGTGAAACGCGGAGATTCTTGGACTCAGGCCCTTTTTGCTGATTCCTAACGGTGTATGCGGATTTCTTTGCGGCCCCTTTACACCGGGCATAAAGATCGCGTTAACCCCCGGCTCCACCCCTGCCATTGCCGGGTAGGCTCCCACCGTCGTGAAGAGCGGGAAGAGTGCAGAGAGGTTGTCCTGTGACTACTTTGAGCCGGCCGCCGGCAGAGCCGAGAGCGGAGAAGAAGTCGAGGGGCGGGTCCTTCAGGGCATGGCTCCTGCATGACCTGCATCAGACCCAGGCCATCCACCAGGGGCCTCACGCGGTCCCGCAGGTACATGAGAAAAAGCACCGGTGGTGGCAAGTCATGTGCCTCACCGGCGTGGACTACTTCTCGTCCCTCGGCTATGCGCCTGCCATTGCCGTGGTCGCCGCTGGCGTGCTTTCACCTCTGGCGACAATCGTGCTCGTCGCGGTCACGCTGTTCGGCGCGCTCCCCGTCTATCGGAGGGTCTCGGTCGAGAGCCACAGCGGGTCCGGGTCCATCGCCATGCTCGAACGCCTCCTGCCCCGCTGGGGCGGGAAGTTCTTCGTGCTGGCCCTGCTCGGCTTCGCCGCCACGGACTTCATGATCACCATGACCCTCTCGGCCGCCGACGCCGCGGCGCACCTGATCGCCAATCCGCTCATGCCCGGCTGGCTGCAGGGGCAGAACATCGGCGTGACCCTCGTTCTCCTGGCCTTGCTCTCGGCGGTGTTCCTCCGCGGCTTCCGCGAGGCGATCGGCGTCGCCGTCGTCCTCGTGGGGTTCTACCTCATCCTGAACGCGATCCTCGTCATCGTGACGCTCGGAGAGGCGCTCACCCACCCCCTCCAAGTCGGCGACTGGTGGCAGGCGCTCACCACCTCGCAGGGCAACCCGGTTCTCATGGTCGCCGTTGCCCTGCTGGTCTTCCCGAAGCTGGCCCTGGGCATGTCCGGGTTCGAGACCGGCGTCGCCGTCATGCCGCAGATCCGCGGGGACGCGACTGACACCGAAGAGAATCCTGTGGGGCGCATTCGGGGCACCAAGCGCCTCCTCACCGCGGCGGCGCTCATCATGAGCACCTTCCTGATCACGAGCAGCTTCACGAGCGTCGTCCTGATCCCGCAGAAGGAATTCGAGCCCGGTGGGGCTGCGGACGGGCGCGCGCTCGCGCTGCTCGCCCACGAATACCTTGGCGTCGGCTTCGGCACTGCCTACGACATCAGCACGATCGCGATCCTCTGGTTCGCCGGCGCCTCCGCCATGGCCGGCCTGCTCAACCTCGTGCCGCGCTATCTGCCCCGGTACGGCATGGCGCCGCAGTGGACCAGGGCCACTCGGCCGCTCGTCCTTGTGTTTACGTTCGTCGCGTTCCTCATCACGCTCATCTTCGCCGCCAATGTCGACGCCCAGGGCGGCGCCTATGCGACTGGCGTCCTGGTCCTCATGACGTCCGCGGCGATCGCCGTCACCCTTTCCGCGCGGCACCGGCAGCAGCGCAAGCTCACCATCGGTTTCGGGATTATCGCGGTCGTCTTCGTCTACACGACCGGTGCGAACATGATCGAACGGCCGGAAGGCATTCAGATCGCGGCGATCTTCATTGCGGCCATCGTCGTCATTTCCTTCATCTCCCGCGCCAAGCGCTCCTTTGAGCTCCACGCCACCAGCATCCATTTCGACGAGAAGGCGATCGAGTTCATCGCCTCAGCCGAATCCGGGCCGCTTCAGATCATTGCCCATGAACCTCTCCGACTGACCGGGCAGGCCTATCGCGACAAGCTCGAGTCCGCGAACGAGGTCAGCCATCTTCCGCTCGACGACAATGTCCTCTTCCTCGAGGTCATTGTGGACGACTCCTCGGACTTCGAAACCGACCTCGAAGTACACGGCGTCATGCGGCACGGATATCGGATCCTCGAGGTCCACGGGCCCGTTATTCCCAACACCATCGCCTCGGTTCTGCTCCACATCCGTGACGTCACCGGGCTCATGCCCCACATCTACTTCCGGTGGACCGAAGGCAATCCCGTGCGCAACCTACTGCGGTTCATGTTCTTCGGCGAAGGCGAAATCGCCCCCGTCACCCGTGAAGTCCTCCGTCAAGCCGTTCCGGACGTGACCCAGCGCCCCTGGGTCCACGTGGGCTAGTTTGAAAGGCACGGCACTCGTGGACATCCGGGAATGGTGGCCGAAATTGCGGCCCGAGACGCGAAACTGGCTTATTGAGCACAACGGCGAGAAGTTGCCGTCCGGGGTGCTGCTTTCCGATGAGGCAGTTGACTGGATCGAAGAGGTCGCCAACGATGAGGACCCCGGCTGAGATGGCGCTCATTTCGAGTTCTGGGCTCAAGCCGGGTTCTGGGCTCAATCCGGGTTCAGGCAGAGTCGGTCGAGCGTCTCGTTGACGACGCTTTCCATCTGCCCGCTCCATAGGTCTCGCTGGGCGTTCCCCGCGGAGCCCTCCAGTTCGGTCGGCAGGGGTGGCGGGACGACCGTCATGGTGGCAACGTAGCGGCCATCGTCGGAGGCGGCGGTGAACGTCAAATAGTCCCAGAGACCCCCGCGACCTTCGTATCTGGTGCCGCCCTTGCATCCGTCCGGCCACGTCCAGACGCCGAGCGCGTAAGGCGCCAGACTGGGCCGCTTCTCCAGCTCCGCGAGGCTCTTGGCCGAGATGAGCTTGCCCTGGAAGAGGGCGGAGAAGAACGTGTCGACGTCCGCCACGGTGGACGTAGCGCCCGCGGCGGCCGAATCGACCCTGTCCGCGTTGTCGGTGACGTCGAGCCGCTGCCCCT
>NZ_JBQCGQ010000245.1:0-9568 GCF_051955515.1 Sinomonas sp.
CGCCACGGTGGCGGCACCGTGCGATCCCAACCGCAGCACGACGATGCCCGCGTCCCGTGTGGTCCGCCCGGGCGCACCGAAAAATCGCCAACGCCTCCCTCGTCAACATCTTCCTGGCCCGGCGCTTCCAATCCCAAGAACTTGGCTGGCCCGGCCGCCCTCATCACCGTACAGATCACCGCCTGCTACACCTGCTGGGAGACTGTGGCACCGTTCTGCGCATCCCGTCCCACGAGTCCCCCACATTGCGGATACGGTCCGAGTCCTCCGGTCGGCCGCCGCTCTCGTCACGTGTCGCTCCGCCCGCCCAGCGTCGCACGCAGACAGGCGGCCGGGGAAGATCACGGCTCGTCCTTCGCGAAGGCGCGCTCGAGCATCTCGGCGGTGGCCGGGTTCACCATCTCGTTGCGGCGGATGTAGTGCTGGATGGTGATCTTCGGGTCCGTGTGGCCAAGCAGCTCGGCGGCGAGCTCGACCCCGGCCTGGGCGCTGATCACCGTCGCGACGGTCCTCCGGAACATGTGCGGGGTCACCCCGGCGATCCCGGCCAGGTCCATCACATGGCGGAGCTGGCGCCGGACGTTGTTCGTCGTCAGCGGTGTCCCCTCCCTGCGGCAGAACAGCAGGGCGTCCAGCGACGGGTCCTCCAGCCTCGCCAGCCGGCGCCGCACAGCCTCGGCGGCGAACGCCGGGATTGCCATCGTGCGCCGGGACTTCGCCGTCTTCGGGTGGTCCTGCCGCATGGTCGGCGCGCCGCGGTGGCTGACGATGGTTCCGGTGATCCGGATCGAGGGCGGGGCCGAGGCGATGTCGATGTCGCGGCGGCGGATGGCCAGGACCTCCCCGATCCGGGCGGAGGTGCCGAGCATGACCTCCACGATCGCGCCGAGCTGCCCGTCCGGCCTGGGCCCGGAGGGCGATCGGCCGGCCTCCCAGTAGGCGATCGCGGCACGGACCGCGTTGACCTCCGCCGGGGTGAGCGCGTCCGGGGCCCTGGCGGGGCGGTGCAGGCGGGAGACGTGGTCCACCGGGTTCCGGGGCAGCACCTCGTGCCGGACGGCCAGGGCGAGGGCGAGCCGCAGCACGACGCGGGCATGCTTGGCCTTGGCGTAGGACTGCTTCGCGAGCTGCTTGAGGAACTGGTCGCAGCGGGCGACGCCGATCTCCCGCAGGGTGAGCCCGGCGAACGCGGGGAGCACGAGGGTGCGCACGTCGCGCTCGTAGAGCTGGCGGGTCGCGGTCGCTAGCCGGCCCTCGAGGTCGATGTCCTCGAGCCAGTACTCGACCAGGTCGGGGAAGGGACTGTCGGGCGCCAACGTCCCGGTGGTCGGGGCGAGCAGGTTGCGTTCGGCGAGCTTGGCCTTCAAGACGCGGGTCGCGGCCGCGGGGCTCTCGCCGCTAGCCTGCACGAGCCGCACGACGCCGTCCCAGTCCCGGTAGCGGGTGCGGGCCTCGACCAGGCCGCTCGGGCGGCGGCGGGTGGTGACCTCGCCGTAGGTGCCAATCGTCAGGCGCGGGCGGCTCACCGTCTCACCGCCGACCCGGCGACGACGACGGCGCGGGGTCGCGCTGCGCCTCGATCCAGGCGGTCACGTCGGCCACCGCGAACTTGAGGTGCTTGCCGAACCGGTACGCGCGGGGCCCGAGCCCCCGGGCGCGCCAGTCGTAGATCGTCGAGACCGGGACGCCCAGATATGCCGAGAGCTCGCGGATGTCGAGCAGCGGCGGCAGGCCGGGCAGAGGCTGCGGGAGGGATGCTGGAGCAGTCATGCCCGGCAGGTGCGCCGGGCATCCCGGGCCAACCGGGAGGGTCTGCGAACAACACCTTCGAGCCGAACGCCGGGGCCGCGAGAGCCCCCTCCGGGAGGGGTTTTAGATGGGTATTAGATGGCCGGTTCAAATCTCACCAACGCAGAAGCCGCGGGAACCCTTGGGTTTCCGCGGCCTCGTGGTCGGGCTGACAGGATTTGAACCTGCGACCCCTTGACCCCCAGTCAAGTGCGCTACCAAGCTGCGCTACAGCCCGAAAGTGCCTGCCCGTTCTCGCTGTTCGCGCCCGTTCAAGCAACCGCTTCAGCATATACGAGGAGCGGTCCGATCGCGAATCGACGGGCCCCTGGCGAGCCTTGGCCCACAGGGTCCGGAGCAGGGCGCGGGCGGAGTCGAAATATCGCTCTTCGATGCCTCCGCCGGCGAGGCGACGTGCACGAAGTCCCCCTGGATGAGGCCGACGACGGCGGGCGCGAGCTGTCGCGCTTCGGCGCCGCCGTCGTCGTGCTCCGGAACCTCTCCTACTTCCCGTCCGCGGACTCGCTGCTCCCCTAGCTCGTGCTCGCCGGGTGAGCCGTGGCAGGCGCGGTGCTCATCGCCGTCGGCCGCCACCGCAACGAGCCCGCGCCCGTCGAGGTGTAGCTTCTACTTCTTCCGGGACCGCTTCTCGCGGACGCGCATGCTGATCTCGATCGGTGTCCCCTCGAAACCGAAGGTCTCGCGAAGCCGACGCGTGATGAAGCGGCGATAGCCGGGGTCGAGGAAGCCGGTGGTGAAGAGGACGAACTTCGGCGGCCGGCTCTGAGCCTGCGTGCCGAAGAGGATCCTCGGCTGCTTTCCCCCGCGCACAGGGTGCGGGTGGGCCGCCACGAGTTCGCCGAGGAAGGCGTTGAGCTTGCCGGTGGGGATGCGGGTGTCCCAGCCGGCGAGAGCCTTGTCGAGCGCCGGAACGAGGCGATCGCGGTGCCACCCCGTCTTCGCCGAGAGGTTCACGCGGGGCGCCCAGTCGATGTGGGCGAGATCCTTCTCGATCTCGCGCTCGAGCCAGCGGCGCCGCTCGTCGTCCATGAGGTCCCACTTGTTGAACGCGATGACGAGCGCGCGCCCGGATTCGATCGCCAGATTGATGATGCGCACGTCCTGCTCAGCGAGCACCTCGTCTGCGCCGAGGAGGACGACGGCGACCTCCGCCTTCTCGAGCGCGGCCTGCGTCCGAAGCGAGGCATAGTACTCGGCGCCCTTGGCCATGTGCTGGCGACGGCGGATGCCGGCGGTGTCTACGAACCGCCACACCCGGCCGCCGAGCTCGATGTACTCGTCGACGGGATCGCGCGTGGTTCCGGCGAGTTCGTTCACCACCACGCGCTCGGAGCCGGCGAGCTTGTTCAGGAGGGATGACTTCCCCACGTTGGGGCGACCGATGAGCGCCACTCGCCTCGGACCACCGGAACGTTCGAGCCCGGCGATCGCCGAGAACTCCGGAAGGACTTCCATGGCGGCGTCCAGAAGATCAGCCACGCCGCGGCCGTGCATCGCCGAGACGGGGTAGGGCTGGCCGAAGCCCAAGCCCCAGAGGACCGCTGCGTCGGACTCCTGCGCGAAGTCGTCGACCTTGTTGGCCACCAGCAGCACGGGTTTTTTCGCCTTGCGCAGCATCCGCACCACGGCCTCGTCCGTGGCGGTCGCCCCGACCGTCGAGTCGACGACGAACAGCACGGCATCCGCCATGCTCACCGCGATCTCGGCCTGCTCGGCGACGGACGCGTGGATGCCTCGTGCGTCGTGCTCCCACCCTCCGGTGTCCACGAGCGTGAACTTCCGCCCGTTCCACTCTCCGGGGTAGGAGACCCGGTCGCGGGTCACGCCGGGCACGTCCTCGACGACGGCTTCGCGGCGCCCGAGGATGCGGTTCACGAGAGTGGACTTGCCCACATTCGGGCGCCCGATGATCGCAAGGACCGGGTCCATGCGAGTCGGGGTGTCGGCGTCCCACTCCTCGCCCCCTTCAGCGAGAAGGCGCGCGTCATCCTCGTCGAGCTCGTAGTCGTCGAGTCCGGCACGGAGGGCGGCGGCGCGCCGTTCGGCCTCGTCGTCGCCCATCTCCGCGAGGTGCTCGGCGATCTGATCGCTGCCCTCGGGCTCGTAGTCCTCTGCGGCGATGTCGCCGGTGGCTTCGCTCATGGGGTGGGTTCTCCTTAATGCTTGTGCGGCCCGCACGTGCTTCAGTGACGGGCCGGGGGTGCGGCAACCGCCGCGTGGACGACCTCGAGGACCGCGCTCACGGTCTCCTCGAAGTCCAGATCTGAGGAGTCGATGGTGTAGACGCCGTCGGCGGCCTGGGTGAAGCTCGCCACGGTGGAGTCCTTCCGGTCCCGCTCGACCACCTGCTGGTGAAGGGCTTCCGCGCTCTGGGTGCCGCCAAGCTGCAGGCCACGACGGCGCATGCGCGCTTCTTCCGAGGCAATCAGCAGGATCCGCACTTCGGCATCGCGCGCGACGACGGTCGTGATGTCCCGCCCCTCGACGACCATCCGACGGCCGTGGGCGGCGATGAGGGCGCGCTGGCGGCGGATCAGCTCGTCGCGCACGCCGAGGTTGGTGGCGACGGCACTCACGGACGAGGAGATCTTCGGTTCGCGGATCTCCGCCGTCACGTCGTGGCCGTGCACCCGCACGCGCTCGGAGTCGGCACTCGTGCTGAGCTCCAGTTCGAGCGTGCGGGCAGAGGCCTCCACGAGCGCGCTGTCGGTGAGATCGAGCCCGCGGTGGAGGCAGTCCCAGGTGACCGCGCGGTACATGGCGCCCGTGTCGAGATACGCCAGCCGCAACCGGCGGGCCACCTCCTTGGACACGCTTGACTTGCCCGAGCCCGAGGGCCCGTCGATCGCGACGACGAGCGGCCGCCCAACCCGCAGCGGTTCGTGCCCGGGCAGCGGGGTGTAGCGCACGCTCGTGCCCCGCGCCGTGCTTTCGGCGTTGATTCCCGAGCTGCGCTCAGAGTCCGTCACTGCAACACCCGCCATCCCCGCTCCTCCAGTTCAGCTACCAGTTCGTCGTGCTTGCTCGGCAGCACGGAGATCTCCACCATGCCCACGTTCCGCCCCGACGAGTGGTCGAGGCGGAGATCCTCGAGGTTGACCCCAATCTCGCCGATCTCCGTGAGCAGCTTCGCGATCTGCCCCGGCCGGTCGTCCACGAGGACGGTCAGCCAGGCGAACGCCTGCGGCGGCCCGCCATGCTTGCCCGGGATGCGTGCCTGGCCCGCGTTGCCCTCGCTCATGAGCTGCGCCAGATCGAGCCGCGCCCCGGGCGCCGTGGGGGCCTCCAGCGTGTTGATGAGCCGTTCGACGTCCTCACGCACACCGTACAGGTGCTTCACCAGCTTGTCCGCGTTCGCCCCGAGGATCTGGACCCAGAGACCGGGATCGCTCGCAGCGATGCGGGTCGTGTCCCGCAGCCCGTTTCCGGCCAGCGAGAGCAGCCGCAGGTCGGTTCCCTGCAGCCGGCTCGCCAGAAGGGAGGACATGACCTGCGGCAGGTGGCTCACCAGGGCCACCGCCTCGTCGTGCTCGTCCGCGTCGAACTCCAGTACGACCGCGCCGAGGTCTGCCCCGAGCGCCTTGGCGAGCCGCAGCGCGTCCTCCGACGCCGCCCCGTGGGCGCACACCACCCACGGCATCGAGGTGAACAGCTCACCACGCGCCGCAACCGGCCCGGATTTCTCGCGCCCGGCCATCGGGTGCGTGCCCACATAGCGGGAGAGATCAACGCTGCGGGTGCGGAGTTCGGCGAGGATTCCGGACTTCACGCTCGCGATGTCCACGACGACGGCGCGTGGCCACCGCGTGAGCGAGCGTTCGACGACGTCGGCCGTCACGTCCGGCGGCGCGGCAACAACGACGAGCTGCGGCTGCACCCCCGGGTTCGCCTCGATCTCAGACACGGGGCGACCCGCGCCGATGTCGACCGCGACGGCCTGGTTCGTCGGCGAAGGGTCTTCCAGGAACACCGGAACGCCCCGGTGCTCGAGCCCGAGACCGATGCTCGTCCCGAGCAGCCCGGTGCCGATGACGACGACGGGCCCCGCCAAGTGGGTTGCTGGCATTGGCTAGAGCCCCACGGCCGCCATGAGATGCCCGACCTCCTGCTTGCCGAGCTTCCGGACGGTGCCCTGCTTCTGGTCGCCGAGGCCGATCGGCCCGATCTTGGCGCGGACGAGCCGCTGCACCGGGAAGCCGACGGCGTCGAACATCCGGCGCACAATCCGGTTCTTGCCGGAGTGCAGCACGACCTCGACGAGGACGAAGCCGGGGGTCGAATCGACGAGCTTGAACGAGTCCACCTTCGCGAGGCCGTCCTCGAGCTCGATGCCGCGGCGCAGCTGAGCGCCCACACCGTGCGGCATCGGACCGCGCACCTGGACCACATACGTCTTGGGCACCTCATAGGAAGGGTGCGTCAAGCGGTTGGCCAGCTCGCCGTCGTTCGTCAGGAGGAGCAGGCCCTCGGTGTTCGTGTCCAGCCGGCCCACGTGGAAGAGCCGCTCGGGCGTACCGGGGCGGAGGTAGTCGGAGATGCAGGGCCGGCCCTCGGGATCGTCCATCGTGGAGACCACGCCGCGAGGCTTGTTGAAGGCCATGTAGACGAGGCTCTCGTTCGTCTGGACCCGCACGCCGTCCACATGGATGACGTCAGCCTCCGGATTGACGCGCGACCCGAGCTCGGTGACGATCTGCCCGTTGACCTCGACGCGGCCCTGCTCGATGAGCTCTTCGCATACGCGGCGCGAGGCGACTCCCGCGTTCGCCATGACCTTCTGGAGGCGAACGCCGTCCTCGTTCATCTGCTCGCGAGTGCGCGGCTTGTGGGGCGGCAGCGGCGTCGGAGTGCGCCTGGCGCTGTCGCGCACGGGGCCCAGATTGCGGCCGAAGCGCTCGTTGGCGAAGGGAGCGCCTGATCCCTTGGCCTGCGGCCGCTCGCCGCGCTTGCGCTGCGATGCCTTGGGAGCGCCCTTCGCGCCTCCGCGGGCGGAGTTTCCGCGCGCCCCTGCGTTGTTCTTCTGGGTGCCGCGCGGCCCCTTGTTGCTTGGTGAACCCTGGCGTCCCGCCTGTGTCATGACCCGGCCTCAAGTATGTGGTTGGAGATTCTCGGCCCGCTTCCCGCGGGCAGGGGCCCGAATGGCCCCCATCAACGATACCGGATAGTCCGATCCCGGTTCGGACCGACGTGAGCCAGCTCTCCCCCACCCGTCGAGTTCGATCACCGCTCGAGTTCCATCGCCGCCAGCTCGTCAAGCCCCGGCAGGTGGGGCGAGAGCCGCGGGAGTTCCGCGACCGATCCGATTCCCAGGCGTTCAAGGAAGTACGACGTCGTCTGGTACAGGATCGCTCCCGACTCCGGATCCGTCCCGGCCTCCTCCACGAGCCCGCGGGAGACAAGGGTGCGCACCACCGAGTCGACGTTGACACCGCGAATCGCGGCCACCCTCGAACGAGGGACGGGCTGGCGGTAGGCGATGACGGCCAAGGTCTCCAGGGCGGCCTGGGTGAGCCGCGCGGTCTGGCCTTCGAGGACGTAGTGGGACACGATGTCGGCGAACTCGGGGCGCGAGTAGAACCGCCACCCTCCGGCAACCGACCGCAGTTCGAATCCGCGCCCCGCAGCATCGTATTCTGCCGCCAGCCCTCTCAGCAGCTCCTCGACTTCCGGTTCGGGAAGTTCGAGGGTGGCGGCGAGCTCGGCGGAGCTCACGGGCTGGTCCACCACCATGAGCACCGCCTCGAGCGCGGCGCCCCTCCGGTCACCCTGCATGCTGCTCCTCCCGTTCCTCCTGCGGTTCGTCGTCGTCGTATTCCTCGCTGAGCCGCTCGGCGGTCCAGTCCTGGCCCGCGGTCCAGCGCACACTGAGCTCCCCAAGGGGCGCTGCCTGGTCGAACGCGACCGCGCGATCGCGGAACATCTCGAGCAGGGCAAGGAAGCGCGCCACCACAACGAGCCGCGACTCCGCGTCCGCCGTGAGTGCCCGGAACGTCTGGGCCCCTCCGACCCGAAGCCGGGCGCCAATGATGGCGGCTTGCTCCCGCACGCTCACGGGCGGGGCATGGAGGTGGGCCAGTCCGACCTCCGACGGCGGAGCCTCCTTGGGCGCGAAGGCCTTCGCCGCGAGGGCGGCGAACTGCTCGGGAGTGTGCTGCCAGACAAGCTCCGGCAGAAGCGCGGCGAACGAGGGCTCGAGGCTCACGGCCCGTGGGAAGCGCCGGCCCTCGGCCTCGAGCGTTTCCCCGAAGATCGCGGCGATCTCCTTGAAGGCCTTGTACTGGAGCAGCCGAGCGAAGAGGAGGTCGCGGGCCTCGAGCCGGGCCACGTCCTCCTCGTCCTCGACTTCGCCTTGGGGCAGCAGCCGAGCAGCCTTGAGGTCAAGGAGGGTGGCGGCGATGACCAGGAACTCGCTCGCCTCATCGAGGGCCCACTCCTCGCCGCGCACCTGCATGGCACGGATGTAGGCGATGAAGTCATCGGTCACCGTGGCCAACGCAACCTCGGTGATGTCGAGCCGCCGCTTGGAGATGAGGCTCAGGAGCGCATCGAACGGCCCCGTGAAGTTCTCTAGCCGGACCTCGAAGCCGGAGGCAGAGCCGCTCTCCCCCTCGGGCGGCTGGCTAGGGTGCTCCACCGCGTGCCACGAGCTCGCGCGCGAGCCTCCGGTACGCCTCTGCACCGGCGTGGTTCGCGGCGTAGCGCGTGATGGGCTCGGCCGCCACGGTCGCGTCCGCGAACTTGATGGTGCGCTTGATGACCGAGTCGAAGACCTTGTCCCCGAAGGCCTCGATGAGGCGGGCGAGGACCTCGCGGCTGTGCAGAGTGCGGGCGTCGTACATCGTGGCGAGGACGCCGTCGACCACGAGACGCGGGTTGAGTCGGTCTTGGACCTTCTCGATCGTCTCGACGAGGAGGGCCACCGCGCGCAGGGCGAAGAACTCGCAGATGAGCGGGATGATCACGCCGTGCGCGGCCGAGAGGGCGTTCACGGTGAGGAGTCCGAGGGAGGGCTGGCAGTCGATGAGCACCAGGTCGTAGTCGTTCTCGACCTTCCGGAGTGCGCTCGCGAGGACCTGCTCGCGCGCCACTTCGGTGACGAGCTGCACCTCGGCGGCCGAGAGGTCGATGTTGGCGGGCAGGAGATCGAGGTTCTCGATCTCGGTGTGGCGGATCGCGTCGCGGATGTCCACGTGGCGGTCCATCATCACGTTGTAGACCGTGAGGTCGAGCTCATGGGGATTGGTCCCCAGGCCAGCGGAGGCAGCGCCCTGCGGGTCGAAGTCCACGATGAGCACTCGGCGCCCGTAGTCGGCGAGCGCGGCAGCGAGGTTGATGGCCGAGGTGGTCTTGCCCACGCCGCCCTTCTGGTTGACCATCGCGATGATGCGCGCCGGGCCGTGGGATGCCAGTGGGGCAGGCACCGCGTACTCGCGCTCCGGGCGGCCAGTGGGGCCCAGCACGACGTCGGTGAGGTCTTCCGTGATGCTGTCCAGAGTCGCTGCGCTCTGCTCTGTGCTCACTTATCCATCCACACTTTCGAATCGCTGACTGCGGCTTCCTGAGTCCCCAGCCTACACAGGGACGACATCCTTCCCGTGGACCTTGACATTTCCGCTGAAGTGAGCCTTTACCCTCAACTAGAGGTTAAAGGTTTCTTCCCCCGCACGCGTTGCGGCCGCACCCGTGGGGGGGGGGAAAACCCGCCAAAGGGGCGGGGGGACCGGGAAGGGGGCCGACCCACGCCGCCCCCCCGGGGGGG
>NZ_JBQCGQ010000246.1:0-27263 GCF_051955515.1 Sinomonas sp.
GGGAAACGCCCGGACCCATCCCGAACCCGGAAGCTAAGCCCCACAGCGCCGATGGTACTGCACCCGACAGGGTGTGGGAGAGTAGGACACCGCCGGAACACACCACAACGGGTGGGCCCCACAACGCAGTGGGGCCCACACCCCTTTAACCACCCAAAACCCCAACCTTAGCCACCCAAAACCCCATCCTCGACCGACACCCCCGAACCGGGCACGCCAACCCACCCCCCACGCCGGGAAGGGCAGTACCCGTACCCGGAACGCCAGAACAGGGGCAGTACCTGCACCCGAAACGCCCTGACAGGGCAGTACCCGTACCCGGACCGGCAGGTCAGGCGAACCGCTCCGCCACCCGTTCGAGCATCCTCAGGCCGGCAGCCTCGAAAAGGCGATCGCCGACATCGTGCGCCCAGACCACCGTGCCCAGGGACTGCAGGATGTTGTCGAGGCGCCAGGAGTCAGATTCTTCTGCCGGATCCCTGCCATAGCCGCTGAGGAAAGCAGCTCGAAGGTCTGGGTGATCCGCGAAATAGGAGTGTTCGAGCCTCACGAAATCGGTGACCCACGGACGGTAGCCAGCACGACCGAAATCGATCACCGAGAGCCGCCCGTCGTCGTGAATCCAGTTTCTCGGCTGGTAATCGCCGTGGGTGGCATAGAGGACGCGAGGCGCCGCGACGTGCGCGGCGGCCATGCCGCGCACGGCGCTAAGGAGCGGCGCTGGAACCAGCGGTCCAGCGCGCCGGGCGAAGTCGTCGATCTTATGCAGCGCCGCCGGATCATAGCTTCGGGTTTCCTGCCGGGGCACGTGGAGTCGGGCGAGGAGGGCGCCGGCCTGGCGGAAGTGGTCCGGCGAGTACTCGAACGGCCCGCCTTCCACGAGGGCTCCCGGCAGCCATGAGGTGACGACGACGCCAGCGCGGGCATCGGCGTGGAGGAGCCGCGGCGCGTGGTCACCGAGAGGGGCCGTCATCTGCAGGTACGCGCGGATTTCGCGCTTGATATGGTGCGTGACGTCGCTCGCTTTGACGACGACCGAGCCCCCGGGGGCGGCGATCCTCACGACGAGGATTCCTTGAACGCCCCACGACATGTCTGCCTCGAGCTCCCACTCGCCAAGCCACTGATCGATGAGCCGCAGTTGTTCGGACTTCAACAGCTGATAAGCGGGGAGTGCCACGAGACCACGCTACGCTCCGAAACGGGGCCTCGAGAGCCGAAAGTGGGCCGAAATCCCTGAAAACACGCGGAAATCTGCTGGCGCGGCGGGCATTAGCTGGTAGGTTCGTCAGCAGCAGTCCCGGGCGAATGTCTAGGGCTGACGAAACAAACCGACGTCCAGGAGGACACATGGCTAAGAACCGCAGCGAGCTTGTTGCCGAGGTCGCCGGCAAGACCAACCTCAGCCAGACCGCCGTCAACGGTGTGCTCGACGCACTGTTCGAGGTCTTCGAGAGCTCCGTCGCCGCTGGCGAGAAGGTCAGCATCCCGGGCTGGCTCGCCGTCGAGCGCACCGAGCGTGCTGCTCGTACGGGCCGCAACCCGCAGACCGGCGAGGAGATCCAGATCCCGGCTGGCTTCGGCGTCAAGCTGACGGCAGGCTCCAAGCTCAAGGCCGCTGCTTCCAAGTAGAGCCTTCGAATCGCCACACGGGGGCGACGGCGGGAGCCGCCGCCCCCGTGGTGTTATCCACATAGCCACGATTCCGGACGCTCGTGGGTTCCCGCGTCTGGAAGAATGGTGGGGTGCCGAGCTCCACGCGTACCGTTCCCCCCACGCCTTCGTCCGACGTCGAAGATCGCGGGACCCCGAGGGGCTACGTCTATGCGGCGGCCGGGGCTGCCTTGGTCGTCCTGATTGCGGCCTTGGTGTTCTCCGGAGCGGTCGCTGCTCGCCAGATCCTCGATCCCGGCGCGCTGGTCCGCTGGGGCCTTCCCGTTGCTCAGGCGGCGCTCAATGTTTCGGCCGCTCTCGTTCTTGGCGGACTCGTGTTTGCCGTCGCGATCGTGCCGCACCGCCGACGTCCCGAGCGAAACGCGTCGGCGTCCTCTGGGGACGGGACCGTCGATGAACATCCGGCCTTCGCCCGTGCGCTGAAGGTCGCGAGCCTTGCATCCCTCGTCTGGACAGCCAGCTCCGTCGCCGTCCTTGTCTTCACACATTCCGACCTCATCGGGCAGCCGATCTCGGGAAGCACCGACTACACCAAGCAGCTCGTCTTCTACATGACGCAGCTTGACGTAGGCCGGGCCTGGCTCGTCACGGTCATCATCGCCGCTACGGTCGCCACGCTTCTCTTCGCCGTTCGGTCCCTGACTGGCCTCGCACTCACGTTTCTGCTGGCCGTGGTTGGCCTCATGCCGATGGCCCTGATCGGGCACTCCGCGAGCGCGGGGGACCACGAGGCCGCCGTCAACTCTTTGGGGCTCCATCTGCTGGGGGCCGGGCTGTGGGTTGGAGGCGTCGCGATGCTCGCTCTCCTCGGAGGAACTTTCACGGGTCGGCTGCGGACCTCGACGGGCTCCCACAACGGCGGTGACCTCACCGAATCGGTGCTCCGACGCTATTCGGCTCTCGCCTTGTTCTGCTTCGTTCTGGTTGTCGCTTCGGGCATCGTCAACGCATCGCTGCGCGTCCCGGGGTGGAGCGCCCTGTTCGGCACGTCCTATGGGCAACTGGTCATCGGCAAGGTCGTCTTTGCCGTCGTCCTCGGCGGGATCGGGTTCATGCACCGCCGATGGGTTATCCCGCAGATCTCACGGGGGGCATCTGCCAAACGTGTCCTCTGGCAGCTCATCGGCGTGGAGACGATTGTCATGGGAGGCGTCAGCGGTCTCGCCGTGGCGCTCAGCCGGTCAGCTCCGCCCGAGCCCACGACTCTCGCGCCTGACGCCACGCCAGCCTTCATCCTGTCCGGCTACAACCTTCCACCTGAGCTGACGCCCGTGCGCTGGCTGACAGAATGGCGCCTCGACTGGCTGTGGGTCGCCGTAGCGGTCTTCGGTGCCGGGGCCTACGCCCTCGGCATCATCAAGCTTCTCCGTCGCGGAGACTCGTGGTCGTGGGCCCGGAGCCTTTCATGGTTCGTGGGCCTCGTGGTCCTCACCTATATCACCAGCGGTCCGCCAGCGGTGTACGGCAGGGTTCTCTTCTCGGCCCACATGGTGGACCACATGATGCTGACCATGGTGGCGCCGTTGTTCTTGGTGCTCGGGTCGCCCGTCACGCTCGCGCTCAAAGCACTCCGGCCCAGACAGGACGGCAGCCGTGGACTCCGCGAGTGGACGCTCGTCTTCGTGCATTCGAAGTGGTCCCAGCTGATCACGCATCCCCTGTTCGCCGCCGCGAACTTCGCTGGCTCGATCATCCTCTTCTACTACTCGGCTCTCTTCGGGTATGCGATGCGGGACCACATCGGCCACGAGCTCATGAACCTGCACTTCACGCTGACCGGCTACATCTTCGTCCTCACGATGATTGGCTCGGACCCGCTTCCCAGACGCGCGCCCTACCCGCTTAGGCTCTTGCTCCTCTTTGCCACGATGGCGTTCCATGCGTTCTTCGGCGTCGCGATCATGGGCTCGAATATCCTCCTCGAGCCGACCTATTTCGGGAACCTCGGACGCCCTTGGGGCCCTTCCGCCATCGCCGACCAGCAAACGGGTGGCGCTGTCGCCTGGGGCATCGGTGAGATTCCGACACTGGTCGTAGCGATTGGCGTCGCCGTGATGTGGTCGAGATCCGATGCCCGCGAGACGAAGCGCCGCGACCGGGCCGCCGAACGGGACAACGACGCGGAGCTCGAGGCGTACAACGCGATGTTCAATCGGCTCGGTGACCAGGACCGGGCCCGCGGATTGTGACCTTCCGAGTCCTTTCCTCGACCCACCCCACGAGACGCGGAACAAAGGCCCCGATAATGGGGTTGCCGCAAACAGACCTTTCACCAGCGACACGTCAGGAGTGCCCGTGACCGCCGAGTCTGCCGACATCGTGAGCGCCACCAGCGCTTCAGCCCTCAGAACCACGCACCGCGTAAGGGCGAGCGAACTCGCGGGCCGGGGCTGGCTCAACACCGGCGGCACGGAGCTGAACCTCTCGGCCCTTCGCGGGAAGATCGTCATCCTCGACTTCTGGACGTTCTGCTGCATCAACTGCCTGCACGTCCTGGACGAGCTGCGTCCGCTCGAGGAGAAATACCACGACGTCCTCGTGACCGTCGGCGTCCACTCTCCGAAGTTCGAGCACGAGGCTGATCCGGTTGCCCTTGCGTCGGCCGTGGAGCGCTACGAGATCCATCACCCCGTCTTGGATGACCCGGAGCTACTCACCTGGCAGGCGTACACGGCGCGCGCATGGCCTACGCTCGTCGTCGTCGACCCCGAGGGCTACATCGTGGCGCACCTCTCCGGGGAGGGACATGCTGCCGGCCTTGGAGTGCTGATCGAGGAACTGATCCACGAGCACACCGAGAAGGGGACGCTGCACCGGGGTGACGGGCCGTACGTGGCCCCGGAGCCGGTTGGGCGCACCCTGCGTTTCCCCGGCCAGACGATTCAGCTCGACAACGGGAATTACCTCGTTGTCGACACGGGACACCATCGGCTCGTCGAGCTGCGCCCTGACCTCGAGACGGTGCAGCGGGTCATCGGATCCGGCACAAAGGGCTTCGCAGACGGTGCTGCCGAGAACGCCCAGTTCAACGAGCCGCAGGGAGCCGCCATTCTCCCCGCGGACATCTCGTGGCAGACGGGCTATGACGCGATTGTCGCCGACACCGTGAATCACCGTCTCCGCGGCGTCACCCTGAGCTCGGGCCACGTGCAGACAGTAGCGGGGAACGGCGTCCAGCGCCTGCTCGATGCCGGCCCGGCCCGCGTGGACGGAGACGGTGCAGGTCTGTGGGCCGCCGGCGCGAGCGAGAAGGCCGGCCCCGGAGGCGGCTCGCCTGGAGATCACGAGGGCGGAGCCTCTACGGGTGCGCATCCCGCCGACTACGCGGGAGATGCGGTCGACATCGGCGTGGTCGGACACGGAACCAAGGTGTCGCTGTCCTCGCCCTGGGATGTCGTGTGGAGCGAGAAGCTGCGCAAGGTCGTCGTCGCGATGGCTGGAACCCATCAGATCTTCACGTTCGACCCGCTTACTGCCGAGGTCGCGATTCTGGCTGGCTCTGGACTTGAGGGACTCCTCGACGGGGCTGGTCCCGAGGCCTGGTTCGCGCAGCCGTCAGGTCTTGCTGTCGACGCTGAGGGCAACCTCTGGGTAGCCGACTCGGAGACGTCGGCGCTCCGGAAGCTCGTCCTGGGAGACGCAGCCCCGGGGCCGAGCGGTGTGCGCGTGGAGACCGCAGTCGGCAAGGGACTCTTCGACTTCGGCTTCCGCGACGGTGCCGCGGACACCGCCCGATTCCAGCATCCGCTGGGCGTCACGGTTCTTCCCGACGGTTCGGTCGCGATCGCGGACACCTATAACGGTGCTGTGCGTCGCTACGATCCTGCGGCTCAGTCGGTCTCCACCTTGGCGCGCGGACTTGCAGAGCCGAGCGACGTCGTCGTCATTCAGCCGGAGGGCAGCGAGCCGCTCCTGTTGGTGACGGAGAGCAATCGCCACGAGCTTTCGCTTGTCCCGATTCCGAAGGACGCTCAGCAGGTTGACGAGGGCGCGAGCCAGACACAGCGTCCCAAGTCGCCGCTCGCGCCCGGCGCCCTCGCGCTCACGGTCCGCTTCAAGGCTCCCACTGGCCAGAAACTCGACAACCGATGGGGCGACCCGACCCAGCTGAAGATCTCGTCGACTCCGCCCGAGTTGCTACGCGCCGGCTCCGGCACATCGCAGGGGCTCGTTCGCACGCTTGAGTTGAATCCCGAGGTGGGTGAGGGAGTCCTGCATATTACTGCGCGAGCGGCGGCGTGCGATGGTGCCCCCGGGGAAGAGATCCCCGACCATGCCGCTTGCCACCTGTACCAGCAGGATTGGGGCATCCCGGTTGTGTTGCAGAACGGCGCCGAGTCCGAACTGGTCCTCGACCTTCGCGGGATGAACTGACCTCGCCGGGTGTGCCCTCCTCGCCCTTGAGGGAGGCTCCGGGTGCGGCCCGTCAGCCGAAGACCGGCGTGATGGTAATGGTCGAGCCGGAAACGGAGAGGTTCACCATGAACTGGAAGTCCCGTTCGACATTCAGCTGGCTCACGTGGCCGGTGAAAAGGTCAATCTGCCGAGCGGTGAGCCGGGCCTTTCCGGACAGCGGAGAAACGGTCCATTGGCCATTGAAAGGCGTGACGCTGGCGCTTGGGTATTGAGTGATCGACCAGGCGATGGTCCCGTCGACGATTCGATTGTCGGTCTGGTAGGCGAACGGGCAGTAAGGCTGGAGTCGCTGCTGGGTTGAGGCGGTCTTGGCGCACTGGTCGAGGAATTCCTTCGCCTTGTCGTTGATTGCAGCAACGAGCGCTGGGGTGGCCTTTGTCGCGAGGGTGAGCGGAATGAGGCCGGACTTCTGGGAGACCACGGCCGTCGTGGGATCCGCGGCGAAATACTGCCCTGGAAGGGCGCCGACGTAGCTTCCCGGATAGAACACGGGGAACGAATTCCGGCCAGAGGGCATGTTCACTTCCACGCCGTTGATCGTTGCCCGCGACGAGTTGACCACTGAGGCCTGGATGCTGGGAAGTGCCGCCGGGACGATGCTCCATCGCGGAAAGAACAGCCAATCGGTTCCGGTCTGTTCAACGAGGAAGTTCGTGGTGAAATTCGAGCCGCCGGATGAGAAGGTCACGGGAACGTTTTCCCGTCCATTCGCCGCGGACGAGGGAGTTCCTACCGACAGGTCGCGGATGCGGGACATCGAATCGCGCAGCGGCGCGCCGTCGAGCAGGGAGGCGCTGCCGGGAGGCACTTGGGCGTGCAAGGCACCCAAGGCGCGGCCGCCGTCGCCCGCTTGAAGCGCGGCGAGGTACGCGCGGACGGGTTGGGCGGGACCGCTCGCGGACCGGACCGCGATGACTGCGGCGACGGCCACCGCCACTGCGAGCACGAGGGCGAGGGCCCACAGCAGGGCCACTTTTGTGAGGCTAGGAACCTGGGGAGGGGCCTCCTCCTGCGCGGACACGCTCACCGGCGGCTGGTCGTGGCCTCTGCCACGCACGGCGCGATCGTGCGGTCATCCGTCAGTCTCAGCTCAGGCATGTGGCTAGCCTATCGGCCGGCGCCCGTCGTCGTTCGTGTCGGTATCTGTACCCGAGACGCTGAGGGAGGGGATTATCTGTACCCGAAACGAAGAGGGGGGTTAGGAGAGGAGGGCGGCCATGACAGCCATGGCCGGGACGGCGACGACGGTCGTGACGAGCACGGTGTCCTTCGCGACCACGAGGCCGCGCTGATATCGCTGCGCAGCGACGTACACGTTCTGCGCTGTGGGGAGGGCGGCGGTGACGACGGCGGCGAACAGCGCGTGCCCGTCGAGCCCGAGGGCGAAGCGCGCGAAGGTGAACGCGATGAGCGGGTGCACCACGAGTTTGAAGGACGTGGCGAGCAGCGTGTCGAAGCGACGCCCGTCGTCGGCCTTCAAAGGACGCGAGCCGTACAGTGAGATGCCGAACGCCATCAGCATCGCGGGGATCGCCGCCCCGCCGATGAGGTGGATCGGCTGCATGATGAGCTCGGGCAGCTGCCACCCGGTCGCGGCGAGCACGAGCCCGATCATGGAGCCGATGATGTTCGGATTCGTCACCACGGGGAGCACGAACTGGAGGGCGCGGGCCGCCCCCGGCTTGGCGGTCGCCGTCGTGCCGTCCAGCAGGAGGAGGTACGACGGCGTGAACAGCGCGAGCTGGAAGATCAGCAGGGGCGCCACATAGCTCGCGTCGCCCAGGACGAAGACGGAGATGGGGATGCCGAGATTCGCCGAATTCGCGATGGAGGAGCTCATCGACGAGACGAGGGCCTCCGAGAGGTTCCGCCGCCTCACCCACCTGAAGGTCGCGATGGACAGAAGCCCCACCAGCGTCGAACTGACGGTGATGACCAGCAGGTGCGAGGAGAAGATCGAGTGAAGGTCAGCCTTGCTGAGGGTCTCCAGGAGCAGCGCGGGGCTGGCGACGAAGAAGGAAAGGCGGCTCAGCACGGCCTGAGCACCGTCTCCCAAGAGGCGCTTCCGGGCCACGAACCAGCCGCTGCCGATGATCGCCCAGACCACGAAGAACCCTGCGAGGACCCCTAGCACGTCACGATTCCACGGGGTTCCACGTCAGTCTGCTGCACAGCGTCCAGACTAGAACAGGGGACGTGCGGGAGAGAAACCGCTTTCTAGTTCAGGTGGGCCTGGATGGCGAAGGGTGGGCGCATGAGGCCCGGGGTGATGCCTTCGGCAGGGTCCGTCCCCAGTTCGATGATCGTGTTCTCCGCGTTGACATGCACCACGGTCGGCACGAACTCCCGGGCCTCCTCGTTGCTCATCGACGCGTAGCTGATGAGGATCACGATGTCGCCCTCGTGGACGAGGTGCGCCGCGGCGCCGTTGATGCCGATGACGCCGGAGCCGCGCTCGCCTGCGATCGTGTAGGTCTCGAGGCGGGCGCCGTTCGTGACGTCGACGATGGAGACGAGTTCGCCGGGCAGGATGTCGGCGGCGTCGAGCAGGTCCAGGTCGACGGTCACCGAGCCGATGTAATGCAGATCGGCGTGAGTGACCGTGGCGCGGTGGATCTTCGACTTGAACATTGTGCGGTTCATCGGAAACCAGTGTACGCCGGGCCTTCCCGGCGCGCCGTGGCCTATCTCACCTTCGCGTTCTGCTAAGCGGCTACGTCCGGCTCAGCGTGCGTCCCATGATCGCATCGGTGAGCGCGTCGACGGCCGCGGAGTTGGCGAGCGGGTTGCGGATGAGGGTGAAGTCCACGTCGCCGACGGGCGGGAGATCGAAGCGGCGCGTGATGATCGAGAGGTCCTCGGGGACGAGCGTGGTGGGCATGACGCCGATGCCGAGACCCGCCCGCACCGCCGCCAGCACCCCGGCGATCTGCTTCGTGCTGCACGTGACCTTCCACGTCCGCCCGCTCGCCTCGAGCGCGTCGATCGCGAGGGTCCTGCTCAGGCTGGGTGCCGGGTACACGACAAGGGGAACGGGCTGATTGGGTTCGAGGACCGTCTGTTCGACGCCGACCCACGAGAAGACGTCGTGCCGCACGACCGTGCCCTCCTGAGCACCCGCGATCCACTTGATGAAGATGAGGTCCAGTTGGCCCGCCTTGAGGCGGCGATGCAGGTCGTCGCTCTGGCTCACGGTGAGCTCGAGATTGAGCTGCGGGTACGCGCGGCGGAACTCGCGGAGGATCTTCGGGAGTCCCGTGATGGCGAGGTCGTCGGCGGTGCCGAAGCGAAGGCGGCCGCGCATCGCGGAGCCGCGGAAATAGCGCAATGCTTCGTCATGTGCGGCGAGGATGCTCCGTGCGAAGCCGGCCATCGCGTCGCCATTGTCTGTCAGCCGCACGCCATGGGTGTCGCGCACCAGAAGGACGCGGCCGGCTGCCTTCTCGAGCTTGGCGACGTGCTGGCTCACCGTGGGCTGCGCGATTCCCAGCCGGTCCGCCGCGAGGGTGAAGCTGAGGTGCTCGGCGACGGCGAGGAAGCTGCGGAGGTGCACGGGATCGAACATGGCATCGATCCTTCCCGAGGGCTTTGCGGAATGCAATAGCTCTTATATGACAAATAAGCTTCCGCAATGCATTCCCTGCTGTTTAGCGTGGAATCACCGAACGCTCAGCCGCACAAGAACGAAACTCAGGACCTCACGTGACCTCGCCCAGCTCAGCCCTGCCCTCTTCGCCGTCCGACAACAGAAGCGTTTCCTTCCCGCCCACCGGCCCCATCGCCGTCGTCAGCGAACGACTTCCGTGGCGCCACACCTTCATCTCGCTCCGGGTCCACAACTTCCGGCTCTTCGCCGCCTCGCATTTCATCGCAGTGATTGCCGTGTGGATGCAGCGCGTCTCCCAGGACTGGATCGTCCTCCAGCTTTCGGGCTCCGTGGCCGCCGTCGGCGTGACCGTGGCCATGCAGTTCCTGCCCGTGCTCATCCTCGGCCCGTGGGGCGGCCTCATGGCGGACCGCTTCTCGAAGCGTCGCCTGCTCCAGCTCTGCCAGGCGAGCGCGGGCCTGTGCGCGGCAATTCTCGGGGTGCTCACGCTCACGCACTCGCTGCAGGTCTGGCATGTGTACGCCGTGGCCGCCGTCCTCGGCCTCGTGACGGTGCTCGACCAGCCGTCGCGTCAGGTCTTCGTCAACGAGCTCGTGGGGCCGACCTATCTGCGGAACGCGATCAGCGTCAACTCCACGACCTTCCAGCTCGGCGGCCTCATCGGCCCCGCGATCGCGGGCGCCCTGCTGACCGCAGTCGGCGGTGGCTGGGCGTTCGTGTTCAACGCCGTCGCGTGCACCCTCACCGTGATCATGCTCTCGCTGCTGCGCGTCAGCGAGCTGTACACCGCGCCCCCCACCCCGAAGTCGAAGGGCATGGTGCGCGAAGCCGTCCGCTACGCCTGGGCAAAGCAGACCATCCGCTGGCCGTGGGCGCTGGCCGCCGTCGTCGCGGTCTTTTCGCTGAGCCTGCCCGTGCTCCTCGCGGGCTATGCGGACAACGTCTTCAGGATCGGCGCGGGAGGCTACGGCCTGCTGAACACGCTCGTGGCGCTCGGCTCACTGGTCGGCGCGATCGCGTCGGCGCGCCGTCGCCTGCTCAGGCTCGAGACCGTCGTCGTCGCCGCCGGGCTGTACGGCGCGCTCCTCGCGCTCGCCGCGTTCGTGCCGTCCCTTCCGGCGTTCGCGGCGCTCATGGCCGTCTCGGGGTTCTGCGCGCTCACCTTTATGACGTCCGCCAACCAGCTCGTGCAGACGAGCGCGAACATGGCTATCCGTGGCCGAGTCATGAGCCTGTACACGATGGTGCTCATCGGCGGCCAGGCGTTGGGGGGACCCATGCTCGGCGGACTTGCGCAGACCCTCGGGACGCCTTGGGCGATGTTCCTCGGGGGGCTGGTGCCCGCCGGCGTCGGCGGCGTGCTCGTGCTGAGGCTGCGGACGCGTCGGGAAGGATGACGACGGCGGCCCGGCGCCTCGCGCTGGGCCCACACGCCCGCGGGGCCACTTCCGCGGGTTCCCCGCACTTCCGTGCCGGACCCGGCGCGGAAGTGCGGGTCCGGGCGCCCTTTGCGGGGACGGGCGCCACAAGGCGAGGCCCCGGTCCAGTAGTGGACCGGGGCCTCGCTGCCGTGACGGGACGGCCTAGGGCGATCGGACGGCTAGACCGCCTTTGCCCGAGCGCTCGGCTCGCGGACGGCCGAACGCTCGGCGGTGTCCAGCGCGTCGAGGCTGAGCTTCGAGGTTTCGCGGGTCATCCACGTGGCAATCGCCGAGGCGGCGGAGAGCACGAAGGTCAGGCCGCCGATGACGAGCGGAACGTTCGTGGATCCCGGAGGGGCGATGAGCGTGAAGACGGTCGGCAGGAACGCGACGATGAGCAGGCCGAGGTTCTGGGAGATGGCGAAACCCGTCACGCGAGTGCGCGTCGGGAACAGCTCCTGGAAGAAGCTCGCAAACGTCGCGTTCCACATCTGGTACAGGACGCCCCACATGAGGATGGCGAGCACTACGGTGAGGACCACGTTCTTCTGGCTGATGGCCCACAGGTAGGCGAACGACAGCACGCCCGCGCTGAGCGAGCCGAAGATCATGAGCGGCCGGCGGCCGATCCGGTCGGAGAGGCGGCCGAAGAACGGGATGAGGATGACGGCGACGATGTTCGCCATGACAGGCATCCACAGGTAGGTGGCCGGGCTCATGCCGATCCCGTACGCCGGCTGCGTGGCATAGGCGGTGCCGAACACGGCGGCGGTGGTGCCGATGACGTTGGCCAGGCCCATGAGGATGGCACGGAAGACGGTCCAGCCGCTCTCACGGAGCACCCGCACCACGGGGGCCTTCGGGACGACCTGCTGCTCGGCCTCCTCGAGAAAGGCCGGGGTCTCGGCGACGCGACGGCGAATCAGGTAGCCGGCAACGACGACGAAGGCGCTGAGCAGGAACGGCACTCGCCAGCCCCACGAGTGGAAGGCCTCGGTGGGCAGCATCGCCGAGAGCGGGATGAACGCGGCGGAGGCGAGGATGCTGCCCGCCTGCGTGCCCTGCAGGCTGAAGCTCGTGAAGAAGCCCCGACGGTCCGCGGGGGCGTGCTCGGCGATGAGTGCGCTCGCGCCGCTCAGCTCGCCGGCCACGGCGAAGCCCTGGATCAGCCGGAGCGCCACAAGGAGGATCGGGGCGAGAATGCCGACCTGCCCGAACGTCGGAAGCAGGCCGACTGCGAACGTCGAAAAACCCATCAAAAGCAGCGCGAAAACGAGGACGTTCTTGCGGCCGTGGCGATCGCCCCAGGTCCCGAGGACGAACGCACCGATCGGGCGGGCCACGTAGCCGACGGCGTAGGTCGCCAGGGACGCAACGAGGGCCACCGTCGCGTTGCCGCTGGGGAAGAAGATCCCCGGGAAGACGAGGGCAGCCGCCGAGGCGTAGATCGAGAAGTCGTAGTACTCCAGCGTGCTTCCGAAGAAGCCGCTCAGGGCCGCGCGCTTGTGCATCCCCGCGGTCTTCGGCTGCTGTTCGCGGCCTGATCGCCCGCGCACCTCTTCGTGCATGAGACCCTCCTAGGTCATCGTGACTGTAACGCTCGTCCGGTGCCTCAAAGTGCCGGGAACGCTGTTGGTAAGCGCTTTCCAGCAGACCACGATGTGATCCACGTGTCAATCCCTTGGCGAGTCGTGGGTCACATCAGGCGGGGCTTCGCCGCAGCGTGAAGGCCAGCGATGCGAGCCCGGCGAGGGCCACGATCACGAGCCCCGCGACGTAGAACCCGCCCGACAGGGAGGCGTCGGCGGAGAGGGCGGCAGCGAGCCCGTCGGCGAGATCCTGCATCGAGTCCCAGAGGGTGTGCAGCGCCACGACGCCTACGAAGGCTGCGAGGACGCCCGCGGTCAGCCGGATCCGTCCGCTGCCCGCCGCCCGGAAGATCACAGCGCCGAGGAGTGCGGTCCACAGGACGTGGCAGACCGGCGCCAGGATCGATCGTGTGGCCTCGCTCTGGAGCAGCGGTCCGAGGCTGATGCCGTGCGTCGTCACGGCGGCATTGAAGGCGTAGCCCGCTGACTCGAACGCGGCGAACCCGGCCCCCACGCACGCTCCAAGGAGCCCGCCCTGCATGCCCGTCTTCGGTGCGATCGAGCGGGCCACCAGGACCAGGAGCGCGGCCTTGACGAACTCCTCGACGAGCGCCACCCGAAGGCCGAGCCAGGGCGAGGGATGGAGGTCGGACTCCAAGAGGGCCGCTCCCAGAACGCCGAAGACCCCTCCAAGGAGGACCGCCATGAACACGTCCAGGGACCGGACGGTGCCGCTGATCCGTTCGACGGCGAAGAGGACCACACAGAACGGGACAAGGAAGCTGCCCACGAGGATCAGCGTGGGAATGAGGTTGTTGCTGTGGGTCGTCATGGTGACGACGATCGTGGCCACCCAGAGCGAAAGGCCCGAGAGGAGGGCCTTCCACCACCATCCCTCACGGGTCTTCTGGGCGGGCACGTCGTCAGGGTCCACGACGTGAGGATACCGTCCGAGGGCAGGGCCGGAGGGGAATTCGAGACAAGTGGAGCGGCCGACGGGAATCGAACCCGCGTATCAGGCTTGGGAAGCGTGCGCTCTGCCATTGAGCTACGGCCGCGTTGCCCCGGAGGGCATTACCCAGCTTACAACACCCTTCGGGGTGCTCGGCGCGCTTCCGCGATGGCATGGATCCGCTCCCGGCAGGCGTACCAGCCCGCGACCATGATCACGATGGCGACGGCGGTCACCGCGAGCGTCCACGGCGAGTCGATGAAGATCATGACGAGCACGAACGCGAGGAACGCGAGCGAGAGGTAGCCCGTGTACGGCGCGCCGGGCATACGGAACGCGGGACGCTCCGTCCAGCCGTTCTTGGCCCACCTTTGGAGCTGGAGCTGGCACAGGACGATCGTGGCCCACGTGCTGACGATTCCGACCGATGCCACGTTGAGCACGATCTCGAACGCGTCGGAAGGCACCAGATAGTTCAGCGGGACGCCCAGGAGCGAGACTACGGCCGTGATGGCGATGCCGCCGTACGGGACGCCGGCCTTGTTCATCCGGAGCGCGAACTTCGGTGCGGAACCCGCAGCGGCCATGGACCGGAGGATGCGTCCGGTCGAGTAGAGGCCCGCATTCAGCGACGAGAGCGCCGCCGTGAGGACCACCAGGTTCATGATCACGTCCACGCCGCCCACGCCGATGTGGCCGAAGAACGTCACGAACGGGCTCACGCCCTTCTGGTACGACGTGTACGGCAGGAGCAGCGCGAGGAGCACCACCGATCCGACATAGAACACCGCGATCCGCAGGACCACGGAGTTGATGGCCCGCGGCATGATCTTCTCGGGGTTCTGCGTCTCGCCCGCCGCAGTGCCCACGAGCTCGATCGAGGCGTAGGCGAACAGCACGCCCTGCATGAGCAGGATGAGCGGGAGGATTCCAGTGGGGAAGAAGCCCCCGTGATCGGCGATGAGGCTGAATCCGACGGTTCCGCCCGCCGGCGTGCCGAAGACGACGAAATAGATGCCCAGCACAAGGAACACCAGCAGGGCCGCGACCTTGATGAGGGCGAACCAGAATTCCATCTCGCCGAACACCTTGACGGAGATGAGGTTGAGCCCCAGAACGAGCACGAGCGCCAGAAGCGCCCACGCCCATTGCGGCACTGCGCTGATCCACGGCACGTACTTGCCGAAGAAGTTCATGTACAGCGCCGCCGCCGTGGTGTCCACGATCGTGGTCATGGCCCAGTTGATCCAGTAGAACCAGCCGGAGACGAATGCCGCCTTCTCGCCGAAGAACTCACGCGCATAAGACACGAACGACCCCGACGACGGCCTGTGCAGCACGAGCTCCCCGAGGGCCCGGGGGATGAGGAACGCGAAGAAGCCGCACAGGGCGTACGCGAGGATGAGCGACGGTCCCGCCGCGGCGAGACGGCCGCCCGCGCCGAGGAACAGGCCCGTGCCGATCGCGCCGCCGATCGCGATCATCTGGATCTGCCGCGCTTTGAGGCTCTTGTGGTAGCCCGCGTCTTCGGCATGGATCACATGGTCGGCGGAATGGGCGTGGCCGTGGTCGGTCAGGTGGTCGAGGTCGGGCTGTGGCTGCGACATGGGATTCTTTCCGGAGAGGATCACTCTTTCGACCGGCAAGTGTGCCACACGCCACGCGGCTGCCGAAGCCGGACCCCGGCGGCGAGTGCCGCCGTCGCCCTTAATTCTCAGCGCAAATCCAGCGAATCGCCCTAGTCTCGGCGCATGGCCGCCGCTGAACATTCCGTCACTGTCCGCCGCACGCCCGAGGACGTCTACGCCTTCCTCGCGGACGGGCTCAACAACTCCCGGTGGCGGTCGTCGGTGCGGTCGGTGTCGCTCGCCTCGGGCAGCGCGGGCCAGGTCGGGGCGGTGTACGCGCAGAGGCTCGCCGGGCCGGGCGGGCGCGAGATCGACGGCGACTACCGCATCACCGAGGCGCAGCCCAGCTCGTCGCTGCGCTTCGAGGTCATCGCCGGGCCCGCACGCCCGAAAGGCGCTTTCACGCTGCGGCCAGCGGACGACGGCGGCACGCACCTGACCTTCGGCCTCGCCTTGGAGCCGAAAGGGCTCATGAGGCTCATGAGCGGCATGGTCCAGAAGACGATGGACTCCGAGGTCGCGCAGCTGACGAAGCTCAAGGCCGTACTCGAGCAGTAGAGGCGGTATTTTTGAAGGCGTGCTGCTCTCCGACCGCCACATCCGAACCGAGATCGACGCCCAGCGGATCGCCCTCGAGCCCTTCGACCCGGCCATGGTCCAGCCGTCCAGCGTGGACGTGCGGATCGATCGGTTCTTCCGGCTGTTCGACAACCACAAGTACGCCCACATCGACCCGGCGCTTGAGCAGCCTGAGCTCACGCGGCTCGTGGAAGTCGACCCCGACGAGCCCTTCATCCTGCACCCCGGCGAATTCGTGCTCGGCTCCACGTTCGAGACGGTCTCGCTGCCCGACGACATCGCCGCGCGCCTCGAAGGCAAGTCCTCGCTGGGCCGCCTCGGGCTGCTGACCCACTCGACGGCCGGATTCATCGACCCCGGGTTCTCGGGCCACGTGACGCTCGAGCTCTCCAACGTCGCGACGCTCCCCATCAAGCTGTGGCCCGGCATGAAGATCGGGCAGCTGTGCTTCTTCCGGCTTTCCTCGGCCGCCGAACATCCCTACGGTTCCGGCGCCTACGGCAACCGGTACCAGGGCCAGCGGGGGCCGACGGCGTCGCGGAGCTACCTCAACTTCCACCGCACCACGGTCTAGCCCCGTCCGCATCCCCGACCCACCGCGACCCGTCGGGTTGCTGCGGGTGGCGAGGCCTCTGACCCGCATCAAGCCGACAAATCCGCCCGGTGGCGGCGCCGAGAAAGCCGCTGGCCCACCAGCCTGGCCACCCCATCCCAGCCCCGCCGCCTCACATCGGTGTTGCTCACGATGAGTTGGTCCCAGTCCTCGTCCGCAACCAAACGGTTCCGCCAGTTGTCGGAAGCCTGCTGTTCAGCGGTTCGGTGGTGCTCGCGGTCGTACTGCACAGCGAGGCGTGCCTCAACAAAGGCTTGATCGGGCCAGGCGATGGCCCGCCCGAAGCTATCGCGGATGACGTAGTTGAGTACCGGCTCCGGCAGCCCAGCGTCGACGATTGCGAGCCGGAGCTTCGTCTCGGGCACCGAGTCGGCTCCCACCTGCACGAGCTCAAGTGCCCGTTTGGCCCCGGGCAGGCCGCGCACGCGGCGTTTTGCCTCCAGATAGTTCGCAATCTGGTCGACGCGATACAGCGCGTTGCGAGGAGCGGGAAAGCCTTCAGGATGTTCGCACACGAGGTAGTCCCCCATCGCGACGATGTCGTCTCGCTGCAGGACTGAGGCAAGATCAAGCAGGGTTCGCAGTGGCGAGGTGACGCGAATCCCGTTCTGCAGGGCCACGTCCTGGACCGACAATTCGCGGAGGGGGAAGCGGGGGCTCGGGGGCTAGAGGGTCTTCGCGTAGAACCACTCGATGTGGTCGCGCACCAGGTGCGCTGCGCCGTCGCCGTCACGACGCTCCACGGCCTCGAGGATCTCGCGGTGCTGGCGCCGCAGCTCGGCCACGATGTCGTCCCATTGGCCGCGGGTCCGCACGGCCTCGTCGACGTATTCGCGGATCGCCTCGCGGAGCGAGTCCATCATCGTGCTGACGACGGCGTTCCCTGCCAGAGCGCTGAGCGCGACGTGGAATTGGGCGTCGAGGGCGGTGAAGGCGGGGGAAGGGAGCCGGGGATCGTCCATTGCGTCGAGCAGTTTCCGCGCTTCTTCGAGCTGTTCGGGCTCCCAGGTCGCGTCGGCGGCGTGCGCGAGGGACCACGTTTCCATCATCACCCGCGCCTCGACGATGTCCTTGACCGGAAGCCGCTGGCTCGCCACGTGCAGCCTGAGTGCGGACCCCAGCGCCGACGAGGGGTCCGAGACGACGATGGTCCCCGCATGAGGTCCGGAGCCAGTGGCCGAACGCACCACGCCCATGACCTCGAGCGCACGGATCGCGTCTCGTACTGACGCGCGCGAAATCCCGAACTGTTCCGCAAGGGCCCGCTCGCCCGGCAGCCGATCCCCGAGCTTGATCTCTCCGGTCCGCAGGCTGTCCTCGATGTGGCGCAGCACGGCGTCGTGGGCGCGCTCGCTCGGGCGTTCAGGCATGGGTCCATCTTGCCGTACGCGCTGCGGGGCTGGCTGCTGCCGGGCTCCTGCCCGGTTGATTTTTCCCAATCGCTCTCGGGGCGGCGTGTCGGGATGGGACACGTCTCCGAGGGCCGAAGAACCGGACGGGAGCACGTGCCAAGCCAGGATTGCGGTCCTGTCGATTCCCTGCCACTATGGTCTGACCACATGGCCCCCGATGCTCCGAAGGGCCGGAGAGGACTCCTATGAAGATCGCGCTCTTCGCGACGTGCATTGTCGACGCCATGTACCCCCGCGTCGCGCAGGCCACAGTGCAGATCCTGGAGCGGCTCGGGCACGAGGTGGTGTTTCCGGCCGGCCAAGCGTGCTGCGGCCAGATGCACCTGAACTCGGGGTACTTCCGCGAGGCGCTGCCCGTCGTCGAGAACCACGTCCGCGCCTTCGGAACCGGCTTCGACTCGGGCGAGTACGACGTGGCGGTCGCACCCTCCGGATCGTGCGTCGCCTCGGTGAAGCACCAGCACGGGATGGTCGCGCGGTGGGCTCTGGAACGCGGCGACAAGAGGGCGGATCCCACGCTCGAAGCCCGCGCGGAGGCCGTCGGCGAGCGGACCTACGAGCTCTCGCAGCTCCTCACCGACGTCCTCGGCGTCACCGACGCGGCCGCACAACTGGGCTCTTACGTCCCTGGCA
This sequence comes from Sinomonas sp., assembly GCF_051955515.1. Lineage (GTDB taxonomy): Bacteria > Actinomycetota > Actinomycetes > Actinomycetales > Micrococcaceae > Sinomonas. The sequence continues at coordinate 18,525 of NZ_JBQCGQ010000246.1, forward strand.
CCATCACCTACCACCCGTCCTGCCACGGCATGCGGCTCCTTCGCCTCGGCGACCGCCCGCTCAGCCTGCTGCGCACCGTGGAGGCGCTCGACGTCGTCGTCCTCCCCGAAGCCGACCAATGCTGCGGCTTCGGCGGCACCTTCTCCATCAAGAACGCGGACGTCTCCTCGGCGATGCTCGCCGACAAGGTCGCGAACATCTGCGGGACCGGCGCCGGCGCGTGCGCGGGCGGCGACGTCTCCTGCCTCATGCACATCGGCGGCGGGCTTTCCCGGGAGGGACGGACGACGACGTCCGGCACCCCGGTGCGGACCGTCCACCTCGCGGAGGTGCTCGCCTCGACACGCGAGAATCCGCTCCGCTTCGACGGTGAACTCGAACTCGGCGGCTCGACGAAGACAACCGGAGGCAAGCGATGACCACGGTGAGTTTGGGAATGCCGGCGCTTCCGCCGCGCGGTTTCGGCAACATCTCGGCGACCGAGCCGTTCCCGAAAGCCGCCCACCGCGAGCTCGGCAACGCCCAGCTCCGCGCGAACCTCGGCCACGCCACCCACACGATCCGCGACAAGCGGATCCGCGTCGTGTCCGAGCTTCCTGACTGGGAGGCGCTCCGGGACGCGGGCTCAGCGATCAAGACCGAGGCCATGTCGCGGCTGCCCGAGCTGCTGATCCAGTTCGAGGAGCAGTTCACCGCCCGCGGCGGCACGGTCCACTGGGCGCGGGACGCCGCGGAAGCGAACCGCATCGTCGAGGAGCTCATCAGGGCGACCGGCGAGACAGAGGTCGTCAAGGTCAAGTCCATGGCCACACAGGAGATCGGCCTCAACGAGTACCTCGAGGAGCGCGGGATCGCCGCGTTCGAGACCGACCTCGCCGAGCTCATCGTCCAGCTCGGGCACGACAAGCCGAGCCACATCCTGGTCCCCGCGATCCATAAGAACCGGACCGAGATCCGCGACATCTTCCTGCAGGAGATGCCCGACGTCGACCCCGCGCTGACAGACGAGCCCCGCCGCCTTGCGATGGCGGCCCGCGCCCACCTGCGCAAGAAGTTCCTCTCCGCCAAGGTCGCAATCTCAGGGGCGAACTTCGGGATCGCCGAGACGGGGACACTCGGGGTGGTCGAGTCTGAGGGCAACGGGCGCATGTGCGTGACCTTGCCGGAAACGCTCATCACGGTCATGGGCATCGAGAAGGTGCTTCCGCGCGCCCAGGACCTCGAGGTGTTCATGCAGCTGCTTCCCCGCTCGTCGACGGGGGAGCGCATGAATCCGTACACGTCCTTGTGGACCGGCGTGACCCCGGGCGACGGGCCGCAGAACGTCCACGTCGTCCTGCTCGACAATGGCCGTACCCGCGCCCTCGCCGACCGCCACGGCCGCAGCGCCCTTCACTGCATCCGCTGCTCGGCGTGCATGAACGTGTGCCCCGTGTACGAGCGCACGGGCGGCCACGCGTACGGCTCCACCTACCCCGGGCCGATCGGCGCGATCCTCTCGCCGCTGCTCACCGGAGTCGAGGCGGAGGAGAACTCCTCGCTTCCGTACGCGTCGTCGCTGTGCGGGGCCTGCTTCGACGCCTGCCCGGTCAAGATCAACATTCCCGAGATCCTCGTGTACCTCCGCGGCGAGGACGTCTCGGGCGGGTCGGGCGGGACGGCGGGCCGACGACGGCGGAGCCTCCCCACGCAGATGGACCTCGCCTTGGGCGCGGCGTCCTGGGCGCTGTCGTCTGGCGACCGGCTGGGTCTTCTGGAGAAGGGGCTTCCGGTGGTCCGCGCGCTCGCCGGACGCGACGAGAAGATCTCGCGGCTCCCCGGCCTCGGGGCAGGCTGGACGCAGAGCCGGGACGTGCCTGCGCCCCCGAACGAGTCGTTCCGGAGCTGGTGGAGGAAGCACGAGAAGGAAACTGGGAAGGGGGCGCAGGAATGAGCGCGCGCGAGGAGATTCTGGCCCGCGTCCGAGAGGCGCTCACCCCCGCCGAGGTCGGGCCGCGTGGCGCCGAGGTCGGGCCCCCTGACGCCGAGGTCGGGCCGCGTGGCGCCGAGGTCGGGCCGGGCTACCGGACGGCCTCCGGCCTTGACGAGGACGCCCTCGTGGAACTCCTCGTCGACCGGCTGGTGGACTACAGGGCCCGCGTCGAGGTCGTGACGTCCCAGGGGCTGGCCGAAGCGATCCGCACCCGGCTCGAGGGCAAGCGTTTCGTCGCCCCTGACGGACTCCCGGCCAACTGGCTCCACCCGAGCCTCGCCGAGAGCAAGGTGACAGACTCGCGCGAGGCTCCGGTCGACGTCGTACGTCTGGACGAACTCGACGCGGTGGTGACATCGTCCGCGGTGAGCATCGCGGAGACCGGGACCATTGTGCTGGATGGTTCGCCGGATCAGGGGCGGCGTGCCATCTCGCTCGTGCCGGACCACCACGTGTGCGTGGTTCCGGTCGAGACGATCGTCGGGATTGTGCCGGAGGGGTTCACGCGGCTCGACGCCACGCGCCCGCTGACCCTCATCTCGGGGCCGTCGGCGACGAGCGATATCGAGCTCGAACGCGTCGAGGGCGTCCACGGGCCGCGGACGCTCGACGTCATCATCGTCCGCTAGCCGCCCGCAGCATCGCCGCCTCCGCGAGCTCGGCCAGCCGGCTCACTCGGGCGACGTCGGCTGGCGTGAACGGCTCGTCCGGACGGAGGAGCACGAGGGGCTCGGGGCTCCCCGGCACCTTGAGCACGGTTCCGCGGGCGACGGCGGCCGGGTCCACCGGGTGGTGAGCGAAGCCGCGCTCTGCGCCGAGGAGCTCGGCAGCCGCGTAGGGGAGCTCGGCCGGATTGGCAACCACGCGGGTTGCCAGGCTCAGCGCAAGGGTCGGGGCGTCGACTAGGGCGAGTGGCGTCGTCGTCCACACCTTGGGAGCAGCCCCGCCGCCGGTCGCCATCGCGTCCAGAAGGTCGTCGTCGGTGAGCCCGCCGGGCGCAGAGAGGACCAGCGCATCGACTACGCCGCCCGTCACTGGCTGCGACTGGATGGACAGGACGTTCACCTCCAGCTTGGCGAGCGCCCGGCTGAGCCGTTCGAGGGCGCCCGGCGTGTCGGGCAGGGTGACGCGGGCGCGCCACAGCGCCGGGGCGACCTCGAGCGCGCGGCGCCGGCGAAGCGCCGGGGCATGGAGCCACGAGCGGAGCAGGTGGCGGACGCCAGGCTCGGCGACCCAGATGACGAGGGCGGTGGCCGTCGCTGCGAGGAGCAGCACCTTGAGCAGGAGCGGCCAACCGGTACCGACGACGGCGGCATGCACCGCGAGCTCGATTGGCAGCATCGCGAGCACGTTGGCAATGGTCAGGCGGACCTTGGGCGGTTCGGGGTAGCGGCCGCACACGTCGCAAGCGAGATGACGGTGGGTGGCGGTGCGTGAGGCATCCATGGGTTCATGCTCATCGCCCGAGGTTTCGGCTTGGTTGCGTGGCCGTTTAAGCTGCGGCCCGACTTCGGCGTCACCGGGCCCGACTTCGACGTCACTGGGCCCGACTTCGGCGGCAGGGGGCCCGACTTCGGCGGGGTTAGGCGACCTGGGCCGGTGCCTTCTGCTTGGAGTATCGACCGCGGAGCGCCTTGACCGCGGGCTCGGTGAACCGCGCAGCAAGCGGCCCGACGACGGCCATGATCAGCACATACGCCGTTGCGAGGGCAGCGAGCTCGCCCGCGACCGCCCCGGACGTGACGGCGAGCCCGGCAATGACGATCGAGAATTCGCCGCGGGCAATGAGCGAGGTCCCGGCGCGGGCACGTCCGGGCACGGCAACGCCGGCGCGGGCAGCGGCCCACCAGCCGGTCAGGACCTTGGTGGCCGCGGTCACGACCGCGAGCAGCAGCGCCCAGCCGAGCACGGGCGGAATGGACGCGGGGTCGGTGTTCAGGCCGAACGCCACGAAGAAGATCGCGGCGAACAGGTCCCGCAGCGGCTCCAGGAGCCGGGACGCCAGATGAGCCGTGGTCCCGGAGATGGCGATTCCGAGCAGGAAGGCGCCGACAGCGGCGGAGACCTGCATCGCGGAAGCGAGCCCAGCAACGAGCAGGGCGAGTCCCATGACGTTGAGCAGGAACACCTCGGAGTTCTCGCTGTGCACGGCCTTCGACACGTGATGCCCGAATCGCAGCGCCACCACAAGCACCACGGTGATCACGGCCAGCGAGATGCCCACGGTCTGAAGGCCGCCGAACCAGCTCACTCCGGCGAGCGTGGCGGTCAGGATCGGCAGGTAGATGGCCATGGCGAGGTCCTCGAAGACGAGGATCGAGAGGATCGTAGGCGTCTCGCGGTTGCCGAGCCGCCCGAGGTCGGTGATGACCTTTGCGGCGATGCCGGACGACGAGATGTACGTGACGCCGCCCATGACGATTGCTCCGAGCGCCCCCCAGCCGAGCAGCAGGGCCACCCCAGCGCCGGGGATGAAGTTGAGCACCGCATCCACGACGCCCGCTTGCCAGGAACGCCGCAACCCGGTGAAGAGCTCCTTGGCGGTGTACTCGAGGCCCAGGAGCAGCAGGAGCAGGATGACCCCGATTTCGCCCGCCAGATGCGAGAACTCCCGCACCCCGCCCAGGTCCACGATCCCGCCGGCCCCGAAGACTAGGCCTCCGATGAGGTACAGCGGGATGGGAGACATGCTGATGCGCCCGGCGAGGCGCGCGAGGAACCCGAGGACGAAGATGACGGCCCCGAGTTCGATGAGCGTGAGTGCGACGGGGTTCATGCTCACCCGTTGCGGAGGATCTTGGCGGCGGCGTCGAGGCCTTCCTGGGTGCCGACGGCAACCAGGAGGTCACCGGCGTGGAGGATCGCGTCCGGGCCGGGCGAGGGGATCACCTCGCCCTCGCGCATGATCGCGACGATCGAGACGCTCGTCCGGGTACGGATGGCGGCGCGGCCCATGGGGTGGTCGCGGTAGGGGGACTCGGGGAGGATGCTGAACTGACGCGTGACGATGCCCGGGATTTCCTTGTGCTCCTCGGTCAGCTGCATGACGATGCGCTGGCTGCCCAGCAGGTTCCCGAGAGCGGACGCCTCGTCGCCGGTGAGCGGGATCGACGCCTGGCACGTGTCCGGATCGTCCCAGGCCGAGATGATGAGCTCGGTTTCCCCGTCGCGGTGCGTCACCACTCCGATCCGGCGGCCGGACTTCGTCATGAAGTCCTTGCGCACCCCAAAACCGGGCAGCTCGGTCTCGTCAACGTTCATGGAACAACTTTAGTCCCACTGCTCTCAGCTAGCTTTCAGGTACGACGGCGGTCGCGACCTTCGAGGGCGGCCGCACCGGGAGCAGGACGAGCAGCCCGGCGAGCAGCACGACGAGGATGCCGAGGATGCCCCACCGCTGCGCCTGCCCCTCGGCGACGAGCGGCGTGGCGAGGGCGATGCAGAGGCTGAAGAGCGACGGCGCGAGGAAGCTCACCGCGCGGCCGGTGGTCGCGTACAGACCGAAGAGCTCCCCGGAGGTGCCGTCGGGGGCCAGCCGGGCGAGGTAGGCGCGCGACGACGCCTGGGCGGGTCCCACGAACAGGCAGAGGAACAGCCCGAACACCCAGAACGTGGCGGCCCCCGGCCACGTCATGCCTCCCAGCGAGTGCGTGCCATTGCCGAGGACGAGGATCGCGCCGCCCGCCACGAGAAGGCCGATGAGGGCGGCGATGATGACGCGCTTGGGGCCTATACGGTCGTCGAGGACGCCGCCGAGGATCGCACCGACGGCAGCGACGACGTTGCCGAAGATGGCGAAGAAGATGACCTGGCTGAGCGAGAAGCCGAACGTGCCGGCGGCGATCACGCCGCCGAACGTGAAGACGGCCGCGAGACCGTCGCGGAAGACTGCGCTTGCCACGAGGAAGTACAGCGTATGCGGGCTGGTCCGCCAGATCGCCATGATGCGCCGCCAGAGCAGCCCATACGAAGCGAGGATGCCGAGCCGGGCCGCCTCGCGCCGTCGTACTTCCGGCACGGCGAGCATCACGGGAAGCGAGAACACCACGATCCACAGCATCGAGAACACGGCGACGAGCCGGATGTTGAGGCTCTCCGCCGTGGAGGCGCCGAACCACGGGAACGCGGGCTGGACGAACAGGGCCAGCACAAGGAGCAGCGCGACGATGCCCCCGAAATAGCCCGCGGACCAACCGAGGCCGGAGACCCGGCCGATGGTGCGGGGGGTCGCGATCTGCTCGAGCATCGCGTTGTAGTTGACGCCGGCGAGCTCGGAGAACACGTGGCCGGCGGCGATGAGGGACGCGCCATACCAGAGGAGCTCGGGCCGCGGGTAGGCGAAGAAGCACAGGCCGGTGAGCAGCGCGACGATGCCGGTGTGGATCCCGAGCCAGAGCTTCCGCCGGCCGCCGGCGTCGGAGCGCTGACCGGAGACGGGCGCGAGGAGCGCGATGAGCAGCCCGCCGATCCCCAGAGCGGCGCCCAGCACTGAGGAGGCGTGGTCCGAGCCGCCGAACGCCGACGAGGTCAGGTAGACCGTGAACACGAAGGTCGTCATGACCGCGTTGAAGGCGGCGGACCCCCAATCCCACGAGGCCCAGGCAAGAACCTGGCCGCGTCTGACGGGGGCGGTATGGAGCTCGAGCTCCGATGGCTGCGGCGCGGCAGTCGTCATAATCCGCATGCTAGCGCTTGATAGGGTGGAGGTGATGCCGTGTCGCATCGCCTGTTCTCCCGAACCCAACTTGTGATCGCCCGACCCCAACTTTCGTGATTCGAAGACTACAGACGTAGCGGAGGCGCGCCGTGATACCAGTCTTGGCCCTGCACTATGCAGTGGCCGCTGGTGCGCCCTGGATCTTCCGCCGCTGGGGCCGGGCCTCGTTCTTCATCCTCGCGGCAGTTCCGGCGGCCTCGCTCGTGTGGCTCATCCTCCAGCACGACGCCGCGTATGGCGGCGGACTCGAGGAGACCTACGCCTTCGTGCCCGCGCTCCACTTCGACGTCGCGTTCCGGATCGATCCGCTCGCGTGGGTCATGGGCCTGCTTGTTCTCGGGGTCGGCGCGCTCGTCCTCGCCTATTGCGCGCGGTATTTCAAGGACGACGACGACGGCCTGGGCGGCTTCGGAGGTCAGCTCCTGGCGTTCGCGGGCACCATGCTGGGCCTCGTCGCGTCCGACGACCTCATCTCCCTCTACGTCTTCTGGGAGATCACGAGCGTCCTCTCGTTCCTCCTCATCGGCTACGCGCGGGCCCGCCTCGCGGCCCGGCGCTCCGCCGTCCAGGCCCTTGTGGTCACCACCGCGGGCGGCTTGGCGATGCTCGTCGGCCTCGTGCTGATCGGCAACGCCGCGGGAACCTACCGGATCTCGGAGATCCTCGCGCAAGCTCAAGAATTGACGACGGCGGAGAACACCTCGGGCGCGGTCGCTGCGGGCGCGCTCCTCATCCTGGTGGGCGCGCTCAGCAAGTCGGCCCTGGTGCCGTTCCACTTCTGGCTCCCTGCGGCGATGGCTGCGCCCGCACCCGTTTCGGCGTATCTGCACGCCGCCGCGATGGTCAAGGCGGGCGTCTACCTGGTGGCCCGGCTGGCCCCGGGCTTCGCGGACACGCCGTTCTGGCGCCCCGTCGTCCTGGGGTTCGGCGCGGCGACCCTGCTCGTCGGCGGGTATCGGGCCCTTCGGCAGACGGACATCAAGCTCCTGTTGGCGTTCGGCACGGTGAGCCAGCTCGGGTTCATGGTCGCCGTCGTCGGTCTCGGAACGCCGGAGGCCGCGCTCGCCGGGCTCGCGCTCGTCGTGGCGCACGCGCTCTTCAAAGCCACGCTCTTCCTGGTGGTCGGCATCGTGGACCATCAGACGGGGACGCGTGACGTGCGGCGCCTCTCCGGGGTCTTCGGGCAGGCGCGTGCCCTCGGCATCGTAGCGGTCCTCGCGGCAGCGTCGATGGCGGGGCTCCCGCTCTTCGGCGGCTTCGTGGCGAAGGAGAGCATCTTCGCCGCGTTCGCGGACGCTCTCGGTGCCCATGGTCCGCTTTCGACTCTCTGGGGTGTGGTGATCGTCGCCGTCTTCGTGGCGGGGTCGGCGCTCACCGTCGCGTACAGTGCCCGATTCATCTGGGGCGCCTTCGCCCGCAAGCCCGGTCGCCCCGATACGCCGTTCAAGCCGGTGACCGCTGTCTTCGTGGGGCCGCCCACTCTGCTCGCCCTCCTCGGGCTCGTGTACGGCGTGTGGCCCGCGGCCGTGGACGGGTGGTCGACTCCCGCGGCCAAGGCAGCCGGCGAACTGACCGAGCACCTGTCCGCGTGGCACGGCTTTGGCCTGCCGCTGGCCCTCTCGGCGGCTGCGTGGGCAGGGGGTGCGTTGCTGTTCTGGGGCCGGGACGCGGTGTTCCGGGCACAGATGGCCCTCTCCGGTTTCCCAGCGGCCGAACGAATCTACCGCGGCCTCGTCGGCGCGATCGACGACACCGCGATCTGGGTCACGGGGCGAACCCAGCGTGGCTCCCTGTTCTTCTACCTCGCCGTGATCCTCTCGGTCGCGACCCTCCTGCCGCTCGGCGTCATCCTGCTCACGCGCCCGGCCATCCCGGGAGGCGCCTACTTCCAGGACCCGAACTCGCCGCTGCAGGCCGTCGTCGGCATCGCCATCGCCATCGGTGCCCTCGCCGCCGTCCGCGCGAACAAGCGATTCCTCGCGGTGCTCATGGTCTCCGTCACGGGCTACGGCATCGCGCTCATCTTCGCGCTCCAGGGCGCGCCCGACCT
>NZ_JBQCGQ010000247.1:0-10183 GCF_051955515.1 Sinomonas sp.
GAGCTCGGGATCGACGCCGTGTGGCTGAGCCCGTTCTACCCCTCGGCGCTCGCTGATGGCGGCTACGACGTCGACGACTACCGCAATGTCGACCCGCGGCTCGGCACCCTCGACGACTTCGACGAGATGGCTGCCGCGCTCCACGCTGCGGGCATCAAGGTCATCGTCGACATTGTGCCGAACCACACCTCGAACCGGCACGCGTGGTTCCACGAGGCGCTCGCGTCGCCGAAGGGCTCGCCCGCGCGCGCCCGCTACATCTTCCGGGACGGGCTCGGCGAGAACGGCGAGCTTCCCCCGAACAACTGGACGTCGATCTTCGGCGGACCAGCCTGGGAGCGCGTCACCGAGCCCGACGGCACGCCGGGCCAGTGGTACTTCCACCTGTTCGCGAAGGAGCAGCCGGACCTCGACTGGGACAATCCCGAGGTCCACGAGGACTTCATCAAGACCCTCCGCTTCTGGTCCGACCGCGGAGCTGACGGCTTCCGCGTCGACGTGGCGCATGCCCTCAAGAAGGACATGGACGCCGAGCTCCCGGACCTCGAGCACCTGCACCGCGCGGACCTGTTCCGCAACGGCGAGCACCCGCTCTGGGACCGGGACGAGGTGCACACCGTGTACTCCGAGTGGCGCAAAGTCTTCAACGAGTACAACCCGCCGCGCACCGCCGTCGCCGAGGCCTGGGTCCACGCGGACCGCAGGGCTCGCTACGCCTCGCCGGAGGGCCTCGGGCAGGCGTTCAACTTCGACCTCCTCCAGGCCGATTTCGACGCCGAGCAGTTCCGCGGGATCATCGCGAAGAACCTCGCCGAGGCGGCTGCGACCGGTGCGTCCTCCACGTGGGTCTTCTCGAATCACGACGTGGTCCGCCACGCGACCCGGTATGGCCTCCCGAAGGGCGGCGGCCGGCGCGGCCACGGCCAGGACGGCGTGGATTGGCTCCTCGAGGGTGGGGACCCGTCCCAGGTCGACGCCGAGCGCGGGCTGCGGCGTGCGAAGGCTGCGACGCTGCTCATGCTCGCGCTGCCCGGCTCGGCCTACCTCTACCAGGGCGAGGAGCTCGGGCTTCAGGAGGTCGGCCAGATCTCGGACGAGGACCGCCAGGACCCCACGTTCTTCCGGAACCGGGGCGTCGAGGTGGGCCGCGACGGGTGCCGCGTGCCGCTCCCGTGGGATGCGGCTCCGGCTGAAGGCTCGTCGTTCGGCTTCGGCTCCAACGGCTCGCACCTCCCCCAGCCGGCGTGGTTCGCGGACTACGCCGAGAGCGTCCAGGAGAAGGACGCCGGCTCGACCCTCGCGTTCTACCGGCGCGCCCTCGCGCTGCGACACGAGCTTCAGGGCGCCGAATCGCTGGGCTGGCAGGATTCCGCGGACGACGACGTACTCCACTTCGTCCGCCCCGGCGGCTGGCACGTTGTGGCCAACTTCGGGACGGCGCCGGTGGTGCTGCCCGAGGGCGAGGTGCTCATCGCGAGTGCAGAGGTCGACGGCGGCAAGCTGCCGGGCGAGGCAACCGTCTGGATCCGCGCCCAGCACTGAGATGCCCAGCACTGAGTGCTGACGGCTGGGGAGTGCTGAAAGCCCCTTTCGCGAAAGGCCCTCCTGTGAAAGTCTGATGGCCGACGCTTGAGGAGGACGCCATGACCACGGCTGACTACGGCTATGGGCCGGGAGCCCGGCATCAGGATGTTGAGCTCGACGAGGAGAAGTGCTGGGCACTTCTCGGATCGTCGGGAATCGGTCGGTTCGCGTTCACCGGCGAAGGCCGGATCCAGGTCTTCCCGGTTCACTATGCCGTCCTGCGCGGCGACGTCTACTTCCGCACGTCCCGTGGGGGAGTGATCGCGGCGTCGCTCCCGCAGGACGGCGTGGCACTTCAAATCGACTCGGCCACGCCGAGTCTCCAGGCCGGGTGGTCGGTGCTCGTCTCGGGCTCGGCCGCTCCCGTCGAGGACGAGTCCCTGCTCACGGAGCTCTTCGGAGTGGCAGCCGAAGAGCCGTGGGCAGGGGGAGTCCGCGACCACTTCGTGAAGGTCCAACCGAAGGAGCTCACGGGGCGTCAGGTATTCCTCTCCTGAGGTTTATCAAATCGCTTGACATATTAATCTCTCAGTAGTCCACTGGTACTGGATCGTCGCGCTGGGGAGCGATTCGTCGACCATCTGTCTCGAAGAATCAGGAGCACAGCGATGGCTGATGTCGAGCCCCAGGTTAACGAAGACACCGCAGGAGAAGCTGCTGTGAGCGCCGAGCGAGGCGCCTCCCATACTGTCCATCCCACCGCCCCCTATGGGTCCTCCGGACTCCATGGTCCGCAGCGCTCCGGCATCACTTGGTGGGAGGCCTGCGGCGGGTGGAGCTCGAGGTACTCCCTCAGCCTCTAGGAATATGCCCGGGGCGCGCCCGGGGGATACCGTTGACCCATGACCTCAACGACCGCCGCCGAATCGCCGCGCCCGACCAGCGCTGACCTGTCCCGTCCTGCTCGAGCCGTGAATCCCGAGATCGCCCGCTCATGGCTCCTGGTCAACGCGATGCGGCCCGAGACCTTCACCGAGGCTTCGTCCTCGCGCGCCGACGCCGTGATCCTCGACATCGAGGACGCTGTGGACCCCTCGCACAAGGACGAGGCGCGCGAGAACGTGACCCAGTGGCTGCGTTCCGGCGGCGAAGCGTGGGTGCGCATCAACGATGCGACCAGCCCGTTCTGGGCCGACGACCTCGCGGGCCTGCGCGGCACGCCGGGGCTGCTCGGCGTGATGCTCGCCAAGACCGAGTCCTCGGACCAGGTCACGGAGAGCTACCACCGCATGGACGGGAAGATCCCCGTGATCCCGCTCGTCGAGTCCGCCGTCGGCATCGAGGAAGCCAACCACATCGCGAAGGCGCAGGGCGCCTTCCGCCTGGCCTTCGGCTCCGGCGACTTCCGGCGCGACACGGGCATGGCGGCGACGCCGGAGGCCATGGCGTACCCGCGGGCCAAGCTCGTCGTGGCGAGCCGAGTCGGCAACCTGCCGGGCCCCATCGACGGGCCGACCGTCGGCACGAATCACCCGATCCTGCGCGAGCAGAGTGCCATCACGGTCATGATGGGCATGACGGGCAAGCTGTGCCTCGCGGTCGACCAGACCGTGGTCATCAATGAGGTCATCAGCCCCACCCCGAGCGATGTCGCCTGGGCCTCGGACTTCATGCGCGATTTCGAGGCCAACGGCCGCGTCATCCGCGACGGTTCGGACCTGCCGCGCCTCGGCCGCGCCGAGAAGATCATGAAGCTCGCCACCGCCTTTGGCGTCCAGCCCATCTGACCCCGAACGTGCTGAACGACTTCTGGGAGACCGCGTCACCGCTCTACAGGAGGGTCGTGCTGTCCGGCATGGCCCTCCTGGGCGTGGGGATCATCCTCAACATCTCGGCGAACCTCGGACGCGTCGCGTGGCTGCTCTATGCGTCGCTCGCGATCATCGGCCTCGGCCTGGTGACCCACCTCGTGGGGATCGGCATCCGCGCGCGCGACACCCGTCGTCGTCTGCGGGGCCCCAACCGTTAGGCTACTGGCATGCCCATCAACCCCGACCTGCAGGGTCGTGTCTACCCGCCCGCCGAGGTGTACGACGTTGCCCGCGAGAAGATCCGCGAGTTCGCCCGCGCGGTGAAGGCCGCGCACCCCGCGCATTTCGACGTCGACGCCGCCCAGTCGCTGGGCTACGGGGACCTCGTTGCGCCGCCGTCGTTCGCGATCATCGTGGCCCAGCGGGCGGATGCCCAGCTCATCGCCGACCCAGAGTCGGGGATCGACTTCTCCCGCGTGGTCCACGCTGAGCAGCGCTTCACGCACCACCGCCCCATCGTGGCCGGCGACCGGCTCACCGCCGAGCTCCACGTGGACCAGGTCCGCGCCATGGGCGGCGGCGCCATGATCACCACGCGCGCCGAGATCGCGGCGGAATCCGGGGAGAAGGTCGCCACGACCACGTCGGCCATCCTGGTTCGCGGGGAGGGCCAATGACCGGAGGACCAGCGACGGGAGGACAAGTGAAGTTCGAGGAGCTCGAGACCGGCACCGAAATCGGGCGCCGCGAGATCGCTGTGACCCGTGCGGACCTCGTGAAGTATGCGGGAGCGTCCGGCGACTTCAACCCCATCCATTGGAACAACGACTTCGCCGTGTCAGTGGAGCTCCCCGGCGTCATTGCCCACGGGATGTTCACCATGGGCGCGGCCGTTCAGCTCGTGGTCGACTGGATCGGCGATCCCGGGGCCGTCGTCGACTACCAGACGCGCTTCACGAAGCCGGTGCCCGTGTCCGACACAACGGGGACTGGCGAGCCGGGTGCGCTCCTCGAGGTCGTAGGAACGGTCGGCGCGCTCGACGCCGAGGCCCGCACGGCCCGCGTGGACCTCATGGTCACAAACGGCGGCCAGCGCGTGCTCACGAAGGCCCAGGCCGTCGTCCGCCTCGCGTGACTAAGCTGGACGGGTGAGCCAGACCCTGCTGTCCGCCCTGACCACCTCCGCCGTCGGCGGCCCTGCTGCGCGCTTCGAGGAAGCGCGCACCGAAGCCGAGATCATCGACGCGGTCCGCACCGCGGACCAGGCCGGCGAGCCCCTACTCATCATCGCCGGCGGCTCGAACCTCATCGTGTCCGACGACGGCTATCCGGGCACCGTGCTGAGGATCGCCTCGGAGGGGCTTGAGCTCGATTCGGCGGACACATGCGGCGGGGTCTCGGTCGGCGTCCAGGCGGGGCACCCCTGGGACGAATTCGTCGACTACGCCGTGCATCACGCATGGAGCGGCGTCGAGGCCCTCTCCGGCATCCCCGGCTCCACCGGGGCGACTCCGGTGCAGAACGTCGGCGCCTATGGTTCCGATGTGTCCCAGACGATCTGGCAGGTCCGCACGTGGGACCGCGAGGCCCGGGCAGTGAAGACGTTTGTTCCCTCAGAGCTCAAGTTCGGCTACCGGGACTCCCTCCTCAAGCAGACGACGACGGCCGGGTCGCCGCGCTACGTCGTCCTCCGGGTCGACTTCCAGTTGGCGCTTGGACGCATGAGCGCGCCGGTCCGCTATGCGGAGCTCGCACGGGCGCTGGGGGTCCAGGTGGGGGAGCGGGCGTCGGCCCTCGAAGTGCGTCGCGAGGTGCTGCGGCTGAGGGCGTCGAAGGGGATGGTCCTCGATCCCTCGGACCGCGACACGTATTCCACGGGCTCGTTCTTCACCAATCCGATCCTTCCGGCCTCTGCCGCGGAGGCGCTCCCCGAGGACGCACCTCGCTATCCCGCCGGGGACGGCCTCGTGAAGACGTCTGCCGCCTGGCTCATCGAGCGCGCAGGCTTCCCGAAGGGGTACGGGCTCGAGGCCGACAGTGTCACCGGCGGCCGAGCCTCGCTCTCGACGAAGCACACCCTTGCTATGACCAATAGGGGATCGGCCACCGCAAAAGATCTCCTCGCGCTCGCCCGCGAGGTTCGCGACGGGGTCCGGGCGCGCTTCGGCATCGAGCTCAGGAACGAACCGCTGCTCATCGGCCTCGAGCTGTGAGCCAGCCGCAGTTCCGCCACGACGTGGCGGCGGCGGCGGTGCGGCTCTATGCGGAGCAAGGCTACGAGGCGACGAGCGCCGAGCAGGTCGCGGCGGCAGCCGGACTCTCCCGCAGCACCTTCTTCCGCCAGTTCCGCTCGAAGGAAGACGTGGTCTTCGCCGACCATGACGCGTTGCTCGAGGAGGCCGAGGCATATCTCGCAGCGGATCACTCTGATCCCTGGGAAGCCGTGTGCGGTGCCGCGCAGCTCGTGTTCGCGCACTTCGAGGAGGAGCGGGATCTCGCACAGCTGCGCTATCAGGTGGTGAATCGGGAGCCCGGGCTGCGCGAGAAGGAGCTTGTCACCACGTTCCGCTACGAGGGGCTCTTCGAGCGGTACCTCGTCTCGGCCGTCCCGGGTCTCGAGCCGCTCGACGCCGTGCGGTTCGCGGCGATGATTGTGGCCACCCACAACTACTGCCTGCGTGAGCTCATGCGGGGCGAGGCGGGCATGGACGGCGAGCGCCTCCGGCGGGAGCTCGACGTGGTCCGCCGCCTCTTCCGCGTCCTCCCCGGCGAGGCGGGGGAGGACGTGGTGGTTGCCGTCTTCCCGCGCTCCACCGCGCCAGTCGAGATCGTACGACGGATCCGGGACACGCTGGAGTCTTCTGGGACTTAGTATCACTTGACCTGACACTCAGTTTCACGATACATCTGTTCCGTGCCTGATTACGATGTCTCCGCAGCGCTCGACACCGACTACTACTCGGTCTTCGCCGACATCGACCCCGCCGACCGTGAGATGTGGGGGCGAGCCCGGCAGTTCGTCGATGAGGCGCTGCCCCAGATGAACGACTACTGGGACCGCGCCGAATACCCCGTCCACTTGGTGAAGCGCCTCGGCGAGCTCAACCTGCTGACCGACGGGCTCGAGGTGCCGGGCCTTGAGCCAATGAGCCCCCTCGCTGCAGGGCTCGTGAACATGGAGATCTCGCGGGGGGACGGCTCGCTGGGCACGGTCGTCGCCGTCCAGGGCGGCTTGGCCCTGCGGTCGATCGCCTTCCATGGCTCGCCGGAGCAGAAGGAACGCTGGCTCGGTCCTCTGGCCCGCGGCGAGGAGCTCGGGGCGTTCGCTCTGACCGAGCCAGATCACGGGTCCGACTCGGTGAGCCTCGAGACGAGGGCGCGGCGCGAGGGGGGCGAATGGGTCATCGACGGCGAGAAGAAGTGGATCGGCAACGGCGCGTCCGGAGGCGTCACCGTGGTCTGGGCGAGGGATGACGACGGCGACGTCCGCGGCTTCCTCGTCGAGCAGGACACCCCAGGGTATGAAGCCGAGGTGATTGAGGGAAAGGGGTCCCTGCGAGCCGTCCATCAGGCACGGATTCGCCTCAACGGCGTCCGGATTCCGCTCGAGTGCGTCCTGCCCGGGGCGAAGACCTTCAAGGACACCTCGCGCGTGCTCGTGGCCACGCGTCTCGGAGTGGCGTGGTCTGCGCTCGGCCACGCAACGGCGGCGTACGAGGCCGCGCTGAACTACGCGCAGGAGCGCATCCAGTTCGGGAAGCCCTTGGTGAAGTTCCAGCTCGTCCAGGATCGGCTGTCGCAGATGCTGGCCGAGCTCACCAGCATGCAGCTTCACTGCGTCCACCTTGCGCGGCTTGAGGCAGAGGGCAGGATGCGCCCCACGCAGGCGTCGATGGCCAAGTACCACAACACCCGCAAGGCACGCCTCATCGCGTCCACGGCGAGGGACCTGCTGGGAGGCAATGGCATCCTGCTGGAGAACCACGTGATCCGGCACATGATGGACATCGAGGCGATCCACACCTACGAGGGGACTGAGAGCGTCCAAGCGCTGCTCATCGGCCGCGACGTGACGGGCGTGGGCGCTTTTTCCTGACGCTGAGGACTGATCCTGTCCGGGCCGCCGGGGCATGATGGAGCGATGGATGGACGTGCGGACAAGAGCCCAAAGGCCAACGTGAACGCCCTCGCGCGGCTCCGCCTCGCGGCGCAAGGTCTGGTTGCAGGTACCACCCTCCCCGAGGACCTGAGGCCTGCCGCCGATCCTGTGACCGCGGTCCAACGCATGGGAGCGCTGCAGAGCCAAGACCTCGCCTCCGGGCTGCTCGCGGCAGCCGTTCGCACCCGCTCCGCCACCGCGTCAGACCTTGCATCAACCCTCGCGAGCGGCGCTCTCGTGCGCACCTGGACCATGCGCGGGACGCTCTTCCTCGTCCCCGCCGAGGACGTCCGGACCTTCGTCCGCCTCGCCGCCGACCGCGTGATGCGCTCAGCGGCCACGCGCCATCGGGGCCTGGGGATCGCCGAGGAGGATGTCGCCGTCGTCCGCAAGGTGGCTGAAGAGCGCTTGGGGGGCGACCTCGGGATGACGCGCCCCGAGCTGTTCGAAGCCTTCGAGGCCGCCGGTCAGCCGACGCGCAACCAGCGCGGCATCCATCTGCTCTCGATCCTTAGCCACCGGCTCGTGCTGGTCCAGGGGCCCCTCCGAGGACGGCAGCAGGAGTTCCGTCTTGCCGACGAATGGCTGCCGACCGACCCCGGACTGAGCGGGGACGAGGCCCTCGAGTTCCTTGCGGCCCGGTACATTACGTCCCACGGCCCGGTGGACGAGCGCGACTTCGCGTGGTGGCTCGGCCAGCCGCTCGGGATCGTGAAAGGGCCCTTCCATGCAGCTGCCAGACGCACCGCGGCGGTCGACGCCGACGGCCGAACCCTGTTCTGCACCCCGATCCTCGCCGATCTTCTGGATACCCGGGTCGGAGCGCGCACGGTCGTGGCGCTCCCCGGCTTCGACGAGATGGCGATCGGCTACCCGGACCGCAGCGTGGCAATCCCGGACGATTACCTCGAGCGGATCATTCCGGGCATCAACGGCGTGTTCAAGGCCATGATCATGGTGGGCGGGCGCGCCGTGGGGACGTGGCTCAAGGGCGGGACTCCCTCCGCGCCCCGCCTCCGGCCCGAGCTGTTCGAGGAGTTGGCGCCCACAGCCGCCGCTGCCGTCGAGAAGGCGGCGGCCCGCATCGAAGAGTACTGGCGGGGCTGACGAGGGGCTAGAGGGTTCCCGTCGCGATCTTCAGCATGCGGCGCAGCGGCTCGGCGGCACCCCAGAGGAGCTGGTCGCCGACCGTGAAGGCAGAGATGTACTCCGGCCCCATTTCGAGCTTGCGGATGCGGCCGACCGGGATGTCGAGCGTGCCGGACGCGGCGACCGGGGTCAGCTGCTCCATGGAGGCCTGCTTCTCGTTGGGCACCACATGCGCCCACTCGTTGTCGGCATCGATGATGTGCTCGATCTCGGCGACGCTGAGGTCCTCGCGAAGCTTGAGGGTAAGGGCCTGGGAATGCGAGCGCATGGCGCCGATCCGGACGCAGAGGCCATCCATGACGACCGGATCGATCGCGCCGCCCTGCTGGGTCCCGAGGATCTTGTTCGTCTCGACGCCGGCCTTCCACTCTTCCTTGGACTGGCCGTTCCCGAGGTCGGCATCGATCCAGGGGATGAGCGAGCCGGCGAGCGGAACCCCGAACTGCGTGGCGTCGACGCCGCCGCGCTGCGCCGCGAGGACCTTGCGGTCGATCTCCAGGATGGCCGATGCCGGGTCCGAGAGTTCCGCCGCGACCGCGCCATGGAGCGTGCCGAACTGGGTGAGGAGCTCACGCATGTGCCGCGCGCCGCCGCCGGAGGCCGCCTGGTACGTCATGGACGTGCCCCACTCGACGAGGTTGTTGCGGAACAGGCCGCCGAGGCCCATGAGCATGCACGAGACGGTGCAGTTGCCGCCGATGAAGTCCTTGACGCCCGAGGCGAGGCCCTCGTCGATGACCTTCCGGTTGACGGGGTCGAGCACGATGATCGAGTCGTCGTTCATGCGCAGCGTCGACGCTGCATCGATCCACAGGCCGTCCCAGCCGGCGGCGCGAAGCTGCGGATGGACCTTCTTCGTGTAGTCGCCGCCTTGGGCGGTGACGATGATCGGCAGCTTGGCGAGCGCCTCGACGTCGTAGGCGTCCTCGAGCTTGCCGGCGTCACCGCCGGCAGAACCAGCGAACGCGGGAGCAGCGCCGCCGGCGTTCGATGTCGAGAAGAACACAGGGTTGATCGAGGCGAAGTCGCCCTCGTCCTGCATCCGCTCCATGAGCACGGAGCCCACCATGCCGCGCCAGCCGACAAAGCCCACCGAAGAAGTCATGGTTTCCATTTTACGGGCAGGGATCACCCGCGCGTGAACTCGACGAAACGGTAACGCGTGCCGGTCCTCGACTCATGCCAGCCACTCTCCGAGGGCTCGGCGGTCCTGACCATCCACTCCGGCCCCAATTCGGGTGCGTAGGTGTCGCCGCCCACTGCGAGATCGAGGAAGGTCACCACCGCCCGCGCGACTGCCGGCCTGCCGAGCGCCTGGGCGAACAGCTCCCCGCCGCCGATGAGCCACGTGAGCTCGCCGCCGGGGGCATCGGAGGCCTCCTTGAGGGCGTGATCCAGGGAATGGACGACGACGGCGCCCTCCGCCTCCCAGCCAACCTGCCGGGTCACCACGATGTTGGTCCGCTCCGAGAACGGCCGGTATCGGGGCGGGATGGAGTCCCACGTCTTGCGCCCCATCACCACGGGGTGGCCCTTCGTC
>NZ_JBQCGQ010000248.1:0-14548 GCF_051955515.1 Sinomonas sp.
CGCGGCGGGGCTCGCCGCGGGAAGGGTCGACGGCGTGATCGCCTGCCTGCCCGACGTCAACTTCCTGGCTGACTACCCACGCGCCCTCGACATCGCCACGACCGGGCCGTACCCCGAGCTCGAGAACTACCTCAAGCGGCACCGCGGCGAAGTCGAGGCCGCCTTCGCGACGCTGCAGTATTTCGACGTCGTCAATCTCGCCCGCGCCGCGCGCGTCCCGGCGTACTTCTCGGTGGCCCTCCGCGACACCACGTGCCCGCCGTCGACCGTCTACGCCACGTACAACAACTACGGCGAGTCCTCCCCAGTGGCCGTCGAGAAGTCCATCGAGGAGTACCCGTTCAACAACCACGAGGGCGGGGGAGAGCACCACGTGGCCCGGCAGCTCGCGTGGCTGCGGAAGCTCCTGTCCTGAATGTTGCGCCGTCACCTCCGCAGGGTGCCTCAATGTTGCGCCGTCAGATCCGCAGGGTTGGCGGGAGGGTGGCGGATCCCGTAAGGTGCTCGCATGATCAAGCGTTGGTATGCGTATTTTGCGTTGGCTCTGGAGGGCCAAGCGTAGATACGCGCATACCAACCTTCAGAGCCGACAGGGCAGGGACTCCGGTCCCTGCCCTTCGCCATTCCAGGCAGGCTCTGAACGCGGGGTCTGTCGGAGAGAGACAGGAACCGATGAACCCGCAAGCCCTCGCAGCCCAGGCAGCTCCCGCACTCCGCAATGCCCGCGTCGCCGAATTCGCCCCGCTGCCCACCCCACGAGAGCTCCTCGCAGAGCTCCCGCTGACCGCCGACGCCGCCGCCACGATCGCCCGCAGCCGCGACGAGGTGCGCGCCGTGCTCGACGGCGTTGACGACCGCCTGCTCGTCGTCGTCGGCCCCTGCTCCATCCACGACCCCGAGGCGGGCCTCGACTACGCTCGGCGACTCGCCCTCGTCGCCCGCGAGCATCGCGAGGACCTGCTCGTGGTGATGCGCACGTACTTCGAGAAGCCGCGCACCACGGTGGGCTGGAAGGGCCTCATCAATGACCCGCACCTCGACGGCTCGCACGACATCGCGACCGGCCTCCGCGCCGCCCGCCGCGTGCTGCTCGACGTACTCGGCCTCGGTCTGCCGACCGCCACCGAGTTCCTCGAGCCCATCTCGCCGCAGTACACCGCCGACGCCATCGCCTGGGGCGCGATCGGCGCGCGCACGGCAGAGAGCCAGATCCACCGCCAGCTCGTCTCGGGCCTCTCGATGCCAGTCGGCTTCAAGAACGGGACCGACGGCGGCCTGCAGGTCGCGATCGACGCCTGCGGCGCGGCTTCCGCCGCTCAGGCCTTCCTGGGGATTGACGACGACGGCCGCGCCGCCCTCGTCGCAACGTCCGGCAACGCGGACACTCACCTTGTGCTCCGCGGTGGCGCGGCGGGCCCGAACTACGACGCCGACTCCGTCGTCGCGGCGTCCGCCACCCTCGCCGCCAAGGCCCTGAATCCGCGCTTGGTGGTCGATGCGAGCCACGCGAACAGCGGCAAGAACCACCACCGCCAGGCCGAAGTGGCCCTCGAGCTGGGGGCCCAGATCGCGGCCGGAGGGCCGTCCTCGGGAGCGATCGCTGGCGTCATGCTCGAGAGCTTCCTGCTCGGCGGGGCGCAGACGCTCGACGTCGCCGCGCACGCGGCGGGCAAGGACCAGCTCGTGTACGGTCAATCCGTCACGGACGCGTGCATGGACTGGGCCGTCACGGAGGACGTGCTCGGCCACCTCGCGGGTGCGGCACGGAGCCGGAGGATCGCCGTCTGACCTCGGAAAATGCCACTTTCACAAGAGTCCCTCCAGCAACTACAGTAAAAGCAATGCGCAGGTGAGGGCACAACGGCGAGCGAGGAACTGAAGATGGCTGGATCGGGGGAGTTCGCAAACACTCGCTTCCTCACGGTCGCCGAAGTTGCGGCGGTCATGCGGGTCTCCAAGATGACGGTGTACCGGCTCGTGCATTCGGGGGAGATGCCCGCTGTTCGCTTCGGGCGTTCGTATCGCGTGCCTGAGGCCGCGGTCGAGGAGTACGTTCGGCATGCTGCCGTCGAGGGGCACTCCGAAACGGCGTGACGTCTCGCGTGCTGTATTCTGTTCAGGAACGTTTTACGTTACGTCACCAGCAGTTGGTTGCAGCGGCCTCTGGGCGCCCCGGCCAGCGGCCCGGGACTCCAACTACTGTAAGGATCTTCTGTGGGATCAGTTATCAAGAAGCGCCGCAAGCGCATGGCCAAGAAGAAGCACCGCAAGCTGCTTCGCAAGACTCGTCACCAGCGCCGCAACAAGAAGTAGGCGCGACGCCTCAGCAGAGGCAGGTGAAGTGAGGCCCGTCCCCGACTGCGGGGGCGGGCCTCGCTGCCGTTTCGGGTACACCAACCGCCGCCCCCAGCCGTTTCGGGTGCACCAACCGGCCCCTCATAGCCATACTCCAAGTGAGTTGGCGTACCCGAAACGATCCAGATCGTGAGTTGGCGTACCCGAAACAGAGGAGTGGGCGGGGTTAGCGGCGGAAGCGCGTGTAGCTGCGCCAGAGTCCGTAGATCGCCCCGCCGACGGTGGCGAGCTTGAGGCCGAGCGTCGCGGCGCGTCGCCCGGCCCGGAAATCGTAGATGGGCCAGTTGTGGGCGTTCGCGTGACGCCGCAGCCGGACGTCGGGGTTGATCGCCACGGGATGGCCGACGAGGCTCAGCAGCGGGATGTCGTTATGCGAGTCCGAGTAGGCCCAACACCTCTTGAGGTCCAACCCCTCGCGCTCGGCGAGTTCCGCAGCGGCTTCGGCCTTGGCACGGCCGTGCAGGATCTCGCCGACGAGCCGGCCGGTATAGGCGCCGTTCTCGATCTCGCCCACTGTGCCCAAGGCTCCGGTGAGCCCCAGGCGCTCGGCGATCACGGAGGCGATCTCGATGGGCGTCGCCGTCACGAGCCACACCCGTCGACCCACGCGCAGATGCTGCTCGGCGAGGGCCTTCGCGCCGGGCCAGATGCGCGATTCGATCATCTCGTCGTAGACCTCGTAGCCCACGGTAGCGACGTCCTCGGCGCGGATGCCGGCCGCGAGGGCCAGGGCCGACGCCTGAATCGAATGAACGTCCTCGAGTTTCTCGCCGCGGAGGAGGAACGTGAACTGCTTCCACGCGAACCCTGCGGCATCGCGCAGGGTGAAGGCCTTCCGCTCGTACATCTTGCGGCCCACGTGGAAGATGCTGGCGCCGCGCATCAGGGTGTTGTCCACGTCGAAGAACGCAGCTTCGGCGGGCCGTGCCTGCGGGGCTGGGCGCGCCGGGGCAGACGCGAACTTCTCGGCAGGCATGGTCCGAGTCTAATCACTCGGTGCGGCTCGCTCCGCGCTGGTCATGGTGGGCCATCGCCCCGCGCTACCGTGGAACGATGCATGCCCCGGAGATCGTTCTGCTGACCCGCCGCGACTGTCATCTCTGCGAGGCGGCCCGCGAAACCGTGGGCCGAGTTGCCGCATCGCTCGGCTTGGGGTGGTCCGAACAGCTGATTGACGACGACGCAGACCTCACCGAGCGCTTCGCCGAGGAAGTCCCGGTGGTTCTGGTCGACGGCGTGCAGCGGGACTTCTGGAAGATCGACGAGGCGCGCTTGCGGCGGACAGTCGAGGCAGCGGCGCGAGACTGAGGTCATGGCGCAGGCGTTGTTCGTGGCGGGGCCAGTTTTGGCGGCGGACCGGCCCGGTCCTAAAGTGAAACAGCCCGGTCATGGGGCGAATCGGCAGATGTGGGAGGAGCGCGGCGATGACGTCTCACGCGAAGATGCCCGACGCCGAGCCAGCCGCCAAGCGCCTGCCGAGTGCCGTCGTCGCCCGCCTGACGATCTACCTCCGCGCGCTCAACGGCTTTGTGGCCGAGGGAGTCGAGCGGGTCTCGTCCGATGAATTGGCGGAGGCATCCGGCGTGAGTTCCGCCACGCTCCGCAAAGACCTTTCGCAGCTGGGCTCCTACGGGACGCGGGGCGTGGGCTACGAAGTGGAGAACCTGCTCCAGCACCTTTCGGCGGCATTGGGCCTCACCCGCGATTGGCGCGTGGCGATTGTCGGGGCGGGCAACTTGGGCCGCGCGCTGGCCCGCTACGGCGGTTTCGAGACGCGGGGGTTCGAGGTGGTCGCGCTGCTGGACACGGACCCGCAGGTGATCGGCAACGAGGTCGGATGGCTGCGCGTCACGGACGCCGCCAACCTCGAGGCGATCTTCCGGCGCACGAAGGCGAACATGGCCGTTCTCGCACTGCCCGGCTCGGTGGCGCAGGAAGCCTGCGACCGGGTGGTCGCGGCAGGAGTGCGCAGCATCTTGAGCTTTGCGCCGACCATTCTCCAGGTGCCGCGGGGGGTCACCCTCCGGAAGGTGGACATGGCGACTGAGCTGCAGATCCTCGCCTACCACGCTCAGCGCGGCGAGGCGGGCGGCCACTCCGGGGAGGACGAGCACGGCGAACCTGCAGCCGGTACGACGGTGGACTAGCCTTCGCGGGGATCAGCGAACGTAGCCGCCGCGCGCGGCTTTCGCGAGCGAGAAGTAGGCGTTCGACGGCGGAAGCCACTCGAGCACCGTGGCCACGATGTATGCGGTGGTCGTCGCGGCGCTCACGATGTACACAGGGAAGGATCGGGCGAGTTCGCCCACCATCTGCGTTCCGAGACTGAGGATGAGCACGGCTCCCAGAAGGACGCTGAGCAGGCTCAAGGCGGCGAACACGGTCTGCAGGATGCGCACCCAGTTGCGGCCAGCGCGGATGCCCAACGCGATGAGGACCCCGACGGCAGCGCCGAGGAGCGCGCCCACCCAGAACGAGGGGACGGCGATGTTCATGATCTGGTCGAGCAGCCCCGGCGGAATCGGACGCCGAGACTGGACGGTGTACTCCGCCATGACCGTGGTGAACGTGTCGGTGAACACCTGAATCTGGTACGGCACGAGGACCAACGGGAGCACCGCCGAGGCAACAAGGCACCAGAACGCGGCAGTGACCGTCCGCGGCCTCTGGAACCCCGTCTGGGGCATCCCGGGGAACGTCCCGGTCGGCACCTGGCTCGGCCACGGGCCCGAGTAGTTTTCAGTCATGTGCGTTTCCCCCTTCTGAAGCTGCTACTGCCCGTACGGGTTCCCGAACGATCGCGGAGGCCCGGTATACGGATTGGCGAAAGTGTTGTGGGCGTTGAGGTATGCCGTGACACCGGGTCGGAACAGCAGCACGATCGACGCCACCGCGAGGGCGACGGTGATCAGGGCGAACAGACCTGACACCACGAAGCTGAAGATCGTGAGGGCCAAGAAGACAGTTCCGAGCGTCCGGGCCCACCGGCGTCCTCGCTGCAGGAAGATTGCGCTGACCACCAGGATGGCGGCGTTGACGATAGCGCCGACGAAGGCCGCCCACAGTACGGTCACCAGGACGCTGCGGAACTCCTCGAAGCTGATCTGCGAGGGCTGACCGGCAGTCTGCTCGTCGTAGATGGTACGGAACGCGGAGAGATTGCTCATGTTGACCGCGAGCCCGAAGATCCCCATGAGCACTTCGACGACTGCCGTCGCGATGAGGAGCCAGAACGCCACCGTGACAGCCTTGCGCTGGGCCTCCTGCGGAGGCGCCCAGTATCCCGCCGGCTGGCCGTACTGCTGCGCTGGCTGGCCATAAGGCGGCTGGCCGTATTGGGGCTGTTGCCCGTATTGGGGCTGCTGGCCATACTGAGGTGCCTGGCCGTATTGCCCGTACTGCGGAGGCTGGCCATAAGGTGCCTGCTGGCCATAAGGCGGCTGCTGTCCGTAGTGGGGCTGCCCGTATGGGGGCGCCTGCTGGCCCGGGGCGTACTCCCCGTAGCGCGGTGCCGGCCGCGGCTCCTTTGGCTCCGGCGGTCCGGGCGGTTGGGCGGGACCGGAACGTTCCTCGTCGTCGCGCGGCTGATCGGGCTGTGGTGATGAGGTGCTCATGGCTCGTCCTCCAGTCGGCCTGTGGACGGCCAGCATCCGTCCCCGCACTGCTCACATTACCGGGAGGTACCGTCATTCGAGAGGAAAAAACAACAGCGCCGATCCGGGATTTCCGGATCGGCGCTGCGAGAGCCCTGCGAACTTGCTCCCAGGGCGGAGATCAGGCCTGGGGAGCGGTGAACGCGAGGTCGAGCGAGATGACCACCTTGTCGCTCACGAGGACGCCGCCGGTCTCGAGGACTGCGTTCCAGGTGAGGCCGAATTCCTTGCGGGAGATGGTGGTCTCGCCGGAGATGCCGGCGCGGGTCGTGCCGAACGGGTCGACGGCCACGCCGTTGAACTCGGTCTCGATGGTGATCTGCTGGGTGACGCCCTTGATCGTGAGGTCGCCCGTCACGTCGTAGGACTCGCCGTTGTGCTCGATCGCGGTGGAGACGAAGGTCATCTCCGGGTACTCCTCGACGTCGAAGAAGTCGGCGCTCTTGACGTGGCCATCGCGGTTGGCGTCGCCGGAATCGAACGAGGCGGTCTTCACGGTGGCTTCGACCTTGGTCTGGGCGAGGCTGTGGCCAACGTTGACGGTCGCGGCGGCGTCGGTGAAGCGTCCGCGGACCTTGCTGATGCCGGCGTGCCGGACGGTGAAGGCGACGTCGCTGTGGGCGATGTCGAGGGTCCAGATGCCGGTGGTGATGCCCGAGGGGACGGTCATGATGATCTCCTTAGTGGGGGTAATTGTTGAAGCGTCAATCAATGCCTCCATACTATCCATGCAAATGCATGTTCCGCTACCCCCTGTGTCTGACTTCACAGGGAACTCTCGGGAACGCCCTGTAGTTCTACTGCTCGTAGAATGAGAGGAGTCCGGGGACGTCCCGCAGCTGCCCGACGATTTCCCGCAGCCTCTCCGATTTGAGAAACTGGATGTCATGCCCTCTTCCACCGTCCATCTGCTGCGCCACGGCGAGGTCCACAATCCGACCGGTGTGCTGTACGGGCGGCTCCCGGAGTTCCACCTCTCCGAGCGGGGCCGAAAGATGGCGGAATGCGTCGCCGAATACTTCTTGCAGAAGGCGGACGACGGCGCGCGGTTCGTCTATCTCGCGGCCTCACCTCTGACGCGGGCCCAGGAGACCGCGGCCCCCACTGCCGCCGCGCTCGGCCTCGAGATCGAGACCGAGCCGCGCATCAACGAGGCCGAGAACGTCTTCGAGGGCTTGCGCGTGAGCCGCGCCGA
This sequence comes from Sinomonas sp., assembly GCF_051955515.1. Taxonomy (GTDB): domain Bacteria; phylum Actinomycetota; class Actinomycetes; order Actinomycetales; family Micrococcaceae; genus Sinomonas. The sequence goes on from NZ_JBQCGQ010000248.1 coordinate 7,204, forward strand.
GCTCGCGAAGCCGCGCCATTGGCGTTATCTCGTGAACCCGTTCGTCCCGTCGTGGGGCGAGCCGTATCAAGCCCAGGCGACCCGAGTCCTGGCCGCGGTGACCGATGCGGCGAGGACCGCCGTCGACCGCGGCGGTGACGGGGCCCAGGCAATTCTGGTGGGCCATCAGCTCCCGATCTGGGTGACCCGGCTCAAAGTCCAGAACCGCGCGCTGTGGCACGACCCGCGGATGCGCGAATGCACGCTTGCGTCCGTCACAAGCCTCACCGTCGATGCAGCGAGCGGCGCGGTCGTCTCGCTCCGCTACGCCGAGCCCGCCGCCGCGCTCCTGCCCGGCGCCGCGACTACCCCGGGGGCATGAATGGCCAGCTCTGACCACACTCGTCGTCGCTTCCTCTCCCTCGCAGCGGGCCTCCCCGCGGCAGCCGTGGCTGCCGCGGTCCTCGCCGGCTGTGCGTCCAACGATCCCCTCGCCGCCCAGGCCCGTGCAGGGGACAACAAGAACTACGTTGCCGGCGACGGCTCGGTGACCGAGTACGCGAAGGACCAGCGCAAGCCGCCCGTCGCGTTCACCGGCACCCTGTACGACGGTACGAAGGTCGACTCGGCGAGCTTCGCCGGGCATGTGACGGTCCTGAACTTCTGGTTCGCGGCCTGCGCGCCGTGCCGGGTCGAGGCCCCGAGCCTCAAAGCCCTGCACGACGAGTTCGCGTCCCAGGGCGTGGGCTTCTACGGCGTGAACCTCAGGGACGAGCAGGGCACAGCGCAGGCGTTCGAGCAGAACTTCGGGATCACGTACCCGAGCTTCAACGACCAGGATGGCAAGGTCCTGCTCGCGGTGTCCGGCATGGTGCCGCCGGGAGCCGTCCCCACGACCCTCGTCCTGGACAAGCAGGGCCGGGTCTCAGCGCGCATCCTCGGGGAGCTCGACAAGGGCACCCTCAAGGCCCTCATCCAGTCCGCGGCGGCCGAGTAGCGTGGGCGGGAACAGCTTCAGCGATGCCGTCCTGAACGGCTCCCTCCTGCTCGCCGTGCCCGTGGCGCTCCTCGCGGGCGTCGTCTCCTTCGTCTCGCCCTGCGTCCTTCCGCTGGTCCCTGGATACCTCGGCTATGTCACCGGCCTGACGGGCGTGGACCTCGAGAAGCAGAAGCGCGGCCGAATGGTCGCGGGCATCGGGCTGTTCGTGCTGGGCTTCACGGTCGTGTTCGTGGCAACCGGGGCAGTGTTCGGCCAGCTCGGCTCGTGGCTCGCGACCTCGCAGGTGTGGTTGACGCGCGTGCTGGGCATCGTCGTCGTCCTCATGGGCATCGTGTTCATGGGCGGGCTGGGGATCTTCCAGCGCGAGGCGCGGGTTCACGCGAAGCCTCCCGCAGGCCTCTGGGGCGCGCCCCTGCTCGGGGTGACGTTCGGCCTCGGCTGGGTTCCGTGCATCGGCCCGACCCTCGCCTCGGTCCAGCTGCTGGCCTTCACGGACGGCCCGACCGCGTACAAGGGCGCCTTCTTGACCTTTGTCTACTGCCTCGGGCTGGGCGTGCCGTTCCTCCTGATCGCCCTCGCGTTCCGGCGCGGCATGGGCGCGCTCAAATTCTTCAAGAAGCACCGCAGGGCTCTGCAGGCCTTCGGCGGGGGCATGCTGATCCTCATCGGCGTGCTCATCGTCTCGGGCGTCTGGAGCCATTGGATTTCGCAGCTGCAGCTGTGGATCGGAACCGTGAGGCCGCCCATCTGATGAGCCTGAAGACCCAGAACTCGAAGACGCCCAAGAAGCCGAAGAAGCAGCGGACGCGGGACGACGTCGCCCTCCCCGTCCTCGGCTTCCTCGGCATGCTGCGGTGGGCCTGGACGCAGCTGACGAGCATGAAGACCGCGCTCTTCCTGCTCCTGCTGCTTGCCGTCGCGGCCGTGCCCCGATCGCTGTTCAAGCAGCGCCCCGTCGACCCGGCCGCGGTCACGCAGTACCTCAAGGACCATCCGGACTACGGGCCGATCCTCGACAAGCTCCAGATGTTCGACGTGTATTCGTCGGTCTGGTTCTCGGCGATCTACCTGCTGCTGTTCATCTCGCTCATCGGCTGCGTGATCCCGCGGGCCATCGCGCACTGGAAGGCCTGGCGCTCGAAGCCGCCCCGCACGCCGGCGCGGCTCTCGCGCCTGCCCGTCTACGGAACCCTCGTGGTCCCCCCCGAGGAAGGCCTCGGCGCGGAGGAGGCTGCGAAGCAGGCCGCGTCCGTGCTCAAGAAGCGCGGGTACCGCGTGGACCTCCGCCCGGCCGATGGGAAGGATGCGCTCGCCTCGGTCGGCGCCGAGCGGGGTTACCTGCGCGAATTGGGGAACCTGTGCTTCCACAGCGGCCTGGTGGGCGTGCTCGTCTCGGTCGCGATCGGCGGCCTCTTCGGCTACAGCGGCCAGCGGACTCTTGTGGAGGGGGACACGTTCGTCAACACCCTCGTGGGCTACGACCAGTTCAATCCGGGGACGGACTTCCAGTCGTCGTGGCTCCAGCCGTACTCGATCCAGCTCGACAAGTTCGACGTCCGCTACGACCGCGAGTCTCCCGGGCACTTCGGCCAGCCGCTCGACTTCACGGCCTCGCTCACCACGAAGGACTCGCCCGGATCGGAGGCGAAGCAGCAGACGCTCAAGGTCAACGACCCGGTCAACGTCGGCGGGACGAGCGTCTACCTCGTGGGCAATGGCTACGCTCCCGTGGTCACGGTCCGTGGGGGCGACGGCAAGATCGCGTTCCAAGGTCCGATCCCTTCGCTCCCGACTGACGCCGTGTACACGTCCACGCTCGTCATCAAAGCTCCCGACGCGAAGCCGACCCAGCTCGGCTTTGTCGGGTTCTTCCTCCCGGCCTCCGTCAAGGATTCCAGCGGGGTGGCCTACAGCGCCGACCCGGACCCGCTCAACCCAGAGCTCAACCTCAACTCCTACGTGGGGGACCTCGGCCTCGACAAGGGCGCGCCGCAGAACGTCTTCGCACTGGACGTCTCCAAGCTCACCCAGGTCAACGGCCGGGACAAGCCAGCAGGCGGCATCGTGCTCGACGCAGGCCAGACGTACACGCTGCCGAACGGCCAGGGCTCCATCAGCTTCGACGGGCTCAAGCGGTACGTGGCGCTGGACATCCATCACAACCCCGGTCAGGTGTGGGCGCTCGGCTTCGGGCTGTTCTCCCTCGCCGGGCTCATCGCCTCGCTCTTCGTCCCGCGCCGCCGCCTGTGGCTGCGGTTGGGCGACCACGAGGACGGCCGCACCATGGTCGAATACGGGCTTCTGGCCCGCGGCGAGGACCACGGTCTCGCCGCGGAGGGCAGGGCCATCCATTCCGCCCTTTCGAAGGTCTGGGGGCTCCAGGCGGAGAATAGGACACAGTCAACTTCAGGGAAGGGCTCGTGATGCTCCCCATCAACCAGACCCTCGGCGAGTACAGCGAGCTCTTCATGCTGCTCGCCGCCGGAACATACGTCGTCGCGTTCCTCGCCTTCGCGTGGGACATGGCGACGAGCGGCAAGACCGCCCAGCGCGACGCCGCCCTCCTGGCGGAGAAGCAGAAAGTCCCCGCGATGGCGGGCGCGGCGAAAGGCGCGGACGACGGCGGCAGCCCGGTTCCGCCGTCGTCCTCCGCCAAGGCGCGCATCGCCGAGGTGGCAGACGGGGGTCTCGCCTATACGACGCGGCGCAACGCCGCCCGCGTGGGCGTGGCGCTCAGCATCCTGGGCCTCCTGATCCACGCCGCGGGCGTGGTCACGCGAGGCGTCGCAGCAGGCCGCGTGCCATGGGGCAACATGTATGAGTTCTGCACCACCGGCGCGTTCCTCGTGGTGGCCGTCTTCCTCATCACCCTCATCAGGCGGGATCTGCGCTTCCTCGGCACGTTCGTCCTGGGCCTCGCGGTCGTCATGATGGTGGCCGCCGCGGTGGCCTTCTGGACCCCGGTCGGGCACCTCGTTCCCGCGCTGCAGAGCTACTGGCTGGTGATCCACGTGTCGATCGCGGTGCTCTCCTCGGCTCTCTTCACGCTGACGTTCTCGATGGGCGTCCTCCAGCTCATCCAGTCGCGGCGCGAGGCGAAGATTGCGGCGGGCGGCGAGGACCGCGGGGGCTTCCTGCGGCTGGTCCCCAGCGCACTGACGCTCGAGACGTTGAGCTATCGCATCAACACGATTGCGTTCGTCGGCTGGACGCTCACGGTCATGTTCGGCTCGATCTGGGCCGAGAAGGCGTGGGGCCGCTTCTGGGGCTGGGACACGAAAGAAGTCTGGAGCTTCGTCATCTGGGTCGTGTATGCGGCGTACCTCCACGCCCGTGCTACGCGTGGCTGGACGGGGACCCGTGCCGCATGGCTCTCGATCGTCGGCTACCTGTGCGTGATCTTCAACTTCACGGTCGTGAATATGTACTTCTCGGGCCTGCACTCGTACGCGGGGCTCCCGACGTAGGGGCCCTCTGAGCGCGGCGTTCCGCCCTTTTTCGGAACTTCTCTTGCGCCGTCAGCTTTGCAGGGTGTGGACCCTGCAAGACTGACGGCGCAAGCGTTTTTGCGCATTGACTTCTCCGCCTCCCTCTCGGAATAATCGTTTCAATCCGTCCGGAAACCGCTTTCCGGAAGTCTGAACGAGCTCACCGAGGAGCCAGAGATGCAGCCACAGAAGTCAGACGAGATGCAGAGCATGCGGGGAGTGACGCGCAGGAGGGTCGTCCAGGGGCTCGGCGGGGTCGCGGTAGGGGCAGCGCTCGCAAGCCAGGCCGGAGTGCAGGCCGCGACCGCCGCGACGACGCAGGCAGCGGGGGAAGGCGTGAAGGTCCTGATCGGCGGTTCGCCCGCCACAGTGGGAAGCTATGTGTTCCCGGCCGAGGTGCCCGAGCTGGTCTTGGACAACGGTCTTGTCCGTGCCACCTTCGGGCGGGATGACGTTGGCGTCAAGACAGGCTGGCAGGACGTCTCCATCACGGCGACGTCGGTCGTGGTCGCCGGCACCGAGCTCGCCCACAACCTGAACGGCGTGGATCCGCGTGACCCCGATCGCCAGCACTCCTTCTACGTCGACGCCTCCGGCGGCAAGACGCGCCTGGTCTGTTCGAGGGTGGACGTCCTGCGGGCGGAGCCCGGGCTGGTCGAGGTCGCGTTCGTGGACACGACGAGCACCCCTTTGCGACACGAGCACCATCTGGTGATGCGCTCCGGTCATCGCGGCATCTACGGGTACGACATCATGACGGCGGTGACCGACACCTCCATCAGCGAGGTCCGGATGAACACCCGATGGGACCGCAGCGTCCTGGACCACGCCTACAACTGGGAGCGCGGTGCCGGGCAGCAGCCAACGTACGCCTACCTCGCCACACAGCAGAGCGTTCAGGATGAGACGTGGCGAGTCGATGGGGTCAACAACCCGAATCTGCCCAGCCCCGACAGCAACTCGGGAAATCTGCCGGCCGGCAGCGTCTACAGCAAGTACGACTGGAGCCTGTACCACCACGAGAACCCGATGTTCGGGCACTTCGGGCATGGCTTCGGGGCGTGGTTCACCCCGCTCGGCGGCGTCACCGATGACACCCTGTGCGCCTTCTACGGCGCCGGTCCGCAGCACCAGGACCTGGCCATCCACCAGGACGCCTTGATCCTGAACTACTTCTCCCGCAACCACTACGGCGAGCCCGGCTATGCCATTCCGGCTGGATACCGGCGTCTGTACGGGCCCTGGCTGACCTTCTTCACGGTGGGCGACCCAGCCACGCCGGACGCGATGATCGCGGAAGCCGCGCGCATGGCCCAGGCCGAGATCAGCGAGCATCGGGCCGGAGCCCCGTGGGTAGCCGATTCCCTTTACCCCTCGCAGGCCCAGCGCACGACTCTGACGGGACGGGTGCGCCTCGCGGACGGGCGCCCCGCCTCGGACTTCCACGTGATCCTCTCCACCCAGGACAGCGAGAGCGTCTTCCCCATTGCCGAACCGACCTACTTCGTGAGGACCGACGGCGACGGCCGCTTCGAGCTCCCCGGCATCCCACCGGCGTGGCAGCCCGGCAGTACGGCCCCGGGAGCCTATGTGCTCTATATCCAGCCCGCCGAAGGATCGGTCACCGACCTCTATCGCCAGCCCGGCGTCGTCGTCCGCGGGGGCCAGCAGGATCTGGGTGAGATCGTCTGGAGCCCTGGGGCGCATGGGACCTTCCTGTGGCAGATCGGTCGATCGGATCGCACCGCCGGCGAGTACGCGCTGTCCACGAAGTCCCCAGTGACCGCGAAGCCGCGAGGCTACGAGAAGCCCGCCGCCATTCCGGCCGACCTGACGTTCACCATCGGCCAGAGCTGGGAACCCACCGACTGGTATTACGCCCAGACGAACCGGGGCACGTGGACCGTCCGGTTCGCCCTCGAGCGTGCCTTCACGGGGACGGCGTACCTTACGGTCGCGACGGCGATGCAGCAGGGCGGCGCTCCCACCGTGGCTGTCAACGGCAATTCCTCAGCGATCACTGGGTCCCTCCCCAACAACAACGACTCCACCATCGCCCGGCAGGCAGACCGCAGCGGCTACCCCCGCACGGCGGTGCTGTCGTTCCCGGCCAGCCTGCTCGTCGCGGGGGAGAACACCATCACGTTCGCCCACGGTGCGCCGGCTCCGGCCGGGAAGGGTCCGGGGTGGGACACGCTGGTCCTCGAGGTCGACGAGGGTGCCCCATCTGCGGCCGCAAAGCTCACCGCCTCCCTGGCCAAGACCTACTCCGGGGGCGCGACGACGTGGGCTCTGACGGTGCGCAACGACGGACCCGGAACCGCGCGCGACGTGCGCATCCATGCCGTCAGCACCCCTTCGGGCAAGCCCGCCCAGGTGATCGGCCGGGATCCGAGCAAATTCGCCGTCCCGGTTGCCGCGGTGCTCGCGCCGGGTGCGAGCACCGTCACGCAGATCACCGTCGCTGGTGGCTCGCCGCTCGCGGGGACCCTCAGTGCCGCCGGCGGACGCACCACCGCGACCGCTGGCTGACCACCAGAAAGGACCTACCGTGGGAAGACTCTTCGATAGCCCCTGGCCGATCATCATCATCGTCGTTGTGGCGCTCCTGCTGTTTGCGGCACCCAAGCTCCCGGCAATGGCGCGCGCCCTTGGCCAGTCCATGCGGATCCTGCGCTCCGAGGTCAAGGAGATGAGAAGCGAGGACGGCGAGCAGCCGTCGTCGTCCTCGAGCTGACAAGCCAGGACGCGCCATGACCAAAGGCCGGGTGCCCCGAAGGTGGGGCGCCCGGTCTTTGGCGTGTGGCGGTGGTGGCGGCGGTGGGGCGCGGGGCACCTGGTGGCGCCGTCACGTTTGCTGGGTGCGCCGTCGTCGTCC